>CAYTRQ010000044.1:7106-21409 GCA_964440025.1 uncultured Polyangiaceae bacterium | reverse complement strand
TGCGATCTCGCCCCGATTGGCGATGAGGATCTTCTTGAACATGGACTCACCCAGGAGGTCGGCGCTCAGGCAGGTTTGACCTTGAAGAGCTTCTGACCGAACTCCACGCTCGTGCCATTTTCGACCAAGACTTGAACGACCGTACCCGATACATCGCTTTCGATCTCGTTCATCAGTTTCATGGCCTCGACAATGCAGAGCGTCTGACCAACGCTGACCGTCTGCCCGGCTTCCGTGAAGGGAGGAGCCCCAGGGGCCGGAGCACTGTAGAACGTACCGACAAAAGGCGACGTGATGAATACCGCATCGCTGTCATCGGCCGCTTCCGGCGTCGTGGACGAGTGACCTGCCGGGGCCACGGACTGGCTCGGCGCAACCGGAGCCGCGCCTTGCGTGGAACCAAAAGCCAAGCGAAGACGGCTAGATTCGTCTTCGTATTCGAACTCGCTCACTCCCCCGTCTTCCAGGGTCGCAATCAGGCTCTTCAGATCTTCCAAATTGATGTTCATGAGCCGGCCGAAACTAGGGAAAGTGATGGGTTGCCGCCAGGCCTGCAATCAGATCCCTAAAAAAACGCCACGAGAGCGACCTTTTCCCAATAGGGTTGAAACCCTGGGGGTTGAATGACCCGGCAATGCACACAGATTCATTGCTCTTGCCCCTTGAGATGGCCGACCAGCCCCCTGAGTCCCCAGGAGTAAGACAGGGACCCAAACCCGGCTACCTGACCCAGACAGGCCGGCGCAATGCAGGAATGTCGGCGAAAGTTTTCGCGGGCCTCGGGATTGGAAATGTGGACTTCGACAACCGGCAGCTCCGTCCCCAGAATCGCGTCATAGAGGGCATAGGAGGTGTGGGTGAAGGCGCCAGGGTTCATCACGATCCCGGCAAACCCCTGTTCCCCCGCAGCGCCGACCCAATCGAGCAAGTCACCCTCGTGATTGCTTTGCCGACACTCCACCTGCACCCCTTCCTCCTCGGCCACCCCGCCAAGCACCCGGTGGATGTCTTCCAAGGTTTGCGTGCCATAGATCCCTGGCTGGCGTTTTCCCAGTCGACCCAAGTTGGGACCACTGAGAACGAGAATCCGAAGACTGCCTTGGGTTTTCTGGGTCATGAAAGCTCTTTTCGCAAGTCTGGTAAGATCAGACGCAAGGCAAACTTGGCTTTCCCCGAATTAGCTTCTGGACCGATGACCAGCGCAAGGAAGTAGTTGGCATCGATCACACGCACGATCGTCGTCATCTTCTCGCTCTTGAAGGAGATCTCCTCCGTTCCTCCCGCCTCGAGCATTTCAACAGCGCGTTGGATTTGCTTGACCAAAACGCTGACCTCTGCGCCCACGACTTCAATATCGAAAGGGGACTCTTCACTCACATAGCTGTCTACCGGTATCCCTTCGAAATCCATGAGGACCCCGGCATATCCCTGGGCTCGATCGACGGCCGACTGAAGAGCTTCTTTGAACATATTTTTCCCTACAAAAGCGAAGGACCTCGAGCCTGGAGTCGTGCAGCTATGGTCCAGGTTGACCGGGCCACCGCGTGCCTCTCGAGTTGCCAAGAGCATCTTACGCCGACTTTCGCGAACGGCCAAAACCTCGTGCTGCAACTGAGTGAAATCGATCGGTATCGCACTTTGTGGGGCCCAGCATCTTTACATTCCCCAACTGCTCGAGCCCGCTCGACAAGAAGCCCCGCAACACAAGCGCCCCTCTTGAATTGGGGTTCTGGATGCCTTGACCTGCCAGGACTGAGGTAGCTAGGCTACTCATGAGGAGTTGACCGGGGGGGAGACCGGGGATGAAAGTCAGGGCTGGCGATCCGCCACGCACAATGAGCCAGCGAATCATCGCTGGGCGCGAGATTTCCGGGAGAACGGGCCGTACGGGGGTGACGTCTGGACGCCGAGACGACCACCTCGGTGAAGGACTCGTACAAGTCAAGATCGATCAAGTCGTCCTCGCCAGGGAGCCCAATCGTATCCTTGGACAAGCCGTCAAGGAGGGCCTCGAAAGAAGTGCGGTCGAAGTGAGCATCGCCTACCCACCTTGCTGCATCGGTAGCAGCTTGGAAGACATTCATCCAAAAGCCCCGCATGTCGTTCCCTCCGACGCCATCTCTCTCGGCTTTTTGACGGCACAACCGGGCGCCGGGTTCGCTCCAGCGGTGCATTTGGAGCGATTTGGAAGTCCAGCACGATTAGCCCTCACTGATGACGCTCGACTTGCCGGGGTCGGTGCCTCGGGAATGCTGACGATCACAGCCTCTGCTGGACAACTCACCGAGGCGCTCATCACCGGGCGAACTTGGGTCCGAAGGCCAGTGAGCATTCAAATTGTACTCAGTGGGCGACTCCACCCCTTTATCTCCATGAGGGACGCTTCCCTCGAGCTTCTTCGTCTGGGGCTCGAAACGACCGTATGCCGAGTCGACTCGCTCACCCAGGCCCCTGTGGTGCTTGAATTCGGCGGCTCAAGCGCCAAGCTTCTTTCCGTTTCCGAACGCGCGGTTCTTTGTGCCATAGCGCCCCGCGTCGGCGCGGCCGCGGCATTGTTTTCCAGCGACGACAAGACGGAAACCTTTCTCCGCGATCAGAAGCGCTCAAAGGCCTATCGCACCCTCGTTGCGGACGAGGGGGCGCCTGTTCAAGAGGTCATCTCCCTCGATCTGTCGAGCATCCAGCCCCTGATCCTCGACTCTCATGGCACTGTCCGACCGGTCCGCGAGCTGGAAGGACAGCGGGTCAGCCAGGTCCTCTTAGGAGGTGATACTGGGCTCTCGCTTCGAGATCTCCTAACCGCTGGTTCCTTGCTGCGAAGCAAACGGATGCCACCAGGAGTCGAGTTCCTCCTGGTACCTCCGTCACACCAATGTCTAGAAGTCCTGGCCCAAGGAGAAACACTCCTTCAACTCATAGCCGCCGGAGCGCGTATCGTCGATCCGGATCGTCGCGTCTTGACCGGTGAGCTCTATCCACCCCGGCCAGATGGCGCGAGCCTCAGGAACTGCGACCCGGAAAACTCACAAAGAGCTGCGCCCGGCTTGGTCGCTTCCGCCGACACGCTCTCTTTCGCCGTCGCGCACGGACATGTGGGAGATCCGCGCGGTTTCAAGAGGCCCGTGAAGATCTCGATGCCCCGCCAACTTCCCACCGAAGATGTGCTGATCATGCGAGGCGCTCAAGTGCGAGGCGGAGCAAAAGGAAAGGGACAAGTGGATAGGCGACACGTAACAAAAAAGCCAAAGCCCGACCACTTTGCCCCGAGCAACCCACCAGATGGATGGCACGGGAGCACCGAGCTGGTGATTTCCTCTGGACGGGAAATCGGCAAGAGCCCCAGCATTTTGCTCGCCCAATGCCCTCAGGACATCGAATGGCTCATAGAAAACGCTTATGCCTACCCCGAGCTTCGCGCGGTGGTGGCCTCGCACATTCCCTCGGCCATGGTCACGGTATTGGCTGGTCTCGGTATCCTGGCACTTCGCGCCAATCCGAGCGCATTTGCCGAGCTCGAAGGAGTCCAGGCGGTGAGCGTACCGTCTCCACGACGCTGGGGAAGCGATTACATCGAGCTCGAGGCCGGAAAACATCCAGTCCGGCTCGACTGGCTCGCCATCGGCGCCGAGCAGAACTGGACTTGGCGAGGTCGTTTCTGAGCGAGTTTAATTGCTTTGTGGCCTCGGCGTTTCGAACTGAAGGACCACTTCGGTCTGGCGCAGCAGTCCTAGCTGGTCTCGAGCGGCACGCTCCACGGCGGCAGGACGCTCCTTCAGTCCCTCGGCTTCGGTCCGCAGATGTTCAATGCGTTTGGTGATACGGGAAATCTCCAGTTCCACTGATTGCTGCTCTTGTTCGAGACGATCGAGGCGGCCGAGCCCTCCAGTGGAAAGGAGCAAAATCGGAGTGCCGAAAATCCCCGCGGCGAGCACGACAAGCGGCAAAATCCTTTGAATGGCGGCTCGACGACGGCGGCTCGAGGCCGTCGTGGCCACGGGCCGGGCTCCCGAAAGTAGATCAGAGCGATCCCTCATAGCGGGAGAATACCCTGGCTTTGTCGGCTGGCCAAAAACCGAACATCCAAAAAAACTTGGCCGGCCGGCGAGAATTTCACGCACCACCCTGGTGCCCCTCAGCGAACGTCGCGCTATCGTCCGCCCGCTTTTTCCGCTACCGAAGGCACCCAGAGCGGAGCCCCTGCTCCCCCTCTGGGTAGGCCTCGGTGAAACAAGCGGCTCGCAAAGTAAAAAAGACATGAAGCAACTGGAAGTACTGCGTGCCGAGCTGGAACGACTGTTCGAGCTCGACGAACTGCTCACCCTCTCTCGAGACGTCCTCGGCTTCGACCCTGATGTGGTCGGCGGTAAGACGAGCCTCGGCTCCTTTGCCGGAGCGCTGCTCTCCCACTGCCAAGCCGAAGATGCTGTGGAAGCTCTTTGTGATGCTCTGCGCAGCACGGGTAAGGATCTCAATCCGATCGTGGCACAGATTGCAGCCGGCGAACGCGTCGAGGATCCCGCTCTTTCGGCAGGAGACGAGCTTGGCCCCTATCACATTGCACGAAAGCTCGGTGACGGAAGATTGGGAGCCACCTACCTTGCCAAGTCAGAGGGGCGTGATGTTCGTCTCAAGGTCCTCCATCCAGAGGCGGTCAAGAATCGCTCGGGACTGCATCGATTTCTTACACTCACACGACTCGCCGGCAGGGTGACCCATCCGGCCTTTCCCGAACTTCTCTACGCCGGGCCATTGGCAGATCGGTACGCTGTCGCCCAATCGTATGTCGAGGGACAGCCTCTCAGCGTGCGCGTGGCTCGGACAGGCCCCATGCACATCAACGAGGCGCGTCCGATCCTTCTCTCCTTGGTCGCTGCGGTGCAGGCCTTGCATGAGAAACAGCTCACGCACGGCTCGCTCTCGCTCGAAAACGTCATCACCTACCGCGGAGCCGACGGAGAGCCGGCCTTGGCCCTGCTCGATATAGGGAGTGGCCGACTACGGGTGCGCCAAAGCAAAAACCGCACGGGACTCGCATCCACAGGCGCCAATCCTCGCACCGCCGCCCCAGAGCAGATCCGCGGAGCCGACGCAGACAAGCAATCGGACCTGTATTCCTTGGGCGCTCTCATGTTCGAGCTGCTCAGTGGGAAACCTCCGTTCGAGGGCGACGTCCTCGAGGTGGCCTTTGCCCACCTTATGACACCCGCCCCTGTCGTGAGCAGTATAGCGCCGCGAGGCTGGGCAACTCAGGACATCGATACCATCGTGGCACGTCTCCTCGCCAAGCGCCCCCAACAGCGCGGCTCGATCCAAGAACTCCTCCACGCTCTGGAGAACCTAGGGCGCTCACAGGAAAACCTCGTCTCCGAGGAACAGATCGAGACAATGGAGAAGCAGCTTCTCGCCAATCCCGAAAATGGCGAGCTCGCCCTGCAACTCGAATCGGCCACCAGCCAGGGAGCTCAGCCAGAGCGCATCGGGCAGGCATTCCGTCTCGCCGCCTCGATGATCGACGACCCTGCCCAAGGAGACGTCAAAGCCTCCCTCTTGCGCCGCGCGGCACGTCTCCTCGAACAGGCCCCCGAAGCCCTCGAACGAGCCGAGGCCGTCTACGAAGATCTTTTGGCCATCATGCCCCGTGACAGCGTTGCTCTGGCCGGGCTCGAGCAGGTCCGACGTCGTCTCGGCAAATTCGAAGAGCTGGTCGAGATGCTGCTGGCCCGGGCGGAAGCAGCGCCTTCTGCCGACGAACGCGCCCGCGCCATGGCAGAAATTGGGCGCATCTACCTCAGAGATCTCCAAGATCCCGAGCAAGCAGTGGTGGCCTACTCGCAAGCATTCACGGACGACCCCTGTGACGAGTATGCCGAGGGAGTTGAACGTGCAGCCGGTCACACGGAATCCCTTTGGGCCGAGGCACTCTCCGCGGTCCATGACGCGACTCAAAACCCAGAAGCTACGCCGGAGACTCGCTCTCAGCTCCTGCTGCAGGCAGGAACCTGGTACAGAACGAAGCTCAGCCGTCCTGACTTGGCTCTTCCGTGCTTCCAGCAAGTGCTCTCGATCGAGCCGTCCAACGAGAAGGCTCTCACGGGTCTCACCGCTATCTACAAGAAGGCCCAGCAATGGCAGGAGCTCGGACGAATTCTCACCCATCGTGCCGACGCGGCAGCAACCCCTTCGCTCGCCCGCGATCTTCGGGCCGAATCAGGCGAAGTGCTGGAACAAAATTTGGGCGACCTGCAGGGCGCGCGGGCCGTGTACGAGCAAGTCCTCACTGAGGACCCATCGCACGCAACCGCCGGAGCAGGACTTTCCCGAGTCCTGGAAAGCCTCGGCGACTTCGATGGTCTCGTTGCCCACCTCGATCGCCAGGTAGCGGCACAAACCGGAGCCGATGCAGTCAGGACTTTGTGTCGCGCCGGTGAGCTCTATGAGGAGCGGCTGGAAAATCCAGCCAAGGCCGTCGACTCCTACCTCAAAGCTCTCGAGATCGATCCGGAAAGCATGGATGCTCTCCGCGGCCTCGAACGCGTCTACACCAAAAACGGCAAATATCGTGAGTTGGTTGATATCCTCGAACGCCAGGTTGGCCTGGCTGCGACCCCCAAGCAGCGGATCGCCCTGCTCGAGAAAATCGCCTCTGTTCACGAGGAGGAATTCCTCGATCATCATGCGGCAGCTAGCGCTCTCTGGCGTGCCCTCGAGGCCGACTCAGGCCGTGTCAGCGCCATGGCCACCCTCATCCGTCATCTCCGGGTCCTCGAGCGGTGGGAACAGGCCAGCCAGCTCTACGAGCGGCAAATGGCGTTGGTGGAAGACCCAGCCGAACGCTGCTCCCTCGGGACGGCCTGGGGTCGCCTCCTGACGGAACAAATCGGGTCGCCAGAACGGGCGATGCAGGCCTACGAGCTTGTTCTCGAGACCGATCCGGAACATGCCGGCGCCTTGGAAGCGTTGGCCCGCCTGCGGGAATCAACGGGAGACGCCAGCCGGGCTCTGGAAGCGATTCTGACGCTCGCCGAAAAGGCCGAAACCCCCGAGTCCCGGGCCGAGCACTATCGTCACGCCGCTGCTCTCCTGGAAGGCCGCGGCGATCTCGATACTGCCATCGAACACTACAAAAACGCCCTCGATGCCGCTCCAGAGGACCGCAATCTCAGTGCTGCCCTGCGAGCCGCCTACGTCAAGCGAGGCGAGGTCAATGCCGCGGTCGAGATGCTCGAACGTGAGATCGAGATCGTCGAGGGCGACCGGGCCCAGGCCAAGCTGGCCGGGGAGATGGCTCGCCTGCAAAGAGAAGGGCTCAGGGACGACACGCGCGCCGAATCTTCGGCAGGACGCGCGCTCAGGCTCGACCCTTCCAATATCGATGCGCTCCTCGTCCTCGGTGATATTTGCTTCGAGCAAGGACGCTACGTCGAAGCGGGAAGCTACTATGCCCGCATCGGTGAACGGGTCGAAACCCTTGGTAACGACACCGCGATCAAAGTACTGCAGCGCTACGTCGATGCGCTCAGTAAGTCCGGCTCGACCGAAGACGCAGTGGCTGCGGTGGATACCCTGATGCGACTCGCTCCCGACGATCGAGACGCCATGGAACGAGTCACTCAGGTCGTCTTCGAACATGGAACTCCCAAGCGCGCTGTCGAATTGCTTTCGAACTACCTGCGACGCTTCGATGCCGAGCTTGGAGAAATGGAGAAAGCCATGGCCATGTACCGTCTCGGTGAAGCCATGCGAAAGGGAGGCAACCCCCGTGGGGCCGTGAGTCGGTTGCAAGAGGCAAGCGATCTGGATCCCGGGCTCGCCGAGCCGCTGCGCGCTCTGGGCACCGCCTATGAAGAGCTCAAGAACTACAAGGAAGCGGTCAAGGCCAAGACCAAGTTGCTCGAGCTGGCTCTCGGAGACGAGCGCGCCGAGCTTTTGATCGAAATCGGCGATCTCTATGCCGGTAAGCTCAAAGACCACACCTCTGCGGCCAACTTCTACGTCGCGGCACTCGAAGATCGGCCAGAAGATCGCCGCTTGCTGACGAAGCTGATGCAGCTCTACAGCGAGGACAAGGACTGGAACAAACTGATCGATATCGTGGTCAAGTTGGCGGAATTCGTCGACGAGCCCAGTCAAAAGGTCAAATACCTTCACACGGCGGCGCTCGTTTCCTCTCGCCAATTGCGCGACACCGCCGCTGCTGCCGACTTCCTCGAGCAAGTCCTCGAGCTCGATCCAGCCAACCACAAGGCGCTCCAAGAGCTGATCAAGATTCAGAAAGCGGCCAACAACTACCCCGCCGTGGAGGAACTGCTCAAACGCGCCATCTCCCATGCAGAGCAAAAAGGAGATGTGCCTGCACGCATCGCGACCTACGAACAACTGAGCGAGCTCTATCAAAAGCATCTCCACGACCCCGAGAAGGCGGCAGAGGCTCTCGAGGCCGCCAACGAGCTCGATCCCGGGAACCGAGAGCGTCTCGACAAGCTGGCTGTCATCTATTCCTCGGATGTTGCCCGATTCAAAGACAAGGGCATCCTATTGCAGGAAGCCCTGCTGGCTCAGACGCCGTACCGGCAAGAGTCGTACAAGGCTCTTCGAAAAATCTATACCGTCGCCCGTGATGCCGACGCCAGTTGGGCACTTTGCCAGGTTCTGTCAGTGCTCAAGCTCGCTGAGCCAGATGAAGAGCGATTCTACCAACGCATGCGCTCGGAAACGGCGGCACCTGCTCAGGAGGCCTTCAGCGAAGACGACTGGTACTCCCGCATCATCCACCCCTCTGTGGATCCGTTGCTCACGGCCATCTTCGCGACAATCGAGCCGGCAGTCATCAAAGCAAGGGCTCAACCCTACGAGCAGCTCGGGGTCAGCGGCGACATGTTCGTCGATCCCAGTCAACACGAATCCCCCTTGGCACAAACGCTCTACTATGCTGCAGGGGTCCTCGGAGTGGAACTGCCGAACGTCTTCGCCAATCCCAGCGATCAGGGAGGGCTCTCCTATCTCTATACGGAAGCCCCCAGTCTCCAAATGGGACGCATGGCAATGAGCAGGCAGGTCCCCCCGCAGGTTGCAGCGTTCGTGGCGGCCCGTCAGCTCGCCTACAATCGCTCGGGCTTCTACCTCAGACACTTTGTCCAGACGGGCACGGCCATGAAGGCTTGGTTGTTTGCCGCCATCAAGGCGACCTCTCCTCAGTTCCCGGTGGCCGCCGATCTAGAAGGACCGGTCAACGAGAACGTCACAGCTCTCAAGCAGCATCTGGCCGGAGATGCCAAGGACCATCTCGCGTCCTTGGTCTCCAAGCTGCTTCAAGCAGGGACGTCGCTCGACCTGAAGCGCTGGGTGGGAGCCGTCGATCTCACGGCGGACCGCGCCGGTTTCGTCGTAGCCCACGATCTTGCCACGGTCGTGGAAGTGATTCAGGCCTCGGAAGAGGGAACGGCGGGGGTCTCCAACGCGGATCGCCTGAAGGAAATCGTCCTGTTCGCGTCCAGCGCAAAATATTTCGAAATGCGACGCCGACTCGGGATCACTGTGGAAAATTGATCGATTTTTCGCTCTGCGTGCTGCGTCAGGCCGATTTGGTGTGACGCAGCACGCCCGATGGAGCCTCGCCGCACCCCGCGGGGACTTCCTGAAATATTTCGCGTTTTTTCGCGCCGCCGCTCACAGAATAATCGTGGTGCGACGCGAAAACGCGTCTCGCCCCCTTCGCCACGGTGAGGCCTGCCACGGCTGGGCCGGCCGCGATTCAGCGTGGAAAGAATGCGCTATTCGCGTGGTTCGACGCGAAAAGAAACCTGCATGGTTGAGCTATTGGGTCCTTCGACAACCACGCGGAAATGCCGGAGGAATTCGGAAACCGGCATTCCGACCTCGGAGGCAAAACGCTGGACCGCTTCGCCTCGCGCGGCCTCGATTTCATCAATAACGGAATCAAGTCGATCCATGGAGGCACATCAACTAGCATGAAATGCTGTTGTCTGGCTATTCTTTTTCGATCTTCACACCCGATCCACACTGACGACTCCGTTCAGCTTTCCCAGAGCTTTCATGACGTTTTTCAGGTGGCCCAGATCGCTGCATTGAAACGTAAAGGTATTGTGTGCGCGCCCCTCATCATCGGCCCGGCAGTTCGCTTCACTGATGTTGACCCGCTGGCTCGACAAGGTCTGACTGATATTGGCAAGGATCCCGGGCCTATTGTTCGTCACGACTGAAATGGAGACAGGGCGAGCCACCTTGGCGCGGCTATCCCAGTTGACGTCGATCCGACGTTCGGGCTCGGTATTGAACGCCTTTTGGCAACCGCGCCGATGGACGGTCACCCCGCGTCCGCGCGTAATGAAGCCGATGATAGGATCGCCGGGCAGCGGATTACAGCATTTTGCATAGCGCACCAGGACATTGTCGAGCCCCGAAACCTTGATCCCGGCAGGTTGATCGCCCTTCACTTTGCGAACGAGCGTTTCGAGCCGGCCAGCCTTGAGCTCTGCAGGTGGCTGCACGGAGGTGACTGCTTTCTCCCCTCCATTGGCCCCGCTCCCCTCCTGACGGAGCCCGGCAACCACATCATCGGCCCCGGTTTTCCCGTAGCCGATAGCCAGGAGGAGCTCGTCAAAGGAACCAACGCGATGAGAGCGAACCAACCGTTCGACCGCGCGCTCGTTCTTGAGCAACTTCGGCAGGCTCATCCCCGCGCTTCGCATTTCACCTTCAAGGAGCTCGCGCCCGAGGTTGATACTCTTGACCCGCTTTTCTGCACGTAAAAACGCCCGAATTCGATTCTTGGCACGGGTCGTCGCACAGGAGTCCAACCAGTCCTTGCTCGGACGTTGCCCAGGACTGGTCATGATCTCGACGACATCACCGTTCTTGAGCCGGTGACGGATGGGCACAATTTGCCCGTTGCAACGTGCCCCGGAACATTTGTGCCCGACCTCCGTGTGAATGGCGTAGGCAAAGTCAATGGGAGTTGCCCCGCGCGGAAAGACGAGCACGTCACCCTTGGGGGTAAACACATACACCTCATCGGGAAACAGATCGATCTTAACGCTTTCGAGGAATTCCGCCGGATCGCGAAGATTTCTTTGGTAGTCGGCCAACTCCCGAAGCCAGCCAAATTTCTGAGCATCTGCGGGATCCACACCGCCCCCACCGCGCTCCTTGTATTTCCAATGAGCAGCAACTCCTTTTTCTGCTACCCGATGCATCTCATGAGTGCGGATCTGCACCTCGATGCGCTGCCTGCCCGGTCCAATCACCGTGGTGTGCAGCGATTGGTACATATTCGGCTTGGGCAGAGCGATATAATCCTTGAAACGACCCGGAATGGGGGTCCAACGCGAGTGAATCGCCCCCAAACAAGCGTAGCAATCTGCTTCGGATTCGACGATGATCCGGAAGGCGATCAGATCAAAGACCTGCTCGAACTCGCAATCGCTCGCCCGCATCTTTCGGTGAATCGAATAGGCGTGTTTCGCCCGGCCTTCCACCTGAACGTTGAACCCTTGCTCGGCGAGTCGAGAGGTAATGGTGCGGCAGGTGGATTCGATGTAGCGCTCCCGCTCCTTGAGGCTCTTGGCAAGTTTGGACTGGATCTCTTTGTAGCGTTCGGGCTCGAGATAGCGGAGCGCTTGGTCCTCAAGCTCGCTCTTGATCAAATTCAGGCCCAGTCGATTCGCCAGAGGAGCGTAAATTTCCACCGTCTCTCGAGCGATGCGTTCCTGAGAGGAGGGTTTCATGTGCTCGAGAGTGCGCATGTTGTCCAAGCGGTCGCACAGCTTGACCAACAGAACGCGAATGTCCTTGGCCATAGCAACGACCATTTTTCGGAAGCTCTCGGCCTGGCGGTCCTCCTTGGAGGTGAAATTGATCTGCGACAGCTTGGTCACGCCATCGACGAGATGAGCGATCTCGGGACCAAAGTCCCCCTCGATGTCGCTGACCGTGGCCATTGTATCTTCGACCACGTCGTGGAGAAGCCCTGCGCACACGCTCGCTGTATCCAAGCGCAGCTCGGCGATAGCGTGAGCCACACGGACAGGATGGGTAAAGTAGGGCTCCCCACTTTTTCTGACCTGTTCGCGATGAGCCCATTCGCCGTAGTTGTAGGCTCGTCGTATCAAGTCCAGATCCGCTCCCTCGTGATAGGAACGGACCTTCTGCAGCAGGTCGTCTAAAACGGACACTGCTCTCAATTTAAATCGTCATTTTCGGAAACCAAGTCATCTCATGCAATCGGGCAAAAATCCCTCCCCCACCGACACTCGGACGAGCCCACCCGACCAAGCGGTCCGCAGGGACCGTTCCCCCCTCCGCTCGAAGCGCCCTGCGGGAGAATGCGCCCACTTGGGAGTGTACGTGCACTTTCCCTGGTGTTTGGAAAAGTGCCCCTATTGCGACTTCCTGAGCGTCAAGGTGCCAGGAGCTGGCGCCGATCTCTCTCGGGCTCGCAGGCGCATCCCTCACCAAGCTTACGCCGACGCCGTCATTCGGGAATTGCATCTCCGCGCCGCAGCTCTCGAAGAGGACTCTGGAGAACCCGACTTTTTGGTCGGCAGCATCTTCTTTGGAGGGGGAACACCGTCGCTTTGGGAGCCAGCCCAGCTCGGGCGCGTCGTTGCCGCGGTGCGCTCGACGCTCCCCACCGCGAAAAATCCGGAAATCACCGTCGAATGCAACCCCACCAGCGTCAGCGAACAACACTTCGCCCAGCTTCTGGAGGTCGGGATCAATCGCGTCAGCGTCGGGGTCCAGGCCATCGATACACAGCGCCTGCGGTTTCTGGGAAGGCTTCACGATGAGTTCGACGGGCTCGCGGCGCTGGGTGCAGCGCGCGCTGCCGGAATGCCTTCCATTTCGGCAGACCTCATTTTCGGAGTATTCCGTCAAGCTCCGGCAGAGGCGGTGCAGGACGTGCTCGCTACTCTGGACTCGGGCATCGACCACCTCAGCGCATACGCTTTGACCATCGAAGAAAACACTCGCTTCGGCGCCCTGCACCGTGACGGGCGCCTCCCGTTGCTCGATGAGGAACTCGTCGCTCGCTCCTTCGAAGAAGTCTCGGCCGCCCTCAAGGCACGAGGGTTGGTTCACTACGAGGTCAGCAACTACGCTCGACCGGGCCAGGAGTCCCAACACAATTTGGGCTACTGGTTGGGCCACGACTATCTCGGCTTGGGCACCGGAGCCTACGGAACGGTCACCCGACGCAGCGGACGGCTTCGCTACCGCAATCTCCTCGTACCCGAACGCTACTTAGACGCCTATCAGAAGCTCGAGGCCGGTCAGCACTCTCCTTTCGAGGCATTCCTCACCGAGCGAGAACCCCTTTGTCCGGAGACGTCCATTCAAGAGGCTATCCTGCTGGGCCTTCGCACAACTGCAGGGATCGAACCAGCCCGCATCGCCGACCGATTCGGCGCTCCCTTTTGGACTCCGGAGAGACAGGAAAAAAAGGCTCAACTCGTGTCTTCCGGTCGCCTGGGCGAAAAGCACGGCCGTCTGTGGGTTCCTTCTGATCAGTGGCTCTGGGTCGATGGAATCATTCGCGAACTCATTTAGAACGCCGGCTCAAAACCCCGATGGGGCTCACAATCACTCGGCCGCGGAAAGCCCAATCCGCTGCCCATGCCGTCGGATCCAATCGGTCAGTGCTTGCAGGGAACGCTGCGCCATCTGCTCGTAACGTTGTTGCTTTTTGAGTCGAGGACCCTCCCACGGCGGCAAATGGGCGAAAGTGATGTTCGAGGGTTGATAGTCGTCCGCATGCCTCTGAGTCTGGCGAATCAGACCCGCGTGCGCCGTCTCGGGAGGAAGCATTTCTGGCTCACGTCCCCGCAAACGCTCGGAGATGATATGAGCCACCATCCATCCTCCGGCTGCAGCCTCCACGTATCCCTCGGTGCCGATCACTTGCCCGGCCAAGTAGACGCCAGGATGGGCGCGGAGTTGCCAGGTGTCGTCGAGACAGCGGGGCGCATTGATGAACGTGTTTCGATGCACGGCTCCCATACGAAAAAACTCCGCATTTTCGAGGCCAGGAATCATGCGGAAGACGCGCGACTGCTCGCCGTACTTGAGCTTGGTCTGGAAGCCCACGAGGTTGTACGCCGTGCGCGCGCGGTTCTCGGGCCGGAGCTGCACGACCGCGTAAGGGCGTTTCCCGGTCCGCGGGTCTTCCAGACCCACGGGTTTCATCGGCCCGAAGCGCAGGCTCTCTCGCCCGGTGGCGGCGATGGCCTCGATGGGCTGGCAGCCCTGGAAGAACTTCTCCTTCTCGAAGGACTTGGGAGGGACCT
>CAYTRQ010000044.1:0-7096 GCA_964440025.1 uncultured Polyangiaceae bacterium | reverse complement strand
AGACGCGCTTCTGCGCTCCCCACTTCATGCGCGTCTGGAAGCGAACCATATTGTAGGCCGTGCCTGCCTCGTCTTCTTTGCGAAGCTGGACGACGGCGGCTGGCCAGCGACCGGTGCGCGGATCCGTGATACCGACCGGCTTCATCGGACCGAACGCAAGCGTCTTGTCTCCTCGCTCCGCCATCACCTCGATGGGGAGACACCCTTCGAAGTACCGCGCCTTCTTGAATCCCGTGGGCGAAACCTTCTCGGCCTCGCGCACCGCCGCCACGAAACGAGCGTATTCCTCCTGAGTGAGAGGACAGTTCACGTAGGCGTTCTTCTCCGCCTCCGTCTCGCCTTTGCCCCACCTCGACGCAAAAAAAGCTCGGCTCAAGTCGATACTCTCGGCAGAAACGATGGGCGCTATCGCGTCGTAGTAGGCGAGCTGCCCCCCCGTGATTTGTGAAATGTGCGTAGCCAGATCATCTCCGGTCAGCGGACCAGTGGCGAGAAGCAACGGACGGTCCTCGGGGATGCTCGTCACCTCCCCGTGACAGACGGAAATGAGCGGCTCTTCCTCGATCTTCCGAGTCATTTCCGCGGAGAAAAGCTCCCGATCCACGGCGAGCGCCCCCCCCGCCGGGACTCGTGTTCGGTCGGCCGCCTCCATCACTTCCGAGCCGAGGTAGCGCATCTCTTCCTTCAGTAAGCCAACGGCGTTGCTGACAGCCGCGCCGCGGAAGGAATTGGAACAGACCAACTCGCAATAGGCATCGCTGGATTGGGCCGGGGTCCTCCTCTCGGGCTTCTGCTCGAAGAGCCGGACTCCGTGTCCACGACGGGCCAACTGCAACGCCGCCTCCGATCCGGCCAACCCCGCACCCACGATGGTGACCTGGGATGCAGATTTGCTCATGACGATTCCTCTGGCGTGAGCCTCGTCCTCCCGGAGGAGCCCGCTGCTTCGATAAGGCCGGGCCGCAGGCAAACCCCAGCCCCAAGTCTTGGGGAGAGGGCCGCAAGGGCGTAAACTACCGGGCGGTGGTGGGTATCCATAAAGCAGGCTCGCGACGGGAAGGCTCCAACTGGGGTCGAGAGCCTGAAGCGGGCCGCCTCCGAGATCAAGGAGGCGGGAACGTCACAGGCCAACCTCGAAAGCGGAGTCGACCACTTTGGTTACCAACAGCGGGCGACAGCGGGCGACGGAGCGCCGCTGCGAGACGCGACCTTGCCCGGCGCCGACTGATTTCGTGAAAGGTGTTGCAATTGGGAGACGGTGAAGCGAAACAGCGGCACTTTCCAGGGGCCGGTCGTCACCCCTTACACATTTCTACAGCCGGTCCACTCCTTCTCGCTGTCATTTGTTTTTCGGGGGGTCTCGTGGTCCACGCCGTCGCAAGTCGAGGAACGGGAGAACGCGCAACCATTGTCGAGCTCTTGCGCCAAACCGCAGAAGGCCCGCTGAGCGGCTCCGCGTTTTTCGGATTGCTCGCTGCGATCGGCCTCGCCGCGTTATTCACCTTGATCGATCTATTCTGGCCCTGGCCTCAAGGTCCCCCAGGACCATCATTTGCTCCTCTGGTCAATGCCAGCAACCGAGAGGCGCTCGAAGAGGTTCGCTCCCGTGTCGAGGAATGCACCCAACTCGGCCGCGAACAAATCGCGGCCACGGTGGACGAGCTTTTGCGTGGTGCCATCCAATTGCGAGCCAGCGATATTCACCTCAGCCCCTCCTCGCGAGGTGTCACGATCACCTACCGGATGGACGGCTCTCTCCACGAGGTCTGTCGGCTCGCCACCTATCTTGGACCTCAATTGGCAACGCGTATCAAAGTTCTAGCGCGCCTCGACACGTACACGAGAAAGCCCCAAGACGGAAAACTGAGACAACACGTCGGAGCGGACCTCATTGAAGCTCGCGTCTCCACACTTCCCGTCGATCAAGGAGAGCGAGTCGTCCTGCGCATCACGCGGGGCAGCGTCGGTGTACCCCAGCTCTCCGAGCTTGGCTTTCTCCCGGCCACCCACCACGGAATTGAATCCATCCTGGCTCGCCCCCAGGGTCTGTTCCTGGTCAGCGGCCCCGTCGGTTCCGGAAAGACGACAACGCTCTACTCCGCACTGCAGCACGTCAACGAATCACGGAATAGAGAAAGCAGCCTGGTCACCCTCGAAGATCCCATCGAGCTCCAACTCCCATTTGCAACTCAAACGCAAATCAATCCCGCCGTCGATATGAACTTCGCGCAAACGTTGCGGAGCGTGCTGCGGCAAGATCCCAACGTGTTGATGTTGGGTGAAATCCGCGATCGAGAGACTGCGTCAATCGCAGCACAGGCCGGGCTCTCGGGGCACCTGATTCTTTCAACGCTCCATGTCGACCGCGCCGTGGGAAGCTTTCCTCGCCTGATGGACATGGGAGTAGAACCGTTCGTTCTCGCGAGCACCGTTGTTGGAGCGCTGAGTCAACGATTGGTGAGGACCCTCTGCACTCATTGCCGAAAGCCAGCAGAGGCAAGTGACCTCCTCAAACAGCGGCTCGCCCAACTCGAGGTCGAACTCCCCGATGGGGACTATGCGGACCCAACGGGCTGCGAATACTGCGAAGGGCGAGGCTTCACAGGCAGAACTCCCATTGCCGAACTTCTCGTCGTCAATGACGCCATGCGAAAAGCCGTCAGCGATCAACTCCCCAGTGAGGAGCTCCATCGCATCGCCGTCGAAGCAGGAATGATACCGCTTCTGTCGGCGGGATTAGCGCGAGCAAGAACCGGCGAAACCAGTCTTTCAGAAGTATTCCGGGTCGTAGGATGAGCGAAGGTCGACTCAAGTTTCATCGGGCAACCCAGGTGCTCCAAGGGCTTGCCTCCGTGTGCCTGCTTGTCCTTTCCGTCCATTTTCTCTGGATCACTATCAACGAAGCACAAGAGGCCTTTCACGATCCGGAGGAAACGAAGGAGCCCAGGCGTCGCGCAGAGCCAACCCCCCAGGATCCCGACGAGCTCCTGAAAACTCTTTCAGAAGAGAGCCAAAAACTTCCCCAGCTAGGTGAGGATCGAAACAGTCAAGGCTCCGATCCATCGGCAGCACAAAAGGCTGCACCGAAACGCCGACAAATTTTCGTCGACTTTGGCCCGTCTCGTTCGGAGGTCTATCTCGATGGACGTCGCGTCGGCAAGACACCGTTCGTGGGCCAAATCACCTGCCGCGATGGGGACCAAATCCGCATCGAGGTGGTTCCCCCCCAAGGAATGCCCATTCGCCGCACCGGCACCTGCAGGGGGCGTTCCCTGCGAGCTCGAGGGACGATCGAGCAGGGAGAACGCTCGAAGGTCGAGCAACGACAGTGAGCCTCAACCGCTATCTGTCGGCAACCTCATCATTTACACATAGAATTATCCTCTGTTCAGGCTCATCGAGCAAAAGGAACCCCCTTCACGAGCCCTTCGCTTTCAACGAGCTGCCCCTGAAGGATGAGCACAAGAACCTCATGTTGGATAACCTGAGCCGGCAACCCCGTCTCCCGGCAAATGTCATCGATACTGACTGCCCCTCGATCAACGCAGGCGAGGACCTTCGCTTGAGTCGAGCAGGGCAACTCGATTCCCCCTGAGGTCAGCTTGCCCTGGGGATGCTCACGTCCGAATCGCCTGCTCAGTAAAGAGGACCGCGCACTGCCGGCTCCCGAGGCCTGTTTCTTCGCAAACGCTCGTTTCTGACGCCGGTTGACGCGAGCTTGAAGGGCCTCGAGCCAGCGGGAGTTTTCGAAAGTGCCGCACTCGAGCAGCCGAAGCACTTGCTCCCGACGGAAATACGGCGTTGCCCCTCGACCCAGAAGCTCACTTTCGCATCCAAGCGTTCCCACCTCTTCGAGCTCCCACGGCAGCACGAATCGATGTCTGCCGAGGCGCCGAGCCACGGCCATCGCATTCAAGGCTCCGCTCTTCTGGCCGGCCTCGCCCAAAATGACCACATGACTCAAAGCCACGAGAACCGCATTGCGCTTGCGAAAGTAAGGACGGAGCGGTTGAGCCTCATGGCCAGAGGGGCAGAGGTAGCCTCCCCCCTCGGACAGAATGCGTGAAAAAAGCGGGCGGTGACAGACGGGATAGGCTCGCTCCAGCCAAACCGGTCCCACCACCAGCGTCGGCCGCCTGACATCGAGTGCTCCCTCGTGAGCTGCCCGATCGATCCCCACTGCGCCCCCGGAAACAATCGTGACTCCTGAATCCGCGAGCTCTCGGGCCACCTGCCGCGCCCGGGCAATTCCCGCTGGGGAAGCGCGCCGGCTTCCCACGATGGCGACACGAGGACCTGGAGGTAAGTCACCCCAGAGATAGGTCACGGCCGACTTGACCCCAGCTCGCGGCAGATCCTCGGAAAGATCCGTCAGTTCCCTGGGACACGCAGCGCCAGGAAGCTCGCCTCGATCGGCAAATTTTTCCTTCATCCGAGTGCTGTCGGCCAATCCGGCGCCCAGTTGCTGATTTTTCACCCCCTCCTACGCCTCGAGGAGCCACCGCTGACCCCGGAAAGCGTCGCCCCTCGAAGAACAAAGTCGTCGCCGTTCGAAGGGATTGCGTCTCAGCACCACCCTCGCCGTACGAACGGGCAGCGTCTCGGGCACCGCCCTCGCCGGCTCGGCGCTCCAACACTCGAAAAATGTTGCCTTTCTCGCCGTTCGAACAGCAGCCCGCTCCCCCGCTTCTGCTTCCTGGGCGCCCCCAACAAAGCGAATGCCCCGCGAATTCCACCCTGCTCGAAGCTCTACCGGTCAAGAACCGGCAACATTGTCGCTCTGGCCAGTTGAAACTCGGGGCCTCTGCCTTCATGCTCGCCCCCCCCAAACGGAAGAATGAGATGACAGACCTCTCCAAGTACCGCAACATCGGCATCTTCGCCCACGTCGACGCCGGAAAGACCACCACGACCGAGCGCATCCTCAAGCTCACTGGCAAGATCCACAAGATCGGTGAGGTCCACGACGGGGCCGCCACGACCGACTTCATGGAGCAAGAGCAGGAACGTGGCATCACTATCCAATCTGCTGCGACGACCTGCTTCTGGAAGGACTACCGCTTCAATATCATCGATACTCCGGGGCACGTGGACTTCACGATCGAAGTCTATCGTTCGCTCAAAGTGCTCGATGGTGGCATCGGAGTCTTCTGCGGAAGCGGTGGTGTCGAGCCACAATCCGAAACCAATTGGCGTTATGCCAATGATAGCAAAGTTGCGCGCCTCATTTACGTCAACAAGCTGGACCGACTGGGCGCCGACTTCTATCGGGTTGTCGATCAGGTCAAGAACGTCCTCGACGCGAAGCCGCTCGTCATGGTTTTGCCCATCGGCATCGAAGGCGACTTCTGCGGAATCGTGGATCTCCTGGAGCGGAAAGCCTACATATGGGACGAGACCGGTCTCCCAGAAAACTATACGGTCAAGGATGTCCCCGAGGACATGAAAGAGCAGGTCGAAGAGTACCGTGCTGCTCTCGTCGAGACTGCGGTCGAGCAGGACGATGATCTGATGGAGCAATACCTCGAAGGCAACGAGCCGAGCATCGAGGACATCAAAAAGTGCATCCGCAAGGGGACCATCGAGCTTGCGTTCTTCCCTACGTACTGCGGCTCTTCCTTCAAGAACAAAGGCGTTCAGCATATTCTCGACGCGGTCGTCGACTATCTCCCTTCACCCACCGAGGTGAACCCTCAGCCCATCATCGATCTCGAGGGGAATGAAACGGGCGAAGTCGCCACCGTCGACCCCAACGGCCCGCTCCGCGCCTTGGCATTCAAGATCATGGATGACCGCTTCGGCGCCCTCACCTTTACCCGCGTCTATTCCGGAAAACTGAGGAAGGGAGATACGATCCTCAATACCGCCACCGGCAAGACCGAACGAGTGGGGCGCATGGTGGAAATGCACGCCAACGATCGCAACATGGTCGATGAAGCTCAAGCGGGCGATATCATCGCGCTCGTCGGACTGAAGGACGTCCAAACGGGACATACTCTTTGTGACCAGAAGAGTCCCGCAACCCTGGAGCCCATGATCTTCCCCGATCCGGTGATTTCCATCGCGGTCGCCGCCAAAGACAAGAGCAACCAAGAAAAGCTCTCGAGCGCACTAGGCAAGATGATGGCCGAAGATCCGTCTTTCCGCGTGGAAGTCGACGAGGAATCTGGAGAAACCATCCTCAAGGGCATGGGTGAGCTTCATCTCGATATCAAGGTCGACATCCTCAAGCGCACCCACGGCGTGGAAGCAAAGATCGGCGAACCCCAAGTAGCCTACCGCGAATCGATCACCAAAGTGGTCAACGATAGCTATACTCACAAAAAGCAAACGGGTGGCTCCGGCCAGTTCGCCAAGATCGACTACACCGTGGAGCCTCTGGAAACCGGCGCTGGGTTCCAGTTCGAATCGCAGATCACCGGCGGCGCTGTACCCAAGGAATACATTCCTGCAGTGGAAAAGGGCTTCAAGATGATGTTGGAGGAGGGCCCTCTCTGCGGCTATCCAGTCGTAGATTGCAAGCTGACCCTCACCGACGGCGGGTTTCACCCGGTGGACTCTTCGCAGATGGCCTTCGAGATCGCGGCCAAGGCCGCCTATCGCCAGACCATGCCCAAGGCAGGCCCCGAGCTCCTCGAGCCCATCATGAAGGTCGACGTCTTCGTGCCCGAGGACTACGTGGGTGATGTCATCGGGGATTTGAATCGGCGGCGGGGAATGATCCAGGGGCAAGACTCTGGCGCCACCAACATTCGCATCCGAGCCGAAGTCCCACTCTCCGAAATGTTCGGCTACATCGGCGATCTGCGCTCGGCGACGTCCGGCCGCGGCCAGTTCTCGATGGAGTTCTCTCACTATGCTCCGTGCCCTCGGGCGGTTCTCGAAAAGGTCAAGGAGCAAGTCGCCGAACGGAAGGCAGCCAAGTAAGCAAATCGAAGACGCCGGCACCTCACCTCAAAAGCCCCGCCGCCACTCCCGGTGGGCAGGTGAGGTTCGCTGTGGCGGAGTCTCTTCCACCGGCGATTCGATGCGCCCCCTTGTTTGCTAGTGCTGCGACCACATAAAAGTGGTCGGTAGGGAGACCACTTTTCTCTCG
>CAYTRQ010000043.1:0-21422 GCA_964440025.1 uncultured Polyangiaceae bacterium | reverse complement strand
GAGAGCCCCAGCCAAACGGTATATGGAGCCTCGGGGGTCATTTCCTCGAGAAAGCGGCTGGTTCCGCCGGTTCCAATGTCGATCGCCAAGGAGATGGCCAATCCGGATTGTTGCCAAGGGAATCCTCGCGCCCCCAGGGTGAGCCGGCTGGGAACCGTCTCGAAGCGATTCGCAGCGCCAAGGCATTCGTCACCTCGGCTCGCGGCGCCGGGGAGACTGCAAACATGCCCTTGTCGGTTCGATGGGATTTCAATCGACCACTCGAGGAAGGGGCGAACCCACTTGTTGATATACTCAGCGCCGAGTCCGATATCGACGGTGTCGACTCGTGAGATGTCGAGCCCATATCGCTCCGTGCGTTCGATGGGCTCTCCACGGCCCCCTTGGGCTGGAGGTGTCGTCTCGAAGTCACCCACGACCGCTCCGGAGTTGTCTAGCACGTAGGCGACATTGCCGTGGAGACGAAGAGGAAAGGCGTTTTCCATCTTGCCCAGATCCAGGCTGCCGATTCCCCGAATCGTTAAGCTGGTGGCGCCGCCAGCAAGGCCGACTCCTCCCGAGCCGTTGAGAAGAAGGAGATCGAGCTCGCTGCCGAGCCCCCAAAGCCGGTCCGGCTTTGCTGGGAAAAATCCCTTTACGCCCAGATTCCAGTCGCCCACGATCTGAACCACCTGGGGAGTTCCCAAACTGTTCGACGTTGCTACGTTGCGGATCCCGGCAAAGGCCTCGAGAAAGGGAAGCGGGGTGACCGTCAAGGTCAAACGGCTGTCGCTCCTCTGACTCGAGTCGCCGGTGATAATTTGGCCGGTGACCGGATCGACACAGGGCGCCGCCTCGGTGCAGAGAAAATTGCTCATCGCGTTGAGACCAGCCTTGAAGCTCAAGCGGAACGTCCCCGGAGCCGAAGAGCCTGCCTCACGAATTCTCAGCAGACCGGTGGAGCCGGTCAGCGTGCTTTGCCTTCGCAGCGAGGCCTTGCGAGCCAAGCGTTTCTCTTCGTTGGGCGCTGCGCCCAGTGGGGCGATCTCTTCACCTTGGGCCGGCTGATCCTGTCTCTGGGCTTCGACGCCCGCTCCTGTCTGGTTGCTCCTCTCAACCTGGGAAGTCGCCGCCTCGGTCTCTGCTCCTTGACCATTGGCTGGTGCGTTGGGCCTGGAAGCTGGATCCTGCGCTGGCGCATAGGGATCCTGTGCTGGCGCATAAGGATCTTGCGATTCCTGAAGATAAGGATCCTCGGCATACGGATCATTTCCTGCCGGAGGCTGACTTTCGTCCACGGGGGGCGGGACCGGAGGAGGTGGTGGCGCATCTTGGGCCAAACCGAGACCAGGTAGCGAAGCCAGGCCGGCGAGAAGCCAAGCGAGGCAAGAACGAGAAAGTGAACAGCTAGACATGAATGAGGCGTGACCTTCAGGGGTGCGGCCGGTAGGAACGAAAGGGCGCCGAGGACCAAGGTGAGAACTGGCGGCCGGTGAGTGATCCAATTCAAGTCAGGGGACCATCCAGCCGACGCCTCCGCATCCTGCCATTTGAACTGGCCCGAGGGCTATCTATCATCGTTTTTGGCTCAATTCGAAATCCCTAGGTAAATATGGTTGAGTGTCCTGGTTCGAGGGGTGATGTCCGACGTACTCATTTCCGTTTCTGAACTCGAGAAGAAGTTCCGGCTTGGCTTGACCCGGCGCCGTGTTCATGCCGTGCGGGGGATCAGCTTTCAGGTGAAGCGAGGGGACATTTTTGGGTTTTTGGGTCCGAATGGCGCTGGCAAAACGACCACGATCAAGATGCTCACGGGGTTGATTCGGCCCACGGCGGGGAGTGCCCAGTTACTCGGCGAGGTGGTGCCCAGCGCCTCGGCTCGCCGCAAGATGGGGTTTTTACCGGAAAACCCTTATATATATCCGTTCCTGACGCCGTCTGAGTTCGTCGAGATGTGTGGACAGCTGAGCGGTCTGCGTGGAAAAGCGCTCAGGGATCGGACGCGGCAGGTGCTCGATCGGACAGGCGTTCTCTACGCCGCCGATCGTCCTGCTCGCCGTCTTTCCAAAGGAATGCTGCAACGGACGGCTTTGTCCGCCGCGCTCGTGGGCGATCCAGAATTGCTCATCTTGGACGAGCCAATGAGCGGTCTTGACCCCGTGGGAAGAAAAGAGGTCAAGGACCTGATTGTGGACGAACGCAAGAGCGGCAGGACTATCTTTTTTTCGACCCATATTTTGGGAGACGTGGAAACCCTGTGTGACCGAGTTGTGATCTTGCGTCAGGGGCGCATCGTCATCGAGGGACAGTTGGACGAACTTCTGAAGCAAGATTCTCAACGGGTGAGCGTCGTGCTGAGTGGCGCTCCGGAGGGACTGCGGGAGTTCTGCCAGGAGTCCGCTCAACGTTTCGAGGAAGTCGGGGGGCGTCTCCGGATTGAGTTGGGGGGACGTTCCGTTGTGGCCGAGGTGCTTCGTCGGGCCGTTGAGGCGGGGGCAGAAGTAGAGGAGGTCTCGCCGCTGCACGAAACCCTCGAGGATTTGTTCGTGCGGGAGGCGATTGCGCCGCCGGACGCGTCTCGGGAGGGCCTGACTCGATCAGCTGGGTGAGTGGGCGCTTCGGCCAGCGAGGGAGGCTGGTGGAGGGTGATCACTTTTTGCCCATCCATCGTTGGATCTGGTGGAGATCTTTGTGACTGAGCTCTCCGGTGAGTCCCAGCAGAAGGAGAAAGACGAGAGCGCAGCCAGCAGAGCCGGCCAGGGTCAACCAACGTCCTGCCTGCCCGGTGCCGCCGGTGAGAATGAAGCTGGTGGTGAGCGAAGCACCAACCCCACAGCCTAAAATGCGCATCAAGCTCAGGCCACCGATCACACCACCGGCGGCCCTCCGCAAGATCACAGCTGTGTAAATGGTGGTGATGATCAGAGCGATGGAAGTTGCCAAGCCCACGCGTACCAGGAGCTCCTGTCCCAGATCGGAGCCCCGAGCGAAGATCATGCACAGCGCGGAGACGAGCACGACCGCCAGGGCGGTGACTTTGAGACTGACGCCTGGGCGTCCGAGGCTGTTGAGGGCGGAAGTCATGACTCCGATCAGGGCAAAACTCCCTAGACCGATGGCGAGAGGGCGCATCGCTGCTCCCCCGAGCTGGGCGGCGTCTTGACCGTAGACGAGACCGATGAGCCCGCTTGGCAAGGCGACGAGGACACTGACCATCATGGCCGAAGCAATGGCTGCGAGCCGAACCCCCCCTTCCACGTAGGACTTGACCGCCGCGGTCTCTTGGCGTGAGTTGGCGGAGGCTAAAAGGGGGAAGAGCACAAAGGTGATGCTCATGAGTAGTTGATAGGGGAGAAAGCAAAACAGCTGGGCTGCGCGATAGGCGCCCACGAAAGGGTCTGCAGCCTCTGGGGCTAGGTGAGCGCGTGCCGCCGCATCGGAGGCGAAACGGCGAAGCCAGAGAGAATCGGCTTGGAACAGGAGATTGAGAAGCAGTTGCCCTCCGAGCACGGGGAAAGCGAATTTTGCATAGGCGCGCCCTGTGAGCGATGTCTCTCCCGAACGGCCGATTCCCGCCATGAGCAGAGCTGCCAGGAGAACGAGTGAGCTGGCGAGCGCAAAGCCGAGGTTAGCTCCCTCGACTCCCACGATGCTCTTTTTTCCAGCGATGTGAACAGCGACCGCGGCGCCGCCAATGAGCCCCACGGTGCGCAAAGTTGCGGCAAGAATATCGAGCAGCGCCTGAGGCAGGAAGCGTTGCAGCCCGTTGAGCGCTCCGATCACCGGTGCGTACATCCCATAGATGAAGACCACGAGGCTGAGGATTTGGAGCGTTTGCTCTAAATGAGCGGCTCCCAGAAGGCGGGAAAGGGGCGTTGCTGCGAGAAAGAAGAAAGACGCCAGGATGCACGCGGCGCCGGCATGGAAGAGCAGAAGCTTGCGGAGCAGTGGGGGGCGCTGCTTCTCCGTGGTACCGGAAATCTCACGACTGACACCCTGAATGGAGGTCTGCACCACGGGGTTGTAGGTGATGCTGGCGACGCTTTGAGCCGTCGAGTAGGCGCCGTAGCCTCCGAGTCCCAGCACGGCCTTGAGGGCGAACTGCTGCACGACGCCGACAAGGATGAAGTAGATCTTGGCTCCGAGAATGAGGAGGCCGCCTCGCCCTGCAGAGCGCGCCGTATCCGAGGGTGGGGGGCTTGCCATGGAGATATGGGTTTTGCCGAAAAGCAGAGCAGGGGGTCAAGCGAGTTGGGGTTGTTTCCCGGGATGGGTCACTCTGTGGTGTGGGTCGAGGCGGACGGGGGAGGGATCGAGCGAACCGAGGTCTGTGTCCCGAGACGGGGGGCGGGTTCTCCTGGAGAATCGCAGGCCGAGTGATCCTCGAAGGATAGAAATTTCTATCGCTGTCAAAAAGGAAGTGATTTCCGGAGACTACCGCCTTGGGAGAAGGCGTCACACAGCTACGGCAATGTGCTAGGCCAATCCTAAGACCTCTGGAGATTCCCCCATGAACCGCTTGATCCTTTCTTCCCCGTTGTTTGTTTCGCTGTCTTTCGTTGCCGCTTGTTCTGCAGGTTCGCTCCCTGAAAATGGAATGGGTTCTCGAGATGGCTCGGGCGCCACGTCTTCCTCTACAGGAGGCTCGTTCAATCCAGGGACTGGTGCCGGAGCAAGGGGTCAGGGCACCGGTGCCGGGGGAAGCGAGAGCGATCTCATGTTGGGGAGCGGCGGAGGCAACGGCGCTACCAGTGGTGAGAGTGACTGTGGTGCAGAGCTACCGGTCGTGTATCGGGATTTCCGAGGCTACGGCGAGACGGACCAAAACGGTGTCGACGTCGGCCACGCGGACTTCGAGATTTCGGCCAAGATGGTCACCGATGAGAACGGCGACGTCTACAAAGGGTGGAACGACGCTGGGTGCGGGATGATCATGGATACGTTGGACGCCTCCAGAAAGCCCATTCTCTTCACAGGTGAGATCGATCAGAACGATGGCCTCAACGTCTTGCCAGGCCTGGGGCGCCAGCAACGAGTCGTCCAAGGGCCCGGCTGTTGGGCCGAGGATGGTAACTACGATCCTGCGTTGGACTGCATGGTGGCGCAGTGTAAGACCTGGGAATTCGACTCGATCCCGGTCTCGGAGATTACTTCCCAGACGACCTTCGACCAGTGGTACCGCACGGTGGAAGGGGTCAACAAAGAGATCAAGGACGTTCTGCTGCTTGAGAACGGCGTTTACGATAGCTCGGCGTTCTTTCCTCTCGATGGGCGCGGCTTCGGCAACACTCCCGGTCAGACCCACAACTATCATTTTACCACCGAAAGCCACGTGACCTTCACCTACGAGCAAGGGCAGCTATTTACCTTCCGTGGGGATGACGATCTGTGGATCTTTGTCGATGGCCAGCTCGCGCTCGATCTCGGTGGATTGCATCAGGCCCTTACGGGAACCATCAACTTCGACCAGCTGGGGCTGACCGCTGGTCAGAGCTACCAGATGGATATTTTCCACGCCGAGCGCCAGACGGACGCTTCCAACTTCCGTATCGAGACGAACATCGAGTGTTTCGAGCCGGTGGTGAAGTAGGCTGTCGAGAGACGCCCGAGGACGCCGGCGCATCACCTCGACTCGAGGGCGCCGGCGCATCACCTCAAAAGGCCACGCCGTTCCTTCCCCGCGAGCGGGTGTGGGTGTCGGCGGAGCCGATTGCGCGGGGGCGATTCGATGCGCCGTGTTCTCGTCCCGACCGCGCAGGAGGAGGGGGTTACCCGCTGTTTTCTTCGGATTTGGCTCTTGATGCTCTTCACCTCGCGCGGGGCTGCAGGTAGCGTCCGCCCCCTCTTGGAGCACGCGGGGGCGCGTGTGATTTCTCCGGGACTTCATCATGAACGCAGCGGACACTACCTGGATACTCGTTTCGATCGCTCTGGTTCTTCTCATGACACCAGGTTTGGCGCTGTTTTACGGCGGGATGGTTTCTCGGAAAAACGTGCTGTCGACCTTCATGCACAGTTTTACCTCCATGGGTATCTCCACCTTGTGGTGGGTCACCATTGGTTATTCGTTGGCGTTTGGTCCCGGCAATGGCTGGATCGGGGATCTGACATTTGTCGGGCTCAAAGGAGTGGGGTTCCTGGGCGACGCAGTGCCAGCAGCAGGGCCTGGGGGCGTGCTGGAACCGGCGGTCGACAACATCCCTCATTTTGCGTTCATGGCTTTCCAGATGATGTTTGCTGTCATCACTCCTGCGCTCATTTCTGGGGCCTATGCGGAGCGCATCAAGTTCTCCACCTACGTCGTCTTCACCTTGCTCTGGTTGACCCTCGTCTATGCGCCCATCGCCCATTGGGTCTGGCATCCCCACGGATGGGTTTATGCCGATGGCGGGCTCGATTTTGCCGGCGGACTGGTGGTGCATGCGTCCTCGGGGATCTCGGCGTTGGTGTTTGCGATACTTCTCGGAAAGCGACAGCGGCCGGCGCCTCCTCACGATTTGCCACTTGTGCTCACCGGTGCGGGTCTGCTTTGGTTTGGCTGGTTCGGTTTCAACGCGGGGAGTGCGTTGGGTACGGGGGGGCTCGCGGCCCTTGCGCTCGTCAATACGCATGTTGCGGCGGCAGCGGCAATGGTGAGCTGGCTTTTGGTGGAGCACCTCAAGCACGGCAAGCCGACGGCCCTGGGGGCCGCTTCGGGACTGGTGGCCGGCTTGGTCGTGATCACGCCTTGCGCGGGCTTCGTGGGGCCGATGAGCGCCCTAGCGATTGGTTTGCTGGGTGGTGCAGCCTGTTTTGGCGGTGTACTCCTCAAGGGGAAGCTAGGCTACGACGATGCCCTTGATGCCTTTGGAGTTCATGGGGTGGGGGGGATCCTCGGGGGTCTTTTGCTCGGGGTGTTCGCCTCCAGCGCTTGGAACGAAGGTGGAGCGGACGGCCTCATCTTTGGCAGTAGCGAGTTGCTCATCGCGAATCTCAAGGCCACCGTGGTGGGGTGCGGCTATGCGGCCCTCGTGACACTCGTCGTGCTCAAAATCTTGAAGAGGACGATGGGCTTGCGGGTGGACGAAGAGGTCGAGCGGGAAGGTCTCGACCAAACGCTGCACGGCGAGAAAGGCTACTCCGACGTGGGAGCGACCCAGGTGGGGGAAGGTTGAGCGGCACGGCGAGAAGGGCCGCTCCGACGTGGGAGCGACCCAGGTGGGGAAAGGTCGAGCGGCACGGCGCCAAGGGCTGCTCCGACGAGCGACCCAGGTGGGGGAAGGTCGGTCTCCGAGCCCGCCAATCGAAAAGGCGGACAATTCAAGCTTTCGGCCCTTGACGAGCGGCGGCCGGGAGCTAATGTCCGCCCCCACGGCTTCGGCCAATGTGCTGCACAGCCGCGAAACAACTGCATATTCCAGCGTAGCTCAGTTGGCAGAGCAGGCGGCTGTTAACCGCCGGGTCGTAGGTTCGAGCCCTACCGCTGGAGCCATACATGCGGCCCCACGGAAACGTGGGGCCGCGCCATTTAACGCCGCCACCTGCTGCCCATCAGCCCTCCTCGCCGCCGAAACCGCCTTGTGTCGCAGGTGTTTGCGAGCGCGAGGGTAGTCGCCGTGGTCTCTGCACGGGCGCTCGTGTAGATCACTCGGGGGTGCTCCGGGCCCGGTTTTGCTCTCCGTGGCGGAGACTCGGGCAGAGAGCACAAGGGCCTGGTTTACAGCGGAGAGCTTTCGATGGCGAAAGCGGACGGCCGCGGAGACGCCAACTACTCTCTGCGGTGTTCGCATCGCCAAGACGAGTACTTACGAGAGCGCGCTCGCGAGCCGTCGTGGTGTCGCGGCTCGGATGCGCGACGAGACCAACGCGTGGAGGCTGTAAACCAAGAGCGAACGAGATCGGGGACCACGCTCCACTCAGTGGGCATGGTCGTGATCGTGGTGGTCGTGTTGTTCCTGTCCGTGCTGTCCTCGGGCGGCCGGACGCTCCGCAGTTTCTGGTTCCTGCGATGGTTGCGTCTCGGCCCCCGGCTCCACTGCGCTTGCCTCGGATGGCACGGACTCTGACGGGGGTTCGGTGTCTTCGCCGGCGGCGTGCCTTTCCGCGTCTTCGTGTCCATCGTCATCGTGGCTGTGCTCGTGGTCTTCTGTCTCCGGCGGTTGCTCGCCAACAACGCCGACGCCGTAGCGGTACACGAGCTCGGCCCCGCGGTCGGTGCCAAGCGTCATCACGGCGATCGTGGCTGCGAGGAGACCAACCTGCGTCCACCGGGCGGCTTTGGAAGTGGATGGCCGCCACATGAAGGCGAGGAGTCTGGTCGCAACGGCGAGCCCGGTCGTGACCAGCGTGAAGTTGGGCAGCGCCTTGCTTAGACGAACCCTACCCGAAAGCCCGTCTTGATGCACGAGTTGATATCACCTCGGAACATCATTCTTCTCGGGCACTTGGGCTGAAAGCCGCCAGAGACGCGGCTTGGCGCGCGGCCGTGGGCGCTGTGCGGCCCGTGCTGGCCGGGTTAGCGGGCCGAGGCAGCCAGGGTCCGGCTTCCGGGTGGCTCGGGCACCCGGGCGAACGCGGGGCCATGGCGTTGGGCAGTTGCCAACAAGAACGCCTCTGCTGGGGTCCGCCGAGCCGCCGAGCCCGCTGTGCGGCGCCAATCCAGAAAATGGGGCTCCTCTGTTCGACCTCATCCTTCCGCATGTCGGAGTTGTCCGTTTCGAGCGCGCGTATTGCTGGGCCCGGGTAGTGAAAAGCGCACGACGCGAAGCATCGCCGTTGCAATCTGTCTGGAGAAGCGCGCCGTGTTGTAGGGCACGTTGTACTTTCGACAAATTGCCCGGATCTCGGGTGCGATTTCCGGATAGCGGCAGGAGGGCAGATCTGGAAACAGGTGATGTTCGATCTGATGGCTCAGGTTGCCCGAGAGAATGTGGAACCAACGTGAGCCTTCGATATTCGCCGAGCCGCGGATCTGGCGAAGGAACCATTCCGCGCGTGTTTCGCCTTCAACGTCGGACGTTCGATATGTCTGCACGCCCTCCGGGAAATGGCCACAGTAGATGACCAGGAACGCCCACACGTTGCGCGCTAGGTTCGCGCTCAGGTTACCTGCGAAGACGAACGGGGCGGCCGGCCCCGCCAGAATCGGAAACAGGCCGTAGTCCTTGAGGAGTTGCCGCCCTGCTTTTCCGATGAGCTGTCTGGCCTGGCGGAATAGAAGGCGCAGCTTCTTCTTGCCGCGCATCACTCGGTTGAGCTCCAAGTCGTGTACGGCTACGGCCCACTCGAATGAGATCATCTGGATGAAAGCGTAGAGAGGCTGTGGCAAGTAGAAGGGATGCCACGGCTGCTCTTCGGCCACGCGCAAGATCCCATAGCCCACGTCTCGGTCAACCCCCACGATGTTGGTAAAGGTGTGGTGGAGATAGTTGTGTGAGTGACGCCAGTGTGCGGCAGGGCAAGCCCAGTCCCACTCGTAGCTCATGCTGTTGAGGTCCGGGTCATTCATCCAGTCGTATTGGCCGTGCAGCACGTTGTGCCCGATCTCCATATTCTCAAGAACCTTGGAAAGGGTCAGCAGTGCCACTCCGGACATCCAAGCGGGTGGCAAGGCGCCCGCAAAGAGAAGCGCGCGTCCAGCCACCTCGGCGCGGCGTTGGATGGAAATGAGTCCATGAATGTACTGAGCGTCTCGTTCGCCAAGCTCACGAGTCACCCGATCGCGAACGGCCTGGATTTCGGCGCCGAATTCCTGCAACTGTTCAGGAGACATCGACGTGCGGCCAATCCCTTCTCTCTCGTTGGCGTGCAACATCCCGTCCTCACAGCTCGAGCGTCACATCGGAGCGGGGCGTCGTGACACACAGTTGAATCAGTTTTCCCGGTTCATCATCCAGCACTCCGGTGACCTCATTGCGAACCACTCCAGAGCGCTTGACGCATTTGCAGCTGTGACAGATACCCATGCGGCAGCCGTGGTTCGGCCTCAAGCCCGCGCATTCGGCCTGGTCGAGCAGGGACGCTCCGGCATGACCCCGGGCTTCCTGTCCGCTCTTTTCGAACACGAGACGGTAGGGGGCGTGTTCAACTCTGTCGTCGCTGCGAAGAATCGGTGCATCGAAGCGTTCGATATGGAGGCGCTGTCTGAGTCCCTCCTGGCACCACAGGTCGGAGAGCGTTGTGAGCAGGCCAGCAGGCCCACACGCGAAGGTCTCGCTCTCTCGCCACCCCGGCACCATGGTCTCCACCCGTTCGCGCGAAATATGGGGCGCCGGCGGTTCGTCTGGTCTCGTCGGCTGCGTCAGGTGAGCTTCGATCTTCCAGCTTGGCCGCCGACGCGCCAGCTCATGAATCTCGTCGCCTAGAATCACCGCATGCTTCGCGTAGTGCACCCAGGTGAGCGGCCCCTTGTAACTGCTGGCGACCAAGTGCCGAGCCATCGAGAGGAGGGGCGTCACGCCGCTGCCACCGCTCACAAACAGCAATCGTTTTGGAGCGGGTTCCGGGAGCACGAAATCACCCATCGCAGGGCTGAGCTCGACGACATCCCCACTGCGAGCCCCTCGAACCCACGAGGAAGACACACGACCGCCCGGCAGGGCCTTGATGGTGAGCCGCAGGGGAATTCCATCCTCGGGCGCGGAAGAGATCGAAAAGCACCGCGTATGGCGCACGCCACCGACCCACACGGAGAGCATCACAAATTGGCCGGCGCGAAAGCTGCGCCAGTTCTCGTTGGGTGTGAGCCATAGCGATACTGCGCTGTCCGCCTCGTGGCGAATCCCGACCACGCGGGCGCGCACGCGCCATGCTGACCACGAGCGATCGAGAAGCCGGAGATAGCCGTCGATACTGTGCGGCGCAGTCAGCGCAGAAACCAAGGGTGTCCTCAGCAGCGCATTGAACGGACGACGAGCATGCAGAAGCCTGCCCAGCTGGAGATGACTATCCCAGTTCATCATTCGCGCTGCCTTCGTGTCCCATCGAGGCGGAATGTCACGCCCTCAGCTAGTGCGCCGGTGGTGCCGACTCCGCCATGCCCGGAAGAACTTGGCGCAGCTCATCGATCGCCACCGAGAGAACCACCGCATCCCCGACGGATTGGATCATGCTGGTGGGAATTTCCAGCGCACCGGCGTGGAACATGCTGCGGTCCGCACCGAGTCGATCGGCTACATCTTTGCGCAACTTGACCTGGAGCGACTCCACACGCCAGGCGTCGCTGTCGATGAACAGCACCGCGATCTCGCCGATCGCGAGCCCGTCCGATGCAATTACGGTTCGTCCGTGGAGATTGTCGTCAGAAAGCCTCATCTTCGTCCTCTCTTCGAGAAGGTTGGTTGCGCGTTCAAAGGTGCAAGCCGCGAGCCAGCGACAGAGAGGCCCTTTCCCTGAGGCGAGCCGCTCGAACCATTGGGTGCAGCGAAGGCCCTTGCATAGGCGACTTGTATAGACTTGTATAGGCGGCTGTTGGCGCCATGGCGCGGACGCGCGGTTGGGAAAACGCGCGCATGGGGCCGGCGTTTCGAATTCGGCTCCGGCGCCGCATGCCGGCGAGGAGACGCAAGGGGCATGCCCTTGGCACGCGGCTTGCCAAGCATTGGCAGAGGAGGACCCCGATGACAGCTAGAACAACTCGTCGAACCCTCGCCAAGGAGGGGGCACTCGCTGGCTTGGCGGCCGGGCTGACGCTGGCGATCCTCGAGATGATTGTGGCGGGCAGCGTGACCGCCCCGTGGCGAATGTTCGCGTCGATCGTCGCTACGGATGACGCCCTGCGGGGGGACTTCACGATCGTTCTCTTCGTGCTGGGCGTTGGCGTGCACTTCGTCCTCTCCGCAGTCTTTGGGACGGCCTTCGGCGTGCTCAGCCGGAGCCTCCGTGAGGGCGGTTTCCAGAGCCCCGTCGCGGTGGTCGGCCTCGGAGTGAGCTACGGGCTGCTATTGTGGGTACTCAACTTCGGGATCCTGAGTCGACTGTTCTTCGAGTGGCTGCTCACAACGAGCTCGACGACGCAAATCCTACTTCATGCTTTTGGTTTCGGGTTGCCGCTGGGGTTGTTCCTGTGGCTCTTGGAGCACACACGGCACCGCCGGGTGTGGCAGGTCTCCGAAGCATGACCCTCCGGAGGCGTCAGACTGATAGGCACGCGTAGGGACCATCGAGGAGATGGAGCGCGGAAGCTCAGAGGCGAGAGGCACCCGATGGCTTGGCCGCGGGAGCCTGAAGAGAAGCCTTGCTGCGGAGCAAAGCAAGCGTCCTACATTCACGCGAGACGAAGGGTTTCGCCGGGCGGTCGTCCGCGAGGTCCACGCCTACTTTGCCAAAGCCGACCTGTCTTCGTTCGCGGATCGGCGCATGTACTTCAAGGCTGCGGTGACGCTGCTGTGGTTCCTGGGGTCCTACTTGGCACTGGTTTTCGTCGCGACGAACTGGTGGCAGGCCATTCTAGCCTCGGCATCGCTGGCGTTCGCCACGGCCGCCGTCGGTTTCAACGTTCAACACGATGCAAACCACGGCGCGTTCTCGAAAAGCCGGCGAGTCAACCACGTCGTGGGACTCACGCTCGACATGCTGGGGGCCAGCTCATACGTGTGGCACGCCAAGCACAACATCTCGCACCACACCTACACGAACGTGGAGGGATCGGACAGCGACATCGACCTAGGGCCGCTGGCCCGTTTGGCGCCGGCGCAACCGCGTCGACGCTTGCACCGCTTTCAACACTACTACCTGTGGGTGCTCTACGGGTTCCTGCTTCCAGTGTGGCACTTCTTCCATGACTTCCGGTGCGTCGCGACAGGCCGGATAGCCCGCCATCGATTTCCCCGACCACGAGGCTGGTCCCTGGTCGAGATGATCGCGGGCAAGATCCTGTTTTTCGGCTATGCCCTGGCGATTCCGATATTGTTTCACCCGGCCTGGAAGGTGTTCCTTTTTTACGCATTCACGGCTGTGATCGTCGGGGTCGTGCTGAGCGTGGTCTTTCAGCTGGCTCACTGCGTACAAGAGGCGAACTTTCCCAGTCCGCCGCCACCGGGTGGGAGATTGGGCAGTGCCTGGGGCGTGCACCAGGTGCAGACCACGGTGGATTTCGCGCAAGGTGACCGCATTCTTTCCTGGTACCTCGGCGGTCTGAATTTCCAGATCGAGCACCATCTGTTCCCGCGGATCTGCCACGTTCACTATCCGAGCATTGCCCCGATCGTGCGGAAGGTCTGCGCGGACTTCGACATTCGCTATGCCGCTCACGAAACGCTTGCAGATGCCCTCAAGTCGCACTTTCGCTGGATTCGGCGCCTCGGCCGCTCGTAGGCCTGGTCCGCGTCAGCCACCACAGCGCGAGAACGCCGCTGGCGCCCGCGACGACCGATGCCGCCAAGATCCCCGTCTTTGCTGCCGCCAACATCGAGGGTGCAAACGCCAGCCCCGCGATGAAGAGCGACATCGTGAAGCCGATGCCCGTCAGCGCAGAGCCCGCGGTGAGAACGGACCACTTCAAGCCCGCGGGGCGGGTTGCGAGGCCCGTGCGAGCCGCGAGCCAGCTCAGGCCGACCACGCCGATCGGTTTCCCTAGAACCAGGCCAGCTAAAACCGCAAGGACGATCGGGTCTTTCATTCCCGTCCACGATATGTCGACCCCTGCATTGGCCAGGGCAAAGATGGGCATGATGACGAAGCCCGACCACGGATGAAGCTTGAGTTCGAGGCGTTCGACCGGAGACACAGCCTCCCTGGCTGCGACTCCCGCCCGCCCCAGGTCGGCGCGGCCCGCCGCAACGGTGCTCGCGTCGTCTCCCACAGGCGGAGTAAGCACCCGCTCCAAGATGGAGTGCAGCCGCTCGTTGCTCACCCACTCTCTCGCCGGCGTCATCAACCCGAGCACGACGCCCGCAACCGTCGGATGCAGTCCGGACGCGTCGAGGGCGAGCCACAGGCCCACACCGAGCAGAACGTAGACCGGAACACTTCGTATTCCCAGGCGCGCCGCGCCGAAGACCACAGCGATGAGAACGGCGACCAGAACCAGCGCAGACCAGCTGAGGGCGTCCCCGTACCCAACTGCCACGATGAGGATGGCGCCTACGTCATCGAAGATCGCTAATGACAGGAGAAACAAACGCAGGCTTGTCGGGATGCGGGACCCGAGCAGCGCAAGTGCCCCCATCACAAATGCCGTGTCGGTGGCCATCACGGTTCCCCAGCCGTGCACCCCTGGTTTGTCGAGCATGAGGGCCAGGTAGACGGCGGCCGGGATGGCCATCCCGCCCAGTGCACCGGCGAACGAGAATGCGGCCATGCGGAAGCTTCGCAGCTCGCCTAGTACGAGCGCCCGCTTGAGCTCCAGGGCGACGACGAAGAAGAACAGCGTCATCAGACCGTCGTTGATCCAGTGCCGCAACGACCGGCTGAAATCGACTGAACCCCACGTCAGCCCGACCGGAGTCTCCCAGAAGCGCAAGAACGGCTGAGACCATGGTGAGTTCGACACGATGAGCGCTGCGGCCGCCGCCACAGCCAACAGCACCCCAGTCGCGGCCTCGACCTTGAGAAAGCGTGCGAACGGACGTGTAAATCGGTCGGCCCTCTCGCGCGGGAGCTCTCCTCGACCTGGCTCCACGCGGTCGTCTTCACATCGTTCGCTCATCGTGTGCAGACTCTTCGGAGCTGGTCTTCAGATCGAGCAGCGGCGCGATGACGGTGGCCCATTTGCGCCGCCAGGGCACGCACGGTTGACGGCTCATCAATGCTCGGCTGTGCCGGTCGAGATGCTGGAACACGAACAGTTGTCATGGTTCCTCATCGATCACCTCTCGGGGCTCGCAACCGTGCCGAGAAGCTTGGTGAGCGTGTCCATGTCGGGAGGTTTGATGAGGTGTCGATCGAAACCGGCGTGTTCGAGCCGCTCGGGATCCGCTTCATAACCGGTGAGAGCGACCAGGAGAACCCGACGCCCGTCGCTCGCATCACGAATTCTCCGGGCGACCTCATAGCCATTCATCTTGGGAAGCCCGAGATCGAGCAGCACGACGTCCGGCTCGAACGCCCGAGCCGCCTCGAGCGCGGCCTCGCCATCGTGAGCCACCTGCGTTTGGTGGCCCCGCATCCCGAGGATCGTTGCAAGCATGGTCGCACTGTCCACTTCGTCGTCGACCACCAGGACTCGCCGCACCGCGTCGTCTTTCGCCTTTCTGTTCCCCCCCTCGCGCTCTGCACTGCGCCGCTCCCGCAGGCGCGGCAGCTTGACGACGAACTCGCTGCCCTGACCTGGGCCAGCGCTCGAGGCGGTCACGGTGCCTCCATGCATCTCGACGACTCGCTTGACGAGCGGCAACCCGAGCCCCAACCCGCCAGCGGAGCGCTCCAGTGTCCGCGTCGCCTGTGAAAATAGCTCGAAGATATGAGGCAGAAGATCCGGCTCCATGCCAACCCCACTGTCTCGCAGCCGCAGACGAGCCCACTGTGGCTCGCCCTCGAGCGAAAGCTCTATCCTCCCGCCTTCTTCGGTGTACTTGGCTGCGTTGGTCAGCAGGTTCTCCACCACCTGGGTGAGTCGGGCGAGATCGCCCTGTACCAACACGGCCGCGTCGGGCAGCGAGACGCTGAGCTCATGCCTGCGACTTTCGATGAGTGGCTTGACCGCCTCGACTGCCGCCTCCACAGCCTCTTGCAGGTTCACCGCAGAGCGCGCCATTTGGATCTTTCCCGAGTTCAAGCGCGCGATGTCGAGCAGCTGATCGAGCATGCTGGCGATACGCTTGCTCTGGCGGCGCATCATCCCGCGCACCTGCTCGACCCGCTGGCGATCGTCCGGCGCCAAGTCGAGGAGGTCGAGGCCGTGCATCAGCGCCGACAGCGGGTTTCGCAGCTCGTGACCGAGCATCGACAAAAACTCGTCCTTGCGGCGGTGTTCTTGAAGCAGCTCTTGGGCGCGCCCTTCGGTGACCCGCGCCGCGGTCTTCAGGTCCGTCGTGTCTTCGATGCCAAGCAGGATCAGATCGGGGCGATCTTGGCGACTCATCAAGTGCGCGTTGAGGCGCATGGTCCTGGAGCCGAGGTCCTCGAAGGAGTGCTCGACCTCAAAGCTCTGCACGTCCCGCTTCTCGGGCAGCACCCGTTCCAGCAGCTCTCTTAGCTTCGGGATGTCCCACTGCCGGTTGCCGAGCTCGTACAGGAGCACGCCTTCGGTCACCTGTGGCGATACCCGGAACTTCTCGTAGAAGGCCCTGTTCGCCGAGACGACCCGGAGATCGGAGTTCAGGATGATCAACGGGGTGGGCACTGCACGGACCACAGACTCCGCGTAGATGCGAGCCTCATCGATCTCCAGAGCCGCCTTCTTGCGATCGGTGACATCGTGAAAAGCGATGCAGACGCCGTCGATGCGGTCGTCTTCGGTGCGGTAGGGCGCAATCGTACGCGAGAACCAGCGCCCATCCGAGGTGCCTACCTCGGTGATGACCGGGGTGAGGCCGTCGAGGACGCTTTGGGACTCTGCTTTCACCGTCCCGTTGGTGTAGTGCTCCTTGACGTCCTCGATGGACCGGCCAATGTCCGCGGGCGTTAGGCTCAACAGCTCGGTCGCCGCCGGAGTGAACCGCCGAATGCGCAGATCTCGGCTCAAAAAGACGATCGGGATGCGCGTGCTCACGACGATGTTGTTGAGATCGTCATAGGCGGTGCGTAACTCGAGGTTCTTTTCTTCGAGTTGCCGGTTGATCGTCACCATCTCTTCGTTGAGCGACTGAAGCTCTTCCTTGGATGCTTCGAGCTCCTCGTTGTTCGATTGCAGCTCCTCGTTGAGCGACAGAAGCTCCTCGTGGCTCGCGCGGTACCCCTCGTCGGTGCTCTCGAGCTGCTCGATGGTGCTCTTGAGCTCGGCTCGCGTCCGCTTGAGCTCCGCCTCGAGCTGACGAGAGGCTGGCTCCTCCGACGCCGTCGCCTCGGCGTCAGGTCCGGCACCGAGCGGCGGCTGAGGAACATCCCGAAAGGAGACCAAGAACAGCCGGGCCTCGCCCGCCAGCGGAGCCACGGGCTCGATGGTGCACGCCACGCGCTGGTTCGCTCCGTCGCGCTCCATGCGCAAATCATCGAGGTGCACGGACTCGTTCTTCTCGCGAGCCTGGTCGAGGCCGCTGCGCAGCCGCGAATAGAGCCCGGGCTTGGCCCAGGCCAGCAGATCCATGCGCGCTTCGCCGGTCGGCTGGGCGAGGTAGCGCTCGGTGGGACCAAAGAAGGACCGGATCTCGAACGACTCGGTGACCGCTACGCACGCTTGCGTGTAGCGGCTGAGCACCATTTGCTCGATGGCGCGGCTGACCCTCGGCCCCCGCGGCGGCGGCGGCTGGCCGCCCGCCATGCCGCGCAGCGACGCGCGGGCGGCAGTCCAGCCCAGATGCTGGCGCCGCGCGGCCTCCGTGGTGGCCGTGGATTGATAGATCCGGGCCTTTTGTGACACGGGCTCGAAGAGATCGGTGTGCCGACCGACGGTCTCCGAGGCACCGAGAAGAAGCACGCCCCCCGGTTTCAAGGCGAAGTTGAACACCTCGAAGATCCGCTGTTGCGCCTGGGCTTCCAGATAGATGAGCACATTGCGGCAGCTCACCATGTCGAGTCGCGAAAACGGTGGGTCGGCCAAAAGGTTGTGAACCGCGAAGGTCACACACTCACGCACTTCGCGATTGATCTCGAAGCCTTCCCCTTCGGCGTGGAAGAAGCGCTCGAGGCGCTTGGGCGAGACGTCGTCGCGAATTCTTTGCGGGTAAAGACCTCTTCTGGCAAAGGCGAGCGCGTCTTCGGCAACGTCGCTTGCGAACACCTGCAGCTTTCGACGATCGTCCCGACGATCCATTTGCTCGAGAAAGAGCATGGTGAGGCTGTAGGCCTCCTCACCGGTGGCACATCCAGCCACCCAGATCTTGAGCGGCAGTCCGCTGTCGCGTTGGGCCAAAAGGTTCGGGACCACTTCGCTCGCGAGTTGCTCCCAGACTTCCGGATCTCGGAAAAAGCGCGTCACGTCGATCAAGACATCGCGGTATAGGGCAGCGACTTCCTTGGGGTCCTTCCGGAGGACCTCCAGATACTCGCCAAAGTCCGAGATCCGCTTGAGCGCCATTCGCCGCTCGGTGCGCCGGGCCAGGGTTCCAGGCTTGTACCCGGTGCGGAAGTTCACGCCGTAGGTCTGACCGAGGAGCGTCAGGATGCCCTCGAGCGTCTCTGGGACCTCCGCTTCTGGCTCCTCGCCGTCGTCGCCGCCGAGCGCGCCCGGGTCTTTGGCATACTCGAGCAGAACCGCTGGCATCTCCGCAGGCAGCAGGACTCGGTCGGGCGCGCCGGTGGCGATCGCATTGCGCGGCATCCCGTCGTACTCCGCAGACTCGGGATCCTGGACCAGGCAAAGGCCACCCTCGCTCTTGACCGCTTGGATGCCGGAAGATCCGTTGTTTCCCGTACCCGAGAGTACGATGGCCACCGCCCGCTCGTGCTGGTCCCTCGCAAGCGAAGAGAACAGAGCGTCGACCGGTTTGCGACGTCCGTGGGGGTCGTTCGGCTTTTTGGGGTTCAGGATGCCGTCGCGGATCTCCAGTGCCGAGTCCGGCGCGATCACGTAGGCGTGGTCGGGCTCGAGGGAGCAGGCTTCTTTGACCTGGACGACCTGCATCGTGGTCGCCGCTTGGAACAGCTCGGCGAGCCGGCTCTCGTGGCTCGGATCGAGATGCATCACGATGACGAACGCCATGCCGCTGTCGGGCGGCATCGCCGACAAGAACCGCTTGCATGCATCGAGCCCGCCGGCCGAGGCGCCAATGCCAACGACCAGCACCGGGTCTCGTTTCAGTCGGTCGCCTCTGTCGCCGCTCATGTCGTCCCCCCTGACCGCCCATGGCGGCAACCTGCGCTAGGCCGCAGGCGAGCGAGCTGGGCAGCTCCCCATTGACGCATGCGCCTTTTGCTCGGTTCGCGCAGTATGTCGTTCGACTGCAGCGTCATCCCGGCTCACTGTCCCGATCGCTGGGCGCTCCCTCACCCCGGGCGAGCGTCCCCTTGCCAGCAGCGGCCCGCGCCGAGGAAGCCGCCGCAGACGTGGCACCCTTTCGGGCCGCACGTATGGCCGCGTACTGCTCCACGTCCCGGCGCCGAAACAGGCGGTAGCCGTTGGTGGTCCGCTGCGCCGGCAGGCGCCCCTCGCGCTCCAGCCAGCGCACCGCGTCCGGCGACAGATCGAGGACGCGCGCGGCCTCGCTCGTCGTCATCAGGTCGTCTGGATGGGGGTCACGGTGTTGCGCCATTTTCCTCTCTCCTGGAGGCTGGAGTTCAGGTGGGGGAACGTATCGCGCGAACCTGCCTCTAGCAAGCGCTATCCAACCGAGCTGAAACAGAATTTGCTGAGGCAAACTGCCTCGGCTGAGGCGTCGTCCCCTGGGCGCCCGACTCAGTTCAGGCCTTCTCCGCCAGTCCCGATGCCAGCATCGCCTGGACGAGCGACTTCGCCTTCTCCGGGCCGGTGTCGCCGTGGACCTCGAGCGAGATGCTCTCCATCCGCTCGACCTGGGCCTTGAGCCAGTCGACGTACTCGCTGAGGCTGCGGTCTTCCTGGCCGAACGCCAGGTACTGCATCTGCTGGACGATCTGCTCGGCCGTGCCTTCGAGGACGCGGCCGTCGCTCAGAATCTTGATGCGCATGTGAGGACCTCCTTTTCGCGGTTGCGCCAGTTGCCGGACGAGATGCGCGGCCGGCCGCGGACCTGCTCGCGCTCGAGCAGGTATGCCTCGACGTGGGCCCCTGTGGCCAGCCGGATCCACGAGCGCCGGTAGAAGCGGGGATGCCCCTCCAGGCGGTCCAGGGCGGCCAGTGTAGCCCCGTCGACGGCGTAGACCTCCCCGGCCACGGCTCCGCTGCCGGCGGCCGACATGGCCGGAAACGCGCCCAGGTCGGCGAGCTCGAAGCCGGGCTCCGTGACGGCCTCCCCGACGAGGCGCGCGCGGGCGAGCAAGCGGTGGTTCGGCTCGCCGCGAAGCAGCGTGCCGTAGACGAAGACCGTGTGTTCCTTCGGGCCTATGGTGCGCTCTCTGTTCATCGAACACCTCCTCCTGCGGCGACCGCAAGCTTCCTGGCGTCGAAGCCGTGGGTCCGGTACGCGCGCCACAGCGCGGTGAGGTACGGGGGCGCCGGTTGGGAGACGTCTTCCTCGTCGACGTGCATCAGGTAGACGTTGGCGCGCCGGCGTCGGCCTGCCGCGTCACGGACATCCCGTCGCGCGCGGCGATAGCAGAACGGGTGCCCCTCGAAGCGGTCGAGGACTGCCAGCTCGGATCGGGGCAGCCGGTAGAGAACGCCGTCGACCTCGGCGTCGCGGTCGCGAACGAGCGTGGCGACAGGGCCGCCCCACATGCGTGAGTGGCCGGCGAAGGCCAGCCGATAGCCGCGCAGCACGGCCCGGCATTCGGCGACGGCGCCCGGGCAGCGCCGCCGCATCTGCTGCGGGTTCAGGTTCGATCCGTAGGCGAAGTACAGCGGGTTCGGCATCGGCTCCTCCTTCACACCGCCGCCGCGACTGCGGGAATGAGGGTTGCGGGTGCCGCGGGAGCCGGCGGCTCGGGATCGCGCTGATCGGGGCGGCCGTGCTTCCAGGCGGCCGAGCCCTGAAGGCGCGCCATCAGGTGCAGGCGCGCGGTCTTGAACTCGTCGCCGATGAGCCCAAGGCTCAGCAGGAACACGCGGAAGTCGTACTTGGCGGTCGCGGGGTTGAGGGGCCGCTTACGGCTGCTCGCCGCGCGCGCCTTGAGGGCCTTCGCCGCGAGGGCGAGCACGAACTGCACGTAGGCCTTGACCTTGCCGGCGTGGAGCGTCGAGTCGAACCAGCGAAACTCGACCGTGCCGCGGTACCAGATGTTGTGCAGGTTCACGCCTCGGTAGCGCGTGCTGTCGTAGTGGGTCGGGCTCGTGTTGCGGTAGCCGTACCAGAGCTGGTTGAGCTGCTCGAGGCTGCGCGGGCGGCGACGCTCGATCTCGTTGAGGAAGCGCTGATCGATCCCGCGGCACCAGCGGGCCCGCCGCGCATCGCTGATCCCGATCGCGTGCTCGATGAGGGCCTCCTGCTTGTTGACGATCTTGATCAGGTTGCCGACCCGGCGAGCGTCGAAAGGAGCGGCGTCGACGTGGATGTGGATCCCGGTCGAGTGATCGACCTTTGCCCGCGCCCTGCGGACCGCCCGGACGACCTCCTGCAGCTCGGGGATGTCGTCGTAGCGAAGGATCGGGCTGACGACCTCTGCCTGGTAGGTCTTGGCCGCGCTCAGACTCGCGTCGGCCATGACCTTCCAGGTGCGGCCGCGCCGGTCGGTGACCGTCCAGGGGTCGTAGCACCAGGGCGTGCCGACGTGGGTGACCGTCCCGCCGACCACCGTCTGGATGGCCCGGGCCACCGTCTCCCGGGTCTGGCCGACGGTCTCGATCTCGATGC
>CAYTRQ010000042.1:16595-21470 GCA_964440025.1 uncultured Polyangiaceae bacterium | reverse complement strand
CCTCACCGCAAAGGGGTTGCCGAAAAAGCGGGATTTCGCGCCGCGTACGAGCTAGTTCGCATCCACAAAAGGATGCGAACCAACAAGCCACAAAACTGTTGAGGCAAAACCCAGCGAGAGGAGCGGCTTCGGCAACCCCTCACCGCAAAGGGGTTGCCGAAAAAGCGGGATTTCGCGCCGCGTACGAGCTAGAGCGGATCTCGTAACCCTGCCGGCGCAGGGGCAAGTGGACGTCGAGCACGAACGAAGAGATTTTCGTCAACTGAGGGATTACCGGACCGATCCTTCCCCGTGCGACGACGAAAGCTTTGGTTTTTGGTGCTGCTTTTTGCGCTGAGTTCTTCGGCGCAGGCGCAGCAAGTCCATCCTGCCACGGACACAAACCGTTGGGAGGCGCGCTGGAGCCCTGCGTGGGATCTCGGAGACTGGTTCCCGCCTGGCGATCTCTCGTTGGATTTGCGGGCCGGTCATGGGGTCACACGGGGGCAGCCGGCCCCGGGGCTCGTGCGCCATCGCAAAGAAACGTACTTTTTGGCTCAGCTGCGCGTGCCTCTCGAACTGGTGGCCTTTTCTGGGGCTCGGACAAAGCGACGTGGGCAACGGGAGCGGCAGAAAAGTCGTCGCGAGCTCGAAGACCTGGGAGACTCCGATCACGGAAAAGGTTCGCACTTGGAGCATTCGGGGTGGGCCTCCGACGGCCCTCTGGCCTCTCGAGCTGCCGGAACCAATGCGTCTGCTCGAGGGCGCCCGCCGGCCGGTGGCGAGCGGGTACGCCAAGAACGAGCAGCGACCCTCGAGGAGGAGGCGGAGGAGAAGCGAGCAGAGCAGGAGCAGGCGGAGGAGGAGCGCGGGAGACCGGTCGCTGGCAGTTCGTGGGAACTGCCATTTCCCTTCGTGGCCGAGGCGATCGAACGGGCTCTGGAGACTCGAGGGCTGACTTTGTTGAACAAGCGCCTCGATTCTTTGCGGCGCCGTTCTCGGCTCTCGGGATTGCTCCCTGAGCTACGCGTTCGAGGGGTCCAAGGTGCCGATCAGACCCGCTCGATCGATTCGGCGGGGGTCCTTCCGGGGGACGAAACCACTCGGGATGGCCTCGACTCTCTCCTGGAAGTGAGGCTGACGTTTCACCTCGACCGGCTTGTCGTGGGGGATGACGAGGCGGGGATCGAGCGCATGCGTCAAAGTGTTTCCGACGAAAGCCAAGAGGTTCGAGCCGACGTGGTGGGGCTTTTGCTGGATTGGAATCAGGCTCGTGTAGAGCTTGCACGACGTGATCTCCACGACGACGAGCGTCTGAAGGCTCGCTTGAGGGCAACACGGGCCGCAACTCAGCTTGGGGTTCTGACGGGAGGCTGGTTTCAAGGAGAGCGGACTTTCCGGCGTTTTGTCAGGGAGCCGGGCGGACGGGGCGAACGGAAGCGTTCCGAGAGCTCCTCGGCAAGAGTGGGGGCCGAGGACCGCTGAAGCCCGTTTTGCTTGTTGGTTCGCCTCCTTTGCGTAGGGTAGCCCCATGGTTACCCATATCGTCCTTTTTCGTTTCCAGAATCAGAGTGACGCCGAGGAGTCCAAGAGACGTCTGCTTTCGATGGCGGGGCGAGTTGCCGGTCTCCGGGAAATCGAGGTTGGTCTGGACTTCACGAAAGGTGCGCGCAGCTTCGACCTCGGACTGGTGACTCGCCACGATGATCGAGCGGGGCTCGAAGCCTATCGCACCGATCCCGTCCACCAGGAGGTTGCCGCATTCATCAGCGAGCGAAACACGGAGGCTGCGGCCGTCGATTTCGAGTCTTCTCATTGAGGTTTGCATCCGGGCCTTGAGGCGGTAAATGCGCAGGCCATGTCCGCCGAGGTGAAGAACAAGCTCAGAGAACTTCAAAGGCGCTTTGAGGCGCTAAGGGGGTCTCTTTGACGTCCCTGCACTGAAACGAGAAGTCGAGGAACTCGAGCAGCTTTCGACGGAGCCGGGCTTTTGGGACGATCAACAAAAGGCTCAGGTTCAAATGCGGCGTCGCGCCTTGGCTCAGGAGAAAGTCGAGCTGATCGAGTCACTGCTGGCTGACGTGAATGACGCCGACGAGCTCCTCGATCTTGGTGTGGCTGAAGGGGACGAGCGGGTGACTAGTGATGTCACGGCACAGCTTCCCGAGCTCGAGTCGCGGGTCAAGAAGGCGGAGCTTTCTCGGATGCTTTCCGGGCCCGTCGACCACGCCAACGCGATTGTCAGCATTCACCCCGGCAGTGGTGGAACTGAAGCCAAGGACTGGGGGGAGATGTTGTTTCGCATGTACCTCCGCTGGGCGGAACGTCGCGGCTTCAAGGCCGAAATCCTCGATTTCGAGCCGGGAGATGAGGCCGGTATTGCCGGAGCGTCGATCCTCGTCAGTGGGCAGAACGCCTACGGATATCTCCGTGCGGAAATGGGGGTGCATCGACTGGTCCGCATCAGTCCCTTTGATTCCAATGCTCGTCGCCATACCAGTTTTACGGCTGTGGAAGTGACCCCCGACATCGATGAAGAGATCGACGTGGAGGTCAATGACGCAGATCTGGAAGTCACCACCATGCGTGCTGGCGGGAAAGGTGGTCAGAACGTCAACAAAGTCGAAACGGCCGTCCGACTCAAACATATCCCAACAGGGATCCACATTGTTTGTCGCGCGGAGCGTAGCCAGCATCAAAACCGAGCTATGGCGATAAAAATGCTCAAAGCCAAGCTCTACGAGCTCGAGGAACGCAAACGCCGCGATCAACAAGCGGCCTATGAGGCTGAAAAAGGAGAGATCGCCTGGGGGAATCAAATTCGCTCCTATGTTCTTCAGCCTTATCAGATGGTGAAGGATCTGCGTAGCGAGATAGAACGCGGCGACGTGCAGAACGTTTTGGACGGGGATCTCGACGAGTTTATCGAGGGCTACCTCATGCAGACCGCGGATAGGGAGAAAGAGGGACCGGCCGGTGCGATTACCAGTTAACAAGTCTCCTCGAACGTATCGAACGAACCGGCGGAAAGGCTCCGCCGCTGATCCGGGCCGTCGCGGGCGGGTCTGGGGGGCAGGGACAACCGCGGTGAGTTCACGAGGTGTTCGGCGTCACAATCCAGGCTAAAAGCGAAGTCGTCCGTAGGTGAAAGCGAGGAGAGAAGGCATTGAGTGAGTCAAAGGACAGCCAGCAAGACCTTTCTGGAGAGAGTAGCGAGGAAGGTCTGATTCAGGCGCGTCGGGACAAGGCAGCGATTGTCCGCGAGCGTGGAGAAAACCCTTTTGCCAACGACGTTCACTTGGAGGAGCGCACGTTCATTGGCGATCTTCGGGACCGCTTTGTCTCCGCGGAGAGGGAGCAGGGATATGATGCGGATGATGTCGCGCGGATTTCGGCTGGGCAAGAGGTGGCTGTCTTCGGACGTCTGGTCGCGCGGCGTGGCTTCGGTAAGGCGAGTTTTCTTCAGCTGCGAGATGGCAGTGGTGAGATCCAGCTATTTGCAAAAAAAGACCGGCTCGAAGGGTTCGAGCGACTCAAGGACATCGACGTTTCCGATCATCTCGAAGCCCGAGGGGTTCCGATGGTCACGAAGACGGGTGAGCTCACCCTCGAACTTTCGCACCTTCGGTTGCTCACCAAGGCTTTGCGACCTCCTCCGGACAAATGGCACGGCTTGGTCGACGTCGACTTGCGTTACCGGCGTCGCTATCTGGACATGGTGGCCAACCCCAGTGTGGCGCAGGTCATTGCCGCGCGTTCGTTGGTTCTTCGAGGAATTCGGCGGTTTCTCGACGAGGCTCACTTCGTCGAAGTAGAAACCCCCTCGTTACATAGCTTGATCGGTGGGGCGAGTGCTCGTCCTTTCAAGACCCATCACAACACCCTCGATATGGAGCTCTTCTTACGGATTGCTCCTGAGCTGTACCTCAAGCGTTTGCTCGTTGGAGGTTTGGAACGTGTGTACGAAATTGGTCGCTGCTATCGAAACGAGGGCATGAGCACGCGGCACAATCCGGAGTTCACGATGGTGGAGCTCTATTGGTCGTACGCGAACTATGAGACGTTGATGGCGATGACGGAGAAGATGATGCGGGCCGTCGACTCCAGCCTTTGTGAGGGAATGCGCGCTCGCCATCAGCAGCATCTCTACGAGCGCTGGGTGGAGGAGCGGACGTTTACCTTTGCTGAACCCTTTCGGCGCGTGAAAATGCACGATGCGATCCTGACGGCTTTGGCCAAGGCCGATCTAGCTCCGAGTGACGTCACGACGTCCTATAAAACACTTGCTTTGTCGGAAGAAACCTCTGCCGAGCAGCGGGCAGCGGGAGACGAGCTGGTTCGTCGCTACTCGCGCGAGAGCCAACGCAAAATCGATTGGGCGAACTTTCGGCGGGCTTTGGGCCATTGCGAGACTGCTGGGGATCGTGTCTTCGTGGCCTATGAGTATTTGGCGGAACCTTTTCTCGCCGACGACTATCGGAGCGAGGACGGGAAGCTGAGCGTCCCCGTTTTCATCATCGATCATCCGGCGGAAGTTTCGCCGCTGGCTCGTCGCAAGGACAAGGACCCAACCCTCGTGGATCGGTTCGAACTTTTCGTTGACGGACGCGAAATCTGCAATGCTTTTTCCGAGCTCAACGATCCTGATGATCAAGCTGCCAGGTTTCGGGACCAGGTGGAACGGAAAAGCAGGGGACAGGAGGAGACAATGGACTACGACGAGGACTACATTCGGGCGTTGGAGCACGGAATGCCGCCTGCTGCTGGGTTCGGGATGGGGATCGACCGGTTTTTGATGGTCTTGTGTTCTCAGCCTTCCATTCGAGACGTGATTGCCTTTCCCCTCCTTCGTCCGGAAGCGCGCTCCAGAGCCGAGGCTCTCAGGGTTGTGAGCGC
>CAYTRQ010000042.1:0-16585 GCA_964440025.1 uncultured Polyangiaceae bacterium | reverse complement strand
GGGTTGGAGCGAGCGATTGTTTCAGATTTGGCAAACCTCGCCTCCGGCGTTACGAGCAACTGTCGCGATCCTTCTGGGAGGCTTTGTTCTGTGCGGCCTGGGTTGGCTGCTGTGGCGATTGGGAGGGCGCACCGGGCGAGGACTCATTCGTTGGTTGACGGGGGTGTGGCTGGCGCTCACGGTTGTCTTTGGTGCCTGGGCCTTGAAGTTGCCGGAGACGGCAGGCGCGCGCTTCAATCTCCTCGATCAAGCCGTTCGCGCAGGAGCAGCGCTCAGCGCGATGCTCCTTTGTATTTTTATTCTTCTTCTCATTGTCCCACGCGCTTTGGCTTGGCTCGAAAGGGGAGATTTCGTCTCCTTCGTCGCCGTTCGCCATGTTCGCTCGGAAAAGAGCGGCTTTCTCACGGTCATTTCAGCGCTGTCGATTTTGGGAGTGTTCATGAGCTCGATGGCGCTCTGTATTGTCGTGAGCGTCATGGGGGGGTTTGGGGCCGACCTGAAGGAAAAGATTCTCAACAATCGTGCCCATGTGCGCATCACTCCGGAGCAGGGAGCGTTCGAATACTATCGAGACGTTCTGGATACCGTTCGCACGATTCCTGGTGTGTTTGCAGCAACTCCCGTGGCTCAGGGGGAAGTGATGGCGTCCAGTTCCACGGACACGGCGGGAATGGTTCTCCACGGAATCGACACTCAATCCTTTCCGGCCGTGGTCGATATCCCTCAACATATGGAAGTTGGTAGCTTTGATCTGCTCGACGATCCGTTGAAGCTGCGCCTCCTTCCAGCGGGAACTCCGATTGGCATCGGGTCCGAGGGCGAAGTCTATGTCAAAAGCGAGGAAGAGTTCGAGCTTGAACCGACGGATGAGACTCCCGACGATGTCTATCCGGGAATTGTTCTCGGGCGCGAGCTTGCGAGAAGCTTGCACGCCTATGTGGGGGACGTCATCTCCGTTGTTTCACCCATGGGTGATCTGGGCCCGATGGGAATCATGCCACGGACGAGGAAGTTTCGCGTCGCCGGCATCTTTTATACAGGCATGTATGAATATGATGTTTCCCAGGCGTACGTGAAACTCGGCGCTGCGCAGAAGATGCTGGATCTCGGACATTTGGTGACCTCGGTCGACGTGCGCGTCGATCAGGTGGAGCAGGTCAGTCAGGTGACTCCTCGAATTCGGGCGGCGATCGAACGAAAGGACCTGCAAGTACGAGATTGGGAGGAAATGAATCGTGGATTGTTTAGTGCTCTCAAGCTCGAAAAGATCGCCACCTTCGTCGTATTGTCGATAGCTATTGCAGTAGCGAGTTTCTGCATCATTTGTACTTTGCTTCTTATGGTCACGGAGAAGAGCAAGGAGATTGCCATTCTCAAGGCAATGGGAGCCAGCGATCGTTCGGTCATGCGCCTGTTTATGACGGAAGGAATGCTGATCGGTGGTATCGGTACCGTGACTGGAGTGATTACCGGCTATTGTTTGATGCAAAGCCTCAAGCACTTTGGAGTCCGGCTCGATCCAGAGATCTACTACATCGAGCGTTTGCCCGTACATGTTGCTGAAATGGACTATCTCTTCATCGCTCTGTGCGCTTTCGTCATCACGACTTTGGCGACTCTTTATCCTGCTCAGGCAGCGAGCCGATTGCGGCCGGTCGACGGGATTCGCTACGAATAAAGGCGCGAGTCGAGGAATGCACGCTCCGCGCAGTGAGTACGAGTATGAGCGCTCCTCCCTCCAATCGACCAACTAGGTCCAGAGAGATTTTATGAATGATTCAAGTTCGAAAGCTAGTGAGGGGGCTTCCCTGAGTGGCGACGAGGCAAGGCCGCGATACGGCGACCCTAGCGGACAACCGAAGGCGGGCGGTGGGAATGAGGCTCTTGTCCTCATTGAGGATCTCCACAAGTCCTTCAAGCACATGGGCAGAACGCTGGAGGTCTTGGGGGGGATCGATCTCAATATCTACGCGGGAGAATTTTTGTCGATCGTTGGAGCTTCTGGCGCAGGGAAGAGCACCTTGCTCCATTGTATGGGCACCCTCGATCTGCCGACGAGCGGGCGCATTCGACTTGCCGGAGAGGAGCTGACCCGAATGAGCGCAACTCGGCTTGCTGCGGTGCGTAACCGAGAGATTGGGTTCGTGTTCCAGTTTCATCACTTGCTCCCAGAGTTCGACGCTCTCGAAAATGTGATGCTTCCGGGGCTCATTCAGGGGCGATCCCGTCGAGAAATGGAAAAGCGAGCTCAGAAGCTGCTGGATGAGGTGGGGGTCGGTCACCGCGGGAGTCATCGTCCGGGGGAAATGAGCGGCGGCGAGCAGCAGCGAGTCGCCGTAGCGCGCGCGCTGGTGTTGGAGCCCAAGCTCCTGCTGGCAGACGAGCCCACCGGCAACCTCGACAGCGCGACCAGCGACGCAGTTCATGATCTGTTTTTCGATATCAATCGTGAGCACGGAACGACGATTGTCGTCGTCACCCACAATCCAGCGTTCGCCGAGAGTATGCCGCGCGTGGTGAGAATGAAGGACGGAAAGGTCCAGCGTGACGAAGCCGGGAAATCCGCGCGCGCCGCGCCTGCGCCGCACCTGTCTCTTTGATTGACGTCATCGCAGCGAAGACATCGCGAGAGCGTATCTCTCCGCTGGCCTCGTTCTACACCGATCCGTCACCGGTCAACTGACGATGAATCGAGTCGGGCAATACTCCTGCCGCATCGGCCGCGGAGACGAGTTCGGCGTTGTGAGGGATCTCCGTGAGGAAGCCGCGGGCGTACGGGGAGCCGATGAGTCCGCCCAGGCGGCGTCGCAGGGGGCGAATGCTCGAGACAAGAGCCTGGATGGCTCCCTGCTCGTCACCGAGAGCGAGCCGCGCTTTGTAGAGAGTCAAAAACACGGGAGCTTCGTTGAGCAGGCTTGGCGCGCCGTTTTCGAGCAGTTCCGCGGCTTCCCTTCCGATCTTGTCGGCTTCTTCGATATTTCCACAAAGCCGTTCTGCTTCGGCCCACGTTCCCAGTGCTACGGGGAGGACGTCATTGTGACCCAGCTCTCGGTAGCTTCCTGCGGCCATTCGAAGCAAAAGAAGCGCCCGTGCGTGCGCTTGCTCTTGAGAGGACCTGAGGAGCTCGACACCCCGATAAAACAGGATGCCGAGATTCGAGCGATCGGGTGAGGTCCAGAAACCAGTGGCCGAGGCGTCGGCCTCCGCCCTCGTTTCGCTCAAGAAGCCTTCCAAACGTCGGTCGTTGCCGTAAAGTCCTGCCCAACCCAGTAGGTTCATCTGTGCGTGCCGAGTGGCTCCTGGGCTACCAATGTTTTCGGCCAAAAGGAGCCCTCGTTCCAAGGCGCTGCGCGCCTCCTGCCTGGCGCCGATCGTAGAGAGCGCAAAACCGACGTTCGTGGTTAGCATGGCTTCTCGTTCCTTGAGTCCGGCTTTTCGTGCTGCCTCAGCGGCGAGCTTTCTCGCCTCGAGCGCTGAGGAGACTTGTCCTCGGGCCTGGCGGACGATGGCTAGGGTCTGGTAGGCGTCGACGGCTGCACCGGGGACGTCCGCCAGGCCCGATCCGAGCAATCGCCTGGCTTCTCTTTCAGCGATCTCCAGATCTCCAGCGTATGCGGAGCGAGATGCCAAGGTGGCCGAACACTGAGCAACGACATCCCCAAGTCCAAGTTGCTCGGCTTTTTCACGGACCTCCGCAAGTGTTTCGTCGACGTGACCTCCGGTCCCCCGTGCGTCATCGTACCTGGCACGCGCGGCCTGGGCGATCGTATGAGAAGGTTCGTCGTAGGTCGATTCCTCCATCGATGAGATGGCCGTTTCCCGATCTGCCGCTCGAGGATCGAGCCGGTTCCAAGCTTCGTCCAGATAGCTGGCCCACAAGAAGGCATCCCGTTTATTTTCGGCGAATGCGAGAGCCCTTTCGGCGAGATTCAGTGCGTCGGACAGCGCGTTGGCTTGCAGGGCGCGTTGAGCCGCGCGCGCCCAGTACCTCGCCGCCTCTTGCTTTCTTCCTCCGAGATCGAGGTGGCCTGCAACGGTTGCGGCATCCTCGCCCATCTCGGCGAGCCAGGCGCCTGCCAAGGAGTGGAGCTCGCACCGGTATTGTGGATCGAGCGAGTCGTAGGCCACATCCCGGACGAGTGCATGTTTGAACATGTATTCGCCGGTATGGGGAAAGCGGCTGCCACTTTGCTGAACCAGGATCTCTTGGCTGATCAAACTAGAAAGCAGTTCTTCCCTATCGTGATCAATCTGCAAAGCAGAGAGACCCTCCCCCCAACAGGATTGCCCGAAGACACTCAATCGCGCCACAGCGTCGCGACATTCCGGTTCGAGACTATCGAGGCTCGCCTGGATGGCGGCTTCGATCGTCGGCGCGCTTTTGGTGGCTCGTCCGGCGGCAGAAAGTCGGGCTAGCTCCTCGGCGAACAGAGGGGAGCCGCCGGCTCGTGCGACGATATCGTCGACGGTGCCTTCCGTATGATTCGTGCCCAAAACAGCTTCGGCGATGGCGCGCACGGCTTTCTGAGAGATCGGTCGAAGATCGATGCGCACATGAGCTCGTTGTGAAAATCGATCCGACTCGTCCTGCCAGAAATCGGGGCGAACGCAGGCAATGAGGATGAGGGGGTGGTTGCTTGATCGCCCCAGCACATGTTCCAACCAGGCAATCGACTCGGAGTCGGCCCACTGCAAATCTTCCATAACCAGTACGAGAGCTTCATCCGAAAGCACTCGCAATACCAAATCGGTCATCGCAATCCAAAGCGCGTCACGGGATGCTTTGGGCTCGACGTCTCCCGGGATTCGGTCGTCGCCGAGCAGATGGGCTAGAAGTCGACGGTGATCGAGGGAGAGCTCGCTGAGCGTTTGAGGCCCCAGGTGCTCGATGAGCGCCGTCTCCGCTTCTGCGAGCTGTGCTCCTTTGCGCAGGCCGATGAGGCCACGAAGAATGTCCGCGGCCGTTCCGAGCACATGCCGCTGCGCATAAGCTTCGCTGCGGCGGACGACGATCCGTGGTTCGTCGGAGCGGCTGGCGAGCCGTGCGACGGCCTCCTTTTGCAGGCGTGTTTTCCCGATACCAGGTGGGCCTGTCACACTCACGACGAGCGAGGCTTGCTCGGTTCGAGCTCGCTCGTAGGCGGCGACGATTTGCGCGAGCTCTGGCTCACGCCCCACGAACGGCGCTCCTCCGGAGCGATCGCCAGGGGGGCGGGACAAACGGTTTCCCACGATAGCCGAGCCGTCGGCCCGCACGCGAAAATCATAGCGTCCGCGTCCGAGCTCGGAGGTGGTCGTATCGGAAATCGTCTGCGACGGCCTGGCCGAGCGAGCGAGCGATGCAGCTCGATCAACGACCTCTCCTACCGGATGCACTCCGCGTGCGCCTGGTTCGAGTCGAGCCCTTCCGCTGGCCACTCCCACCGCGGGGCCTCTTTGGGCCAGACTTTTGCCCATGCGGAGAGCCACCTGAGCTTCTCCGCCGGTGGCGCGCTCGACTCCCAAGTGGGCGACGAGCGCCTCGGCTCCGAGAGGGACGGCCCGAGCGCCTTCCATTCGCAGCGCTTCGATGGCGCTCAAGCGTTGTTCCTGGTTGGAGAAGCCGAGAGCAACGATCGTCGTGACCAAGCGATTTCCCGAAGTTCCCAGCCGGCTGGAGACGTCGTCGCTCGGCCAGGACTCGACCAGGGTTTCTTCGAGTGACTCCCGCAGCGCCACTTCCACCTCCTTGGCTGAGGCTGGGCGTTTTTGGGGGTCGAGTTGCAGCATCCGATCGACCACTTCGTCGAGAGCTGTTGGAAGCTCGGTTCGATAGGCGGACATGCGCGCCGCGGGGGTGGTTGCCAAGCGGGCCAACGTGGCGATAGCGCTGGCCCCTTGGTGGGGGGGGCGCCCCACGAGCATCTCGAAAAGCGTAGCGCCCAGTGAGTAAAGATCGGTGCGGTGGTCGACATTCTCGTCCCCTCTCGCTTGTTCGGGGGACATGTAGGCTGGTGTGCCGGCCATCTCTGTCTGTCCAGCCTGGGCGGCGACGCCGAAGTCGATCAGGACCGGTTCGAATTCGAGCTCAGGGACGAGATCGCCGCCGGCACCCCGCCGTCGGAGGAAGATGTTTGCCGGTTTGACGTCGCGGTGGATCAAACCGTGTTGGTGCGCACAGTCGAGAGCTCGGGCAATCAGGATGCCCATGGCCGTGGCTTCGCGAATTCCCAACGGGGCGTTGCGCTGATGAGTGGCTAAGTCCTGACCGTCGAGCCACTCCATGGCGAGAAAGGGTTGACGGAGCTCTTCGAGCTCACCGGCCTCCCAAATCCGAACGATTCCTGGATGTTCGACATTGGTGAGGAGTTTCGCCTCCCGGGCGGCCGGATTGCCCGCTTGCTCAGAAAGACCGCTGAGGATCTTCAGTGCCACTGGCCGCTGTTCCTTGAGATCGATCGCACGATACACGACGCCGCTTGCACCGGCCCCGACCTGATGTTCAACCAGGTAACGTCCGTCTAGTGGAGCGTCGAAGCTGAGGGGAAGTTGCACGATGGTGGAGCTTACAACCAGGATGGGCTCCGGTGAAATCCTTTTGGTTGCGAGCCAATAAGCACTGAGGTGCGAGTGGCACAATCCAAGCTAAAAAGCGACAGGTCTGCCCCTGCTCGACTCGCATCCGTATCTTATCCACGCCGGGCTCGTGGGGGAGGCCGGTTTCTCCTGCGCCGCTCAGGGGGGGTGGTTGCCAGGCCGACTGGGGGCGGTTCCCCGGTTTCTGGGAGGGCCAATGCCGCTTCGAGATCGCCCACACTGAGGGTATCACTGGGGCAGCGAGCACAAGCGGCTGTCAGCAATCCGCGCAGTTCGGCTTCGTTGCCCGGAAAGCTCCGGTCGAGAAGGAGAGAGAGGGCCGGACGAGCCACCCCGAACGGCGTGCCCCGCAAATGCAGGCCAATCCGGGAGGCCTCGAAGAGAATGAGGGATTGAAGGTCCTCGGCACGATCTTCGATGGCCGGAAGTTGAACGCTCGGGCCTTGAAGCTGCTGGTGAAGTGGAAAGATGTGTGAAGACAAAACGAGGTGAACCTCTGTGCAAGAGAGGAAAGCCTTGGCGAGTGCCTCGCGCGCCGGTTCAGCAAGCCCGCCTGCACCGAGAGCGACCAGGGTTCCGGCTCGAGCCCTCGTGAATGGTGAGGCCGTACGCTGCTCGGCCCAGTAGGAAGGATCACGAGCCAAGGGATCGGTGCAGTCGACCACCACGAAAGCTTGCGCCTGTTCGCGACAGAGGTGGGCGTATGCAGCCCAGGCCGCGGCGTCTGCTCCGGGGGGAGTCTCGAGGTAAATCACGCGACAGGAAGCTTGCCGCTCGATTTCGGAGAGAGCCATTTGGGCCGCCGGGCCGTGAGCGGTTCTGCGCACGGCTTCGGAGAGTCTTTCCGCTTCTGCTCGGCCTGTCTCGGACTGGTCCTCTAATTGAGAACCCAGCGCCCGTGCTTGCTCTGCGGCAACGGCCGCCTGACGCTCTGCTTGGAGCTGGCCTCGGTGAGCGCGGGCGAGAGCCGAGGTCACACTGAGGATGCCTGTCATTCGTTCGCCGAGATCACCCAGCAACTCGACCTCCTCGGTAATGAGAGGTGAGCTGCGTTTTCCCTCTGGGAGCGCCAGAAGGCCGACGGGGCCTTCGGCGTCGGACAATGCGGTGGCGCTTTTGGCCCCGTGGGCGGAAAACCAGCCGACGAGTGGACGCACGTCGGGGCGCCTGACTTGGGCGGCGACCACGGTTTCTTTGCGCAGCGTGTGCCCCGGCTCCTCGAGCGCCAATGCGTAGACCTTTTCTGGGAAATCGACGTCTCTCTCGGTGAGGTACCCGGCGATGTCGACCGAGAGCAGACTAGCTGGATCGTAGCGAAACAGCTCTGGGCGGGCGGTGCTCGTGCGCTCGGCTCGTTGGAGAGCGGACAGGGCTGCGCGAAGTGCCAGATCCGGCTCCGGATGAAGCGCTGCGCTCATCGCCTGCGTCAGGGCGTCGATCCATCGGGACCCTGCCGGGCCGAGAGGACGCGCCACACGGAAGGAGACGACGCCTACGGCCATCGACGAGGCGGCAAGTCCCAAGGCAATCGTGGTGGGGTGCTGGGGAAACTGGAGAGCCAGCCAAGCGCCGAGTAGTGCCGTGGGGGCGCCAAGCAAGACGAGCGCCAGTGCGCCGCGAGTCATGCGTGCCACGCGGGACGGGCTTCTCTCCGCGCAGCACCAAATGATGGCGCTTGCGGTCAGCACGAGGGTGATCCCCGAGACGCGGTCAGCAGTTGCCGTGCGTAAAAGACCAGAGCCGGCACCGATGGACGTTCCCGCGATGGCGAGCGCTAGACCCGCCGAGGTGCGGTCGGCCACGCCGAGCTGGAGGCCCCGAAGAAGTCTGGCTCGCGTTAGGCTTGCCGAAAGCAGCAAGAGGCTACCGAGGGAAGAAAACAGGAGGGCCGTATCGATGCTGGGGGGATCGACATCCGAGATCTCGGGCAAAATAGTTCTCGAAATCACCAGAAATGTGACGATCGACCAAAGCACGAGGGCCATGACCACAGCGTCAAGGGACTTGGCCGCACGAGGTGTGGGGAGCAGCCCTCGTGGACCCTCGACTCGGGCTACAGCGAGCAGAGCCGCGACTGTGACGAGGGCCTGGCCGACGCCACCCGCGGCACGCAGGAAGGAGTTGTCCGGGGGAGCGAAGCTGGCGCACAAAAAGAGCGCGCTTCCCATGGCGAGGAGACGCAGAGGAGTGCGAGCGGTGTCGAGAAATGGAGTTTCCTCGATTCGATCAAGACGAATCAGCGAAAGCGCCAACAAGGCAGGGACAACGAGCAATCCCAGGCGCAGGGGATCCTGATTGTTGTCGCCCAGTGCTCCTAGTGCCACGTAGGAGCAAACAGCCGTTGGCAGAAGCCAGCCAGTCCGCTTGCGGTTCACGACGGGCACGCTAACCGCTGGTCGGCGGCTCGAAAAGGGGGATATCGCTCACGTTGCCAGAGCTCCGATTGGAAGCTATCGCCGGGCAAGGGGCTTTCCGCCCTCTTTTTATAGGACTTTCGTGATCAGTGGATAGAATTGGAAGGCGAATGAAGAAGAATTACGTCCTCGACACCAACGTTCTCCTGCACGATCCCCATAGCATCTTCAAATTTGAGGACAATGATCTTCTGATTCCGATCTACGTGATCGAAGAGATCGATACTTTCAAACGAGACTCTGCAGAGCGAGGCCGCAATGCGCGCACCGTGGTTCGGCTCCTTGATGGTCTGCGGGAACAACATGGTTGTCTCTCGAATGGTGTGCCCGTGGGTGATGGCGGTACGTTGCGAGTGTTCGTTCCGCGTGAGAAACCGGTGCTCTCGATTGCGCTCAATCCTGCGTCTGGGGATCACGCGATCATGCAGACCGCGCTCAATCTTCGCGACAGTGACGCGAATCAGCGGACGGTGTTCGTGACGATGGATGTGTCTCTGCGAATTCGCGCCGACGCGCTCGGTCTGGAAACGCAAGCTTACGAGAACCAAACCGTCGATCCCGATGCGCTCGAGTCGGACATTGCCGAAGTCGAAGTCACGGCGGAAAAGCTCGACGAATTTTTTCGTCAGGGTTCCGTCGAACTGGATTCGGAGCGGCAATTGCCCGAAAATGGTAGTATCATGTTGCGAGGACCCGGGACGACCACGCGGACCGGGCTCGGCCGCTATGATGGAAGACTCAAGACCGTCCGCTCCCTGATCACTCCTCGAGAGGGCGTTGCCGGGATCCGACCGCGCAATCGAGAACAGGCGTTCGCGTTGGATCTGCTGCTGGATGATTCCGTCAAGTTGGTGACGCTCCTGGGTATGGCGGGCACGGGAAAAACCCTTTTGGCGTTAGCTGCTGGTCTGAGTCGCGTCGTCGAGGACGGAGCTTTTTCGCGCCTGTTGATCAGTCGTCCGGTGATGCCCATGGGGCGGGACATTGGGTTTTTGCCCGGAGACATCGAGGAGAAACTCGCCCCTTGGATGCAACCACTTTACGACAACCTCGAATATTTGCTTGTGGCGGGAGGGAGCAGGCGGCGAGGGTTTCGTGGTTTCGAGGAGCTGCTCGACAGTGGTCAGATCCAGGTCGAGCCGCTCACGTATATTCGAGGACGCAGCCTTCCTCAGCAATTCGTGATTGTCGACGAGGCGCAGAATCTCACGCCCCATGAGGTCAAGACCGTCGTCACTCGGTGCGGCGAAGGCACCAAAATCGTGCTGACAGGAGATCCCTATCAGATCGACAATCCGTACGTCGACGCGACGAGCAACGGCCTGGCTGTCGTGGCCGATCGGCTTCGTGATGAGGCCTTGGCTGGTCACGTAGTGCTCAGCAAGGGGGAGCGCAGCGAGTTATCGAACCTCGCCGCGAACAAGCTTTGAACGAGGAGGAGAGGCTGCTCGTTCACGTCGAAGAGGCGCTCCTCGACGTGGAGCGGTCGATCGCTCTTTTGCCGTCGTTCCAGCCGCTTTTTCGTCGGCGAGAATACCTGCGCTTGAGGGATCTTCTCGGCCGATTCGCTTCTGGAGGAAGAGTTCCTCTCGGTGAGCTCCGACCGGATCTCGGGGTTTTGAGAACTTCGTCGCTCGCTCGGCAACAGGCGACGCTGGATACTTGTCGCTGGGCTCTCGAGCGCCTGGGCAACGATGCTCGTGCTCGTTTCCTCACGAGAAGGATTCGGGAGCTTCATCTCGAGCTCCGTCTCGTGCTCGCCCGAGGAAGCGGCAGCGTCATTGAGTTGGCCAAGCAGCGGTTTGCTCGCACCTCCGAGGGAGTAGGACCTGAATTTCCCCAGGCCCACATGCTGGCTCGCAGGTGGCTCGAGTGTCGAAAAGACGAAGATATCGGGGAGGAATCCCGTGATCTGGCCGCTGAACTCGTCGCTCTTTGCCGACAGCACGGCATCGATGCCCCGGTGGCGTCTGCGGACATCGCCACGCGGGCTGCGATAGCTGGTGACCGCCTGCTGGTGATGCGCGGCGTGCGGACGAATCAGCGGGAAGCTCGGCGTATCTTCATCCATGAAGTCTATGGGCACTTGTTGAGACGGCGGGCGGCTTCCCGGCATTCTCCACCGCTGCGCATTGGTGTCCCTGATTGCGATGCCGATGAAGAGGGAAGGGCCATCTATTTAGAAGAGGTCTACGGACTTCTTTCTTCCGAGAGGCGCGTTGAGTTGGCCGTGCGTCACCTGGTGGCTCGAGGTGTGCTCGAAGGCCAGGAGGTTGGCGAAGTGGCGCTCGATTTGGTTCGTCGGGGGGCCGGCCCCGAAGTGACCGCTCATGCCGTTTGCCGAGTGATGCGGGGAGGTGGGCTCTGTCGGGAGATCCTCTACCTGCCGGCTTTTCTCCGGGTTGGGCAAGTCGCTCACGATCAACGCATCATGCGACTCCTGCAGTCTGGCCGGACGAGCGTCGGTGCTGCTCGAACTAGCTTGCAGTTGGCCCCAGAGGGACTGGCGGTGGTCACGGAGTCGTGCCGGGTAAATGGAGATCAATAAAAACGGGAGCGTGGTCCGATGGCCTTTCCCAGCCTCTTGGCGTGCGGTCGATTTGCGCAGCCTCGAGCCGCCCTTTCAGGGGTTCCGTGATGAACAGGTAGTCGATGCGAAGTCCGCGATTTCTGCGGAATGCGCCCATGCGATAGTCCCACCACGAAAAGAGCCCTCCTTCCTGGGTTGTCTCTCGCAGGGAGTCCACGAGACCGTAACCGAGCACCTCGTCGAGCGCAGCGCGCTCAGCCTCCGAGAAATGAATTTGATTTTTCATCTTCTCGGCATCGAAGACGTCACGTTCGTCTCGAGCAACGTTGAAGTCCCCACAGAGCACCAGTGGTTGCTGCGGTGAACAATCCGTTTCGAGGGTTTGGCGCAAGCGATGGAGCCACTGTATTTTTTGTGTATAGGACGGGGAATCGAGGCTCTTGCCATTGGGCACATAGCAACAAACGATACGGATCCCTGCGACCGTTGCAGCGATGAATCGTCGATCCTCGCCCGGCTCGTCGCCTTCGAGTCCGATTCGTACGTCCTTCGGTGGCCCGCGGGAGAGAATCGCGACGCCATTGTAAGTTTTCTGCCCGCTGTGGACGACGTCGTAGCCGGCGCGCGAAAACGCGTCGGAGGGAAATTCGGTATCGGTGACCTTGGTTTCCTGCAGGCAAAGGATGTCCGGCTCGGCTTCTCGGAGCCAGCGCTGCACATGCTCGAGGCGTACGCGAATCGAGTTGACGTTCCAGCTGGCAATCCGCAGGGCCATATGCAGCGCCTGCTACAGGCCCTGCTTCCCTTTGGCAACCCGCTCAGCTAAAGCGGCCTCGTGCGTCCTTGGTATTCCCCCGCGGTGGCCTTTCTCAGGGGTTGCCTCTTGCAGCGAACGAGTCGCGGTTGTTTACGAAGAGTTGCTCCCCGCGGGCGGTTTTGCTCCGGGTTGGGGGGCGTCCTTTTGCTTTTTGCTGCTGCGTTGCCGATCGAGGCGTCTGCCCAGGAGACCGCGGCGGAGTCGGAGTCCAGCAAGCCCGCGGCGGGCGCGCCTGGAGCGCAACGGGAGCCTTCTGACGAGACAAAAGCCGATCGGGAAAAAAAGCCTCGAGTCGTTCCGCCGAAGCTCGAGCACTACGAGCCTCCAGTCTATCCGGAGGAGGCCTTCGAGAAAGGTCTCGAAGCGACGGTGCGACTCCTCATCACGGTCACTGCCGAGGGAACGGTCGAGGAGCCCGAGGTGGTCGACTCGGCGGGACAAGGCTTTGATGAGGCCGCCTTGGCCGCGGCGCCGAAGCTGAGGTTTCGTCCCGCACAGGTCGCAGGCAAGCCACGCACCGTGCGTATTGGGTTCGAGTACGTATTTGCTATCGATGAGGTGGAGAAGGCCGAGGAGCCCTCCGAGTCGGATGCGGATTCAACCCAGGAGAGGCAGGATGCGGTCGGCGAGCTCGAGGGCCGCCTGCTCATTGCGGAAACCGAAACTGCTCTTCCGGGAGTCGAGGTCCAGGTGACCGACGACTTGGGCAGCGTCTACCGTGCCGTAACGGATGAAGAGGGTTTCTGGGAGCTCCCCGGACTGCCGCCTGGGCGGTACCAAGTGCGTGTCGAAGTCGAAGGTTTTCGCCCAGTCGATTCCCAGGAGAGGGTCGCTGCAGGCAAAGTCACGGAACTGACCTATCGGTTATTTGCGGAAACGAATGAACTGGAGGTGATCGTCGAGGGCGAACGACCCCCACGGGAGGTGACTCGCAGACGCTTGGACCGGCGTGAAGTGGCTCGCATCCCAGGGACCTCCGGGGACGCCATCCGCTCGATTCAAAGCCTGCCTGGCGTTGCTCGCTCTCCCGGGCTTGCGGGACTTTTGATCGTCCGCGGTTCCGCTCCCGGTGATTCCGAGACGTTTGTCGATGGGACCAACGTCCCCCTCATCTATCATTTTGGTGGGCTCTCGAGCGTGATCCCGACGGACATGCTCGATCGACTCGACTTTTACCCAGGCAATTTCTCGGTTCGCTACGGTCGTCTGAGAGGTGGCGTGGTGGATGTGGGACTGCGTTCTCCCGACACCGATTGCTATGATGACGTAGGAAAAGATACGGGGCGAGACGGTTGCTTTCACGGCATGGCCCAGGTGGACCTGATCGATGGTCGGATCATGCTTCAGGGGCCAATTGCGGGAGACTGGGAGTTTGCCGTTGCCGGTCGGCGCTCCTGGCTCGATACCTGGTTGGCTCCCGTACTCGAGGAAGCCGGGTCCACGGTGACGAACGCTCCCGTCTACTATGATTATCAGGTCATCGTTGAACGAGATCGTGGTCCGGGAGATAAACTCAGTTTTCGATTTTTTGGTGCGGACGATCGGTTCGAGACCATCATCAACGACCCCGCGGCGACGGATCCCGGTTTCGGAGGGAATCTGAGGTTTGGGACGGCATTTTCTCTGGTTCAGGCACTCTACAAGAAGGATCTGACCGACAAGGTCAATTTGGACACGATGGTCAGCGTCGGGAAACAGAGCATCGACTTTGCTCTTGGAGGCAACCTGTCGCTGCAAGTCGACACGATTCCCATCCTCTTTCGAAGCGAACTGGGATTTGCCGTCCACCCTACGACCAAAATCAACGTTGGGCTGGATTATCTCGCCTCGGACTTCGACGTGTTCGTGCGCGCGCCTCCCCCGGGGCGGCCCGGAGAAGCTGCTCCTGGGCCTTTGGCCACTCAGCGAGTTCAAGAGACCCAGAGTAGTGGGCTCTCTTTTCGCCCGGGCTGGTATCTCGATGTCGAGTGGCAGCCGTCCGAGCGCCTTCGGTTCGTGCCCGGAATTCGTCTTGATACGGGGCTCGATACCGGGTCTCCCGACGTGAGCCCGCGCATGAACTTCCGTTATACTTTGTTCTCGGCGGAAGACGACGTGCTTTTTGAAGGGCCTCGAAAAACCGTGCTCAAGGGAGGCGTAGGCAAGTTTAGTCAACCCCCTGCGTTTCAGGAGACCGATGAGATTTTTGGGACGCCGGGCATCAATTCCAACGACTCGATCCATTACTCTGTGGGGCTCGAACAAGGTTTGAGCGAGCAGATCGATCTCTCCGTGGAGGGATTTTACAAGGATTTCTACAATGCGGTGAGTCGTTCCCCGAACGAGCTAGGTACGCAGACCTACAACAACCAGGGGAGCGGGCAGGTCATAGGGCTCGAAACGCTGCTCAAGTACAACGCTGACGAGAAGTTCTTTGGCTGGGTTGCCTACACTTTGAGTGAAAGCTTGCGTCGAGACTGCGATACGTGCCCGGCCTATCGTTTCCAGTACGATCAAACGCACAACTTCGTGGTGCTAGGAAGTTATCGACTTGGTGGAGGTTGGGAGATCGGTGGTCGTTTCCGAGTCATCAGTGGACCCCTGGTCACTCCGACTTTGCAGCCCCCGAGCCTACCAAGCATTTATGCCGGCGATGCGGGAACCTACGTGGCGCTGTCCGGTCAACCTTTTAGCGAGAGGCTTCCTCTTTTCCATCAAGCCGACGTGCGCATCGACAAGCATTTTACCTTCCGAACGTGGCGTTTTTCGACATACCTAGATATTCGAAATCTCTACAACAACATGGCCGCCGAGGGGTACGTGTATAATTTCGACTTCAGCCAGAAAGCCTATCAAACCGGGCTTCCCATTTTGCCGAGCATCGGGCTGAGGGGTGAATTTTGATGAAGTGCTGGCGTTGTCGCAGAGGTCTCATTTTCGTTCTTTTGATGGTCTGTGTGGTGGGAGGACTCTCGACGGGCTGTGGGCCGGAGCTCGACACGATTGGAGTGCTCCGGGATGTCCGCATTATTGGAGTTCGAAAGAGCGCACCTTATGCCCGCCCGGGTGAGGACGTTTCCTTGCAGATGCTCTGGGAGGACGGGCGGCAGTCGCCTCCACGCAATGTGCAGACGTTCTTTGCATTTTGGTGTGTCAATCCTCCTGGAGATCTCTTCAGCGAATGTTTGAGCCAGGTTCCTCAGGCACAGCCGCACCTGGTCTTTGGCTCTTCCCAGGCGCAGATCCATATTCCCGAGGATGCCCTGAGACCTTCTGTGGTCGACCCAAGGCTGCCTCCTTCTGGAACTGCGTTCGTGTTCTATGGGGCTTGTGCCGGGCGTTTGCGATTCGCGGGACAGGATATCGAGCCCGTAGCTGGGATGGGGGGAGCTTCTCCTGGAGCACCTTCGGGCCCTGGGGGAGCTCCTCGAGGAATGGCTGGCAGCTCTGCAGGAGGTCTGTCTTCAGGAGATCTGCTTGCGGGGCTCGGCGACGAGGTCCCAGGAAGTGCTCTCCTGCCTCAGTGCGTCGACCAAGAAGGCAACGAACTGGGATCGGACGACTTCGTCATTGGATATTCGACGATTTTTGTCTACGAGGACGTACGAAACGGCCATCCCAGGATCGACGGTTTCGAAGTGGCGGGGGAGCCGGTGATGGTGGACTGTATCGACGAGTCCTGCCAGGCGCCGATGGACCTTCCGGAGCTGGATGGCTGCCAAGAGGGGGTGGCTTGCTTTGACGCCTGTGAGGATGATGGCGCGCTCACGTGTCCCGAAATCGAGATCAGCGCGTTGATCGATCGGTCGTCGGTCGAGGCTGACACGCTTTCAAAGCTTGCTTATGGCAAGGACACCGACGAATCGATGTGGGTCAGCTACTTCGTGGATCGAGGACGGCTGTCGAGTGAGTTGCGACTCGTCAATGATGCCAACACGGGTTTCAATGAAGACTATGGCACCAGCTTCCGCGCTCCCAGCGAGCCGGGACCGATGCGCATTTGGGCTGCCGTCAGGGACAACCGTGGAGGAATTGCCTGGGTGCGCGTTCCCGCCTACGTGCGCGAGTCCGACGAGTAGCGCTGCTCGGGGGAGCCGCTCCAATCAGAAACCCGGCCCATCGAGCCAAGCGCTGGAAAAGGTCTCGCCGAGGCTTGCCTCGCCCTTGCGGGCGTGAGCGTCGCCGAGGGCCTCCGAGGGTTGTATGCTGGGGCTCTAGTGCTGCGACCCCATAAAAGTGGTCGGTAGGGAGACCACTTTTCTCTGGAAA
>CAYTRQ010000041.1:0-21675 GCA_964440025.1 uncultured Polyangiaceae bacterium | reverse complement strand
AGGTTCCAGGTTGCCGGGGTCGATGGTCTTGGTTTCGACCATGGCGACGCGCCTCGTGTCGTCCATCACGTGCAGCGTTTCGCGGGCGAGCTCGGGAGTACCTGTCAGCGGCTCCGTCGCGGCACCGCTCCGTCGTCGGAAGATTTCAAAGCCACCTAGATAGATGCGCTCTTCGGTGCGGCCGGAATGTGAGTAGACTTTGCGGACGCGCTGTCCGGAGCTGTCGTAGGTGTACCAAGCCTCCTGACCGGCGGTGACAATGACGTGCTGCAGTCGGTCAGCGTAGTCCCAGTGCATCTCTTGTAGATGCGGCATCCGGGTCATGCTCCCGTGCGCTCCGGCGTTGTTGGTCGTGTCGTCTTGGTATTCGTAGTTCGCGTCGGTGTTGCCCGGTAAACCGCCTGGCGCGGTGGTGCCTTGCAGGCGATTGCTTCCGGCAACGTAGCGGTAATCTCGCGTCCAGCTCAGGGAGTTGCTTGGCCCGGTGAGGTGCCGCATCTGCGTGATGTTGCCCACTTCATCGTAGGTGGTTTCTTCCACGTAGGTGCGCATCGCGCTGAAGTCGTTGCCGTGCGGCACACTTCCAAAAGGGGGCTCCACGTGGTCGGGCGCTTGCGTCGCGACTTGGCCTTCATGCTCACGACCGGTCGCCCGCGTCAGGCGATACAGAGCGTCGTACTGATAGCTTGCGTTGCCCCCATCCAGGGCCGACATCAGGTCCGGGTCCCAGTTCGCGTTGTCCCGCTTCTCCGTGATGTTGCCTACGGCGTCGTGGGTGTACTCCAAGTCCTGAAGCAGAGCGCTGTCACTGGTGCGCGTCGTCGTGATGCGTAGGACGCGAAAAGTTTTCGGATCGTATTGATAGCTTATCGTGTGAGAAGGCGTTGCGTTGGTTGGGTCTGGGTCGGTGTCGTTGTGGCTGGCTGCGAGGCGCTGCCCACGAGCGTTGTAGTCCAGCCCAAAAACCACTGTGGTGACGTTGCCACTGCCCTTGTGGTCCACACTGGATGATTCCAGCAGGTTTGCTTCGTTGTACTGCGGTGTGGTGATGCTGCCGTCCGGGCTCGTCGCCGTCACCACTCGATTGAGCGCGTCGTAGCTCGTGTCCGTCGTGAAGACTTCGCTCTCCACAGCTGCGTTGGCTTCGACTTGTGCTGGGTCGCTTTCACCTTCTAGCGCCGACCACTCAGGAGTGCTTTGGTAGGACTGCGCCAGCCGGCGGCTCGCTCGCAGCACGTTGCCTTTGAAGTCGACTTGCTCCGTCTTGACCAAGCCTGCCGTATCGAGCGCCAGATACACTTGTCCCCTCAGATTGAGAGACTGGGCGGGACTTGGACTCGTTGGGTCCAGGTTTTGGCCGCCGGCTGGGTCCAGCTCTTCCCCGTAGATCATCCGGCCGACGACAAGGGGGGAGGTGGCGCCTTGCGGCAGCGAGTACATGCGCGTCGGGCGCTGGGCTTCATCAAAGGCGCTCGAGCTCGTGAAGCCGCGGGAGTTGTAGCCACGCAGAGGCTTTCCGGCCACGTCTTGGATGGCTACGCGAGTGCCGGCGTCGGGGGAGATGACCTGCAAACGTCTGGCCAAGACATCGAAAGTCTGGCTGATGGTCGTGTAGTTGGAGGCGTTGAGGGCCAGATTCGTGGGGCTGCTCGTGTCGTGCTGCTTGGCATCGTAAATGGCTAATGTATTGCCTTCGATGTCGAGAATCGTGCGCGTCTTGTAGTACTCGTGAACGCGTCCTGCGCCGGTACCGGTCACGTTGTGCGCCACGCTGAGGAACGGCCTACCGAGGGAATCCAGATAGACTGTGGTTGGCGTGTCCGCGTGTTGGGCACTCAGCCAACCGGCACGCTCATCCGGGTCGCTCGGTTCCGGACCATCCGGATCTCTCGCTCCCCGGTCCACGTACCACTGCGAATGCTGAGTGGGGTCCGTCGGATGCCGGCAGGTGTCATTCTGATCGAAGGTCCGCTGACTCCATGAATCGAACTCCACCTTGGAGAACGTCCCGTCCGGCATATCCGTCCGAACAACTCGATCAATCGAATCGTATCTGATGATGGGCGTGACTCCCCATTCCACCAAGTCCGCCTCATCCTCATACCCCTCCGTATCACTAAAGAATGGTTCGTATTGTTTTACGGGGTTGCCTTTGTTGTTGAAGACTGTTCGGCCGGTGCCTACCCATCTTGGGTTGGTTGGCACCAGGATGGGTTCGTTCGTGGTGGGGTTTCGGTTGATGGTGCCGTCGGGGAGGCGCTCGGGGGCTAGGCCGGGTTCGGCTTGGACTTTTTGTTGGATGACGCGCCCAAAACCGTCGCTGTAGGCGTAGCTGTGCTGCCAGCGGGTTGTGGAGTCGCCGTGGGTTTCTCGGGCCTCGGTGTGGACGAAGGCTGGTTCGCCGCGCTCCTGAAAGGCCAAGAGGTCGTAGGTGAGCCTGCTCGTCGGGTCGGCGATGGTGTCGCCTTCTCCAGCTCCCTCTTTGCCCATGACTGCAGTGGCTACCACCATGCCCAGGGCGTCGTGCTGGACTTCGCTGCGATTGAGGTTGGGGTCGGTGACGCGGTAGGGTGCTAGGACGCGGTAGTCGTTCTCGCTTTGGATGACGTTGCCTACGGGGTCGGTCGTCGTCTCGGGGAGCAGGTTGTAACTGTCCCAGGTCAGACTGCTCATCCCCCCAAAAGGATCGAGGGCAGAGTTCGGAAGGTAGAACTGCGCGCTCCCGCTGAAGATGGCTCGGCCGCTTTGCGTCCAATATTCACCGTTGCTCTCGCGGTCGACGTAGGCTCCCTCACTCGTGAGGAGCGCGGGGTCGAAGCGATTCGCGGTGCCCACCAGGCTTTCGCTCTCGTTGACGAGAAACTGGACCTGCCCGGCAGTGAGAGCGAGTTGGTAGGTCTTGTAGGGGAGCGCTCGGCTAGCAGGGTCACCCAGGGGCGCTTCGGTGGCGTTGTCATCAGCGTAGAAAGTCTGCTGCTGGCGATCGAGTAGCCTGCGCACCACTCCTGCACCCGGACTTTGATCGAAGTCGATCGTCGTCGTGGCGGAATCGTCGAGGGCTGCGCGGACTTCGTCCACGCGCACCAGTCCGTTGCCTGCCGTGGGAAATGGGGCTGAAAGGGCCGAGGATGTGTCGAGCCCGGTGACCTCGTAGGTGCGCGATTCGTACTGCGTGCCCAGGCGGTAGGTACCCGTCGCGTCATCTTGGTGCGCGTGATCCGCCTCGCTCAGGGTCACATACGCCCGCTGCTGCTCGGGTTGGCTGCCGGCGATACCGGCGTCCCGCCCGTACACGAGCGAGACGCTGCGCGTCACCGCTCCGTACTGATCGACGTCCAGCGCCATCTCGTGACCCACGCGGGGGTCATCAAGCTGCCGCTCGCTACTGATGGTGACGGTTTCACGGTTGTACGCAAAGAAGACTCCGTACTTGTCTTCGCCGCGGCTCTCCTGGAGCCTGCGCACCTGTTGGTTCGTCTCCGTGATGACGTAGGGCAGCTCCTCTTGTTCGGTGCCGTCAATGGCGTACACCTCGGTGCGCAAGGGGCTGCCTTTGAGCGCGCGCGCTGCTTCACGCGCATCCTGGACTGAATAGTCGGTGACGAGCTCTGGCTCGCCTGCGTTGAGTTCTTCGAGCGTTGGATTGTCTTCTACCAGCAGTGGCGGCGGGCCTTCTTGGAAGTATTCCTTCTGCAGAGCGATCTCCAAGCGCTCCTTTTCCAACCACGCCCCGGTATGAAACCAGCTGATGGTGCGCACGGGCGATTGATAGAGCAGCGGGTCTTGGCCTTCTTCGGCGAAGTCCTCTGCGTCTTCCATCTCCACCCGGGCAAAGCCACGAAACTCACGCTCGAAGCCGTCAAAAAAGCCGTGACGGTACTTGTAGCGGCTGACAAACTTCCCGCCACTGATGGCATCTTCACGCTCCATGCGCTCCACCACCTGCACCGGAAAGGGCAAGCGTGTGAGCCACTGGATGTTGTCGCGCTTGTCTTGGAGATAAAATTGGGTGGAACTCGCGTAGCTCGTCCTGGTGATGGCGCCCAGGTTGTTGTTCACCTCGGTCAGCAGGTGGGGCTTTTTGCTGCCCATCAAGTCCACATAAAGAACACTCTGGTGAGGATGACCGAGCGGGGTGGTCCACACGAGGCTACTGGTGCCGGTGCCCAGCAAATCGGTGATGCTCAGCTGACTGACCTTGTCGACTGGCGGCAAGGCGCTGATGCGCACTGCGTCAGAAAAAGCGTTGCCGGACTGGTTCCAATACAGATCGGCCCCTTGGGCGCCCAGGTAGAAGATGTCGCTCGTGCCGCTGCCGTCGACGTCGCCAAAGCGCACGCGTGACGCGTGAAAGTGGTCCTGGCTATCGAAGGTGGGAGCGTTTTGGAGGGTGACCTTCTTGCCAAAACGGCCGTAGCCCAGGTTGGGCCAGTAACACACGCTGCCATTGCGCACGCGGACGATGTCCACCAAGCCGTCGCCGCTCATGTCGGCCAGCTGAATGCTCTGTTCCCGATCGTTGAAGACCACGCGGGGGCCCTTTTCTTCGTCCAGGGGCTGCACCACTCGTCGGGATTGTTCGTAGCCCTTCTTGGCGCGGGACCGGTACCAGACGAAGGCCTGGTCCTCCGTGATCAAAATGTCGCCGCGACCGTCTCCGTCCAGATCGATGATGCGTAGGTTCGGATCGTTCCAGTTGATGTTCGGGACGCTTTCGAAAGGACGAAGGGCGTCGAAGTTCCCGTCGGGGGTGCGTTCGAAGTAGCCCTGCAGGGACTGTTGTTTGGCGACCAGCTCGAGTCGGCCGTCCCCGTCGAGGTCCTCCAAGCTTTGCGCCCCAACAGCCAGCGCGCTGGGGTTGGGTTGGGCGTGCAGCCGACGGGGCGGCAGCAGCTCTCCCTTTCCGCGGTTTTCCTTGTAGAACCAACCACCCCCCTGATCGATGAGCACCCCTGGAATGCCCTCACCATCCAGATCCACCCACTGCTTCCGAGCACCGTCTGTGCCCCCTGCAAGACCCTGCTGCGAATCCTTGGGCAGCGTTTGCAACACGTCATTGAGTTCGGGGCGCTGATAATCGAGGTCCAGGCGGGGCATCACGGCGCGCTCCCAGGTGCCAGAGCCCTCGTCGAAACGATACCCCGCTTGGGTCACGCTCGTCAGGTACGTAAACGCGGGAGCCGGCTCGTAGTTCAGCTCCGTCGCGCGCACCACGAGCGGAGAGTCATCGAAGCGGTGCACCATCAGCACGCGCTGACACAACCGGTAGGTCCGCACCTCGAAGCCCGCGCGGTAGCTCGAAAAAGGGTCCTGGCGTACCGGCAATGGCTGGTCCGGTGCATGGGGAGGCACAGGGGGCGGGTCCGCCGGAGGCTCCGTGGGAAAGGCTGAGTGGTCGCCGTAGTCGAACACCATCTCGAATAGAAAGTCCTCGGGCGCGCTGCCTTCGCCTGCCGTGCGGTTGCCGTACAGCACGCGCTTGAGATAGCGCGCAGCGGTGGCCAAAAAGGTCGGCGGGGACGTCGAGTAGTCGAAGCGGCTTTTTTCGCTCGGGGACGCCGGGTCCACCCCAACGCCATCTTCCGCCAGGTACTCATAACGTGTGACGTTCCCCTTGTCGTCACGTGTTTCTCTAAGGAGCCAGGTAAAAATGCGCGCGTTTCGACCTGTAGCGGGATATGCCGGGTCGAAAACCCGCGTGGATTCGTCCGTTCCGTAAATGTGCGTGACGTTGTCAGGCGTCGTCACCCGCCAAGACGTGTCTCCATCAGCCGCCACTCGACGCTCGATACGGGCGAACAGACCTTCAATGCGTGGTCGATAACGGTACACCGTGTCCGAGCCGTCGGCCGTACCCACGGGGTCACCGTTCTCATCAACAATCGGCACCAGGTCTTCCGCCCCCGAAAGCACGAAGGTGTCGCTCTCCGCATCGTCCAGATAGCGTGGCAGCCCTTTGTCCGTCTTGCGGGTGATCGTGGGCACGGACAAATCGAACCCCAGTCCAAACGGTCCGTTCCCGCCACCGCTGTTGTAGCTCAGGCTGACCTGGGGCCCCTGACCCCCGCGCCCCGGCGACGCGGGCAATGGAACAGAAAGGGAGGCCGTACCCGTGACCGCGTTCACCTCAAACTTCTCGCCAATACCCCGAATTGCACCACCACCACTGGGGAGTGTCACGGCTGGGAGTAGAGAGTCCTGACTGCCAGGGCCGGGACCGCCGTCTGCGGCTTGGCCTTTGGATTCTGACGCATCCGAATCGGCAGAGTCGCTCCGCTCCGGATCCGGCGCGGTCAGCGGACTGCGTCCTTCAACACCGCCCGCGGCTGGCGACTGGCTCTTTCGGTCGTCGTTTCTCATCATGCCTCACGGGAGCAGGCTATTGATGATGCCCACGCTCGACGGCGGGGAAGCATTCTCCATCGCATCAAAGATTTTGCCCAACCGTTCGAGGTTGGTCTTCATCCAGGGGCTGGCGATGGCAGTCGACATCAGTCGTTTCAGCTCGGTGGCGTTGGGGTTCTGAGTTTCAGGCAAAAGCGCTACGCCGTTGCGCTCCAAACGGAGAGCGTTTTCCATCTGATCTTTGCCGTGCGGTAGAATCACGATGGGCACTCGCTTCCAAATCGCTTCTTTGATGGTGGCCAAGCCGCCATGCATGAACACCACCGAAGCGCGATCTAAAACGTCGAGCTGAGAGACCCATGAGGATAAGGTCACGTTGGAGGGCAACTTCTCGCTTTCGTTGTTTTCGTCGAGGCCGTATTCGATCGAAAATTCGGTAAACAGCTTTTCGCCCATCGCCAGCACAAGATGGTACTTTTCCATTCCGTAAGTACTCATCATGGCGATCAATGCTCGAAAGTACTCCCGCGCCTTGTCCTCATAATCCCCCACCTGGGACCCAGACGTTCCAAAGATGATCTTCGGCCCATCAGTGGATTCAGGTGGCACGGGCCAGTGGACATCTGGAGCGGGCGGAGCGGAACCGGTCGCAAAGGTCACGCGCTCGAGCATTGGCTCCACATACTTCATTCGCTCCGGGTCCGGGTCCCAGTCCCGATCGTAGAAGTCCAGCTCCCGCGGACACGGTATGAGTTCGAGATGGTTCACCTCGGCGAGCGGCGCCACAAAGTCTTCTGGCAACAGTGCCTCGTCGGGGGACGACGGCTCGGTCACCGTGTCGATGAGCTTCCTGACCAAGGGTTCTTGCATGTAGAGCAATTTCGAAAGCGCAAAGCTGTCAGGAGTCTCGTCGGGATGACGCAAATAGGTGGTTAAGGTCACGAAGGGCAGATTGTTGTACCGATAATGGATCAGGAGAGTCTCCAGTGCGTTGAAGAACCCACTCACCAACAGATCGGGTGGGCCAGCTCCGTCGAGCACAGAGTCGAGCTCACCGTTCGCGATGGGCAGCAGGTGCGCGGGCTTCCAACGTTGACCAATCGGCTCCAGGTCGTTCTCTACGGTGTGTCCGGGAGGATAAATGTCGGGCAGGATCGGAAAGAACTGCGAGACTCCCTCCAGATACGGCGCCACGATCGCTTGACAGTCCGCTATCCCCATGAAGTTAACGGTGTGACCGGCCTGGATGAGCGAGTGCGCCAAGTTGACGGCGGGGAGCCAATGTCCTTGTTCCCGGTACATGTCAGGCCAGAGCAGAATGTTTGCCATTGGTGTTCCTCTTCGGGCTTCGATAGATGTAATCGTGGGGGTGGCGCGCCTCAGGTAGTGGGCGGGATGGGCGAAATGGTGTAATGAATCGACAACAGCACATCGTCGACATCTTCCACGTCTAGGTTCTGCGCCGACAGCACCCACGTGATGGGGTCCCACGTAGGCAACAGCTCCGATGAGTCCCGCTCGATATTCGCTCCCAGCACCAAAGGTGCTACCGAGCTCAGCGTTCCGCTGTTGTCATCTAAGGTGATGCTGGCGCCACTCGTGGGCGGGGTGGCACCCGGCTTGAAGATCACCCGAGCACGAACCACAAATGAGCCTTCCTCCTCCAACAAACTCATCGTGAACGCGTGACGCAACATGTACGGGAAGTGCTCGGGGCGCAGCACCAAGTCCGTGGTTTCTCCATCTGCCAACGTCAGCAGGCGATGCAGAACATCCGGGAATTCCCTTTTGAAACTGAATACTCGAGCAATCCCAGTTTGGTTCGCGGCGGCCATTTCGAGCACGGAATTGAGGCGCCCCTCCACCTCACTCTGCGCGGCCTCTTTCAGCAACCCGCCCGCGTCTCGGGCCGTGTAGCTGATGGTGAGCAGCACATCGGAAATGCTGTGGTAGTCAAATTGCCGAACCGCTGTGGGCAACTCCAAACGCCATCGACTGATCACGCCCGCACCTTCGAAAGGCAGGTAGCGCTCGTCCCGAAAGTTGAAGTCGAACATCCCCGCATCGTCCTGGGCCGTGCTGGTAGCGATGGACTGGATGCCCCCCACGTCGTGCACGAAACGCGTGTCATCGATCCCCTGATACGTGTATTGGTCCCCAATCGTGGCCACCTTTCGGATCGCGCTACTCAGCAAAGAAAGCTTGGCACTCACGCTGGTGTACGGCCCCGTCACGCAAGGGATAGTCACGCGCACGGCTTGGATGCGCCGAAAGTAATGGCCGGGAAAGTCCAGGTCGAAGAGCACCTCGTTCAAGTCGAAGTCCGTAGCGCCCGTTTCTCTCAGTTTCTGCAGGCTGTCCGGATTGATGGACGCAAGCGAGACCACCTTGGTGATTTCTAGCTCGCGTTTGTCCTTCTCCAGGTACGCGACCTCCATTCGTTTGATGTCATAGCCCAGCTTTTCGCCCGCCAAGAGCCCCTGATGCAGGCCGTCCATGTAGCCGAACTGAATGAAATTCGCCCCCTCCACTCCTAACTCAAACTCGAAGGCTCGTTCGGCAGTCTTCGCCACGTCATGCGCGAGCTTGTACGCCTGTTGATAGGTGCGGCTCAGCTGACCCACCATCCATTGATACAGCTCACGATTCGTGAACTTGTCTTCCAAAAAGGTCTGGACTTCTTCAGCCTGCTCTTTTTGAACAATCTGATTGTCGAGCTCTTTCTCCGCGATCTGAATGCGAATGTCAGAGGCAATGATCTGCCGATCGATCTGCCCAATCTCCAATTCCGCCTGGCGCCTTTGCAGGTCCCAGTCTTCTTGTCTTCGTTCGTAGCCAGCGATGGTCGCCGCCATACCCGCGTCGGAGCGCAGAGCGCCCGATGCCGTGCTGAGCGCAGTGGCCAGGGCAGTGAGCATGTTGTTCAGGTTGTTGCCGCCAAACTGCGCAGTGGCAGAAAACGCTCCGATCTGCAGTTCGGGGAAGATCCCCAGCACCCCAGCAATGGAATTCAACACACCCGCTGCAAGGTCAATGTCGCGCGCGGTCTTACTGAGCGAAAGGTTGGCTGCCTCAGAAGAATTGAGCGGAACACGGTTTGCATAGTCGTTGAAGCGATCTTCGGCGAGCGCTCGCTGTGCAACCAACGCTTCGCGATTAGCCTCCGCCTCTTTGATCTGGTCCTTGCGCACCCTTTCGACCAGCTCGAGCAATCGGATCTCATGCCCCTGTCTGAGCAGAGCGATTTCCTCAGCGTCCTTCTTCTCCAGTGCCGCGAGCAGCGCTCCGCCAAAGCTCTTGACCTCGTTGGCCAGCTCCGTTGCCTTCTGCGTCCAGACGTTGAAACGATAGTAGGGCAGCTGGCGATTGAGCTGGGCCAGCACGTTGCTCAAGTCGACACCCGATGCTGCGGCTCGCACGAGCAAAGCCGGATCGATGGGGGGCTCGAAGAGCGCCAGTTGTCGCTTGACCCCATCGATGTTCATGCTGTTCCTGATCTTGAACAGTCGATCGGCGACTAAGTCCCAATACCGGTCGAGACGATCGTTGCGCGGCACCTTGAAGTACAGGCTGGAAAACGCCAGTCCGCGTACCGTAGGGTCCCCAGGGTGTTCGGGCCCTAACGCGTTTCCTTCGGTCGCCGCATTGGAGCCCACCATCGTGCTTTCCACCTCCACGAAAGCATTGGAAAGCACATCCAGGTCCTCGCTCGAAAGCTCGCGGTAGGTGTAGGGAGGCCGATCAATCAGGTCCTCTACCTGCTCGGGGCGCTTTCCCAAAATTTCGTCAGCCAATATGTAAAGCTGCGTGGCCTGATTGATCGACTCGAAGCTATCCCTGCGGAACAGCTGATCCGCCCAGGCAATCAAGTTGTCGAGATACTTCATCACGACCGACTTCTGGTAGGCGACGATTCTCTGGCGCGCGATCAGATGAGGGTTGAAGGGATCATTGCGCCAGTCTTCAATCACTCCCAAAATTTCTTCGTCTTGTTCTGGTCGCCGCGACTCCACGTAGCCCAGTGCCTGCAAGAGCGAGGCAGTAGCGGTCTGGTTGGCGAAGAAGGGCAAAAACGACCAGTACCGGCATTCGGGAGGCAGGTTGCGCAAGCGCGTGCGCGACTTTTCGTAGACACTCAGTCCGCGCCGGGGATCAAAGACGTAGTGGTACCACTGCATCGCCTCCTCGAAACGCATCTCCTGGCTCAAGCGTTCGGCGACCAGCATGGGAATATGAAAGAACAGCTCCCAGTTGTACGCCCCAAAGGACGTGCCATAAGAAAAGTCAACGGTGGGGAGAGGATAGGGCCTCTCGACCGAGGCGCGGCCTGGCTTGTAAGAAAGCTCGAAGGTCCGCTGAGCCACGCCGAACGCCATCGAATCACCGGCGATGTGATACCCTAGATAGATACCACCGTACTGGTTGTATCCGTTGTTGTAGCCCGAACAGTACGCTCCCCCACTGCTCGTGACTTGGTTCGAGGTGACGTTGTAGTAATAGCGACCGTCCGCGGGAGGAAATGCCTGGATTTCTCGATCGAATAAGGCGGGTTCGCCGCGCGCGAGATAACGGCGCTTGATCTCGGGCAGGACGGGATGATGAAAGGTCTGATAGGCGGTGACCTGCGTGACGTCCCCGCCCAAATGCGCGGCTCGCTTCTTGTCGCGGTGCACCGCAAAGAAGGCTGTGTCGTGGGTCATGTAGACGAAGGGCTTGCTCAGGGCCGGCTCAAAGTGACCTAGGTTGGTAAGCACCACTCGGTATTCCCCGGGAGTCCTTCCAAAGAAGGATTCGCTGGAATGAAAACCAAACCCGTCCGTGGCCGACATGTTGTCCACCACGTACGACACCTCATCAGCGCCATTGTGCAGCATCACCGTCCCAACGGGATGGTTGAGCCCCAACTCGTGACCCACGACCTCGTTGTAGGCAAAGTCTTCGCCTGCTCCGGTGACTCGGATCACACCGAGCCGAACTGGATTGGTGGACCACTTTTTGGGTTCGTCGGGCGGCTCGGGGATTTCCTGAGGAGGGCGGGTCTTGATCACCTCGATCGCCACCCCATCGCAACGATCAGGCTCGGTGCGGAAGTGGTAATGCTGCGTGGGTGGAAGATGCTCGCCCGCGTCCTGCTTGAAAGGTGAAATCGGCTCGAAGTCCGTGACTTTCGAGCGCCCCAAGCGTGGCTTGCTCCAACCAGAACCGTCCCCGCGCTCTTTGCTCCACATCAAGCGAATGTCCACCTTCACCTGAAGGTCGCTCTCTTGGCCATTGGCGACTTTCTGTTTCCGCTCAAACATCGGCCAAAACAGGTGAAGCCGCCCGTTGAAGTGCGCCGGCACCACGGATTCCGCTTCGATTTCCAAGTCGATGCGTCTCCAAGGAGTGAAGAAGCCATCGCGGAACTGACGGCCTTCGAAGGTGCGATGGTAGTAGACGGGCGGATGGGAACGCGTCCTGGCGACGATGTGCAGGACTCCCGTCCGTCCCCCGGTAAAGACCATCTCCTCGCACATACCCATGACGTCGAGGTGGGAAACCTCCTCGAGCTTTTCGATGTACCGCGCCACCAAGGTACTCGCGGTGCTGCTCGTCACCTTGTCTTGCAACAATTCGTCTTCAAACTCCCGGAAGAACTCCGTCTTGTCGTCGCGCAGCTCCGGCTCGATCCAGTTTTCTGGAAACAGGAGAACTTTGCGATTCGCTTCCCAGACTCGGTAGTTGCCCATCCACTCCCATTGGGCGCGCAGCTCGTCCAATTGCGAGTTGATGGTCGCGCCTTCCAGGCCCAGATAGCCCCGCTGCACGAAGAGCTGAATGACGTTGAGAGCCAGTCGCACTCGCGAAATCTGTGTGTCCGGCTCCATCTCCACATCAATCAAGAAGCGGGCAAACAAGTCGTTTGCATCACTGAAGTACTGAACACCGGGAATCGGATTTTCTACGGAAGTGAGATAGTCCACGAGCGCGTCGCGCTGCCGCTGACGCAGCTTGTCGCGCAGGGGCTTGAACACTTCTCGGAAGCTCGCCTCCGTATGCCTTCCTCGTACCACTCCTCGCAGCGCCTTGGCCCTGGCCAGAGTGGGCTCCGCCAGGATGAGCTCCAAGATCTGGCTGACACGCAAATCGAGGCGGCCTGCCAGACTCAGACTCGCGTTCAAAACCTTCCAGTTGCGTAGCAAGTAGAAGTCCGAAGAGCCCAGCATGACGATCAAGGTGGACACGTCCCCTTGGCGCCATCCCGTGAGCTGGGAAACGAGCGCCGCATCGAAAACCGTCTGCTCTCTCCACAAGGTAAAGAGCGAGGTGCCTTGCAGAGGCAAGCTGCGATTGACTGAGATCGCGTCCAGGAAGCCAGCCCAAACCTCCCAAGCGACGGGCGTGTCGCTCGGCGCAAGCGGCAGCTGATCAAATACGGTCGACGGCTGCTGCGCGAGGTAGTTCAATTCTTCTTCGCTCAACCGCATCTTGCGAACGATGAGTGCAGCCTTGTGCACTCGCAGGTAGACCCGCTCGTCCATCGGAATCAAAGTCGAGACTGGAATTTCACTGGGGTCTTCGTTTTCGAAGCGAAACAATAGGCGCAACCGCAAGGGGCCTTCCGTCTCATCGCTCGTGTCAACCGTCCCCGTGAAGGTCAATGAAAGAGCATGGGTGGAACCCGCCTTGAGCTCTCCCAGGTCGAATTCCGCTGGCGTGCCAGTAGCTGAGATCTCCGCCCCATCGAGACTCAGAGACAGCTCGCTTTGCGATCCGAGGCCGCGCGTCTCCGCCACTACCCGGTAGTGACCGTCCTTGGGCACCACCAAGGTGGCTGTCCGCGGTGCGGCCGTAGGGTCTAAGGGCGGCAGGTCGACGAGAGTCCCTTCGCCGCTATCAAAGCCACCCGAAAGCGATCGTTTCCAATCGACAATGGCCTTTTCTCCTGGGTCATCGCTCGTCGAGACCGTCGAGAGCGCCGTGCGCAGGAGCAGATCGGTGGCAACCGGATTCAGCCCAAATTCTTCGCTCACGAAGGTGAGCGCCTTCGTGGTGCGCTCCCGGTCGACTAAGAAGTCGTGGAGCGAACGATACAGACGAGCAGCGCGCTCTGCTTCAGACTCGGTGTCGAAGCCATCGACGAATGCACCGACGTCACTTCCAGCAAAAGTCTCAAAATAGCGTATGAGGTAGGTCTTGTCGTCGCTCGAAAGGGCTACTGGGTCTGGCTGCCTTTGCTCGAGGATCGTCACCACCCGTGCCACACGATCGGCAGGCATCACCTGCGGCAATAATTCGGCAACGTCCGCCAGCGCAGGTGCTTCTAAGAGTGGATAGGCTGTCGTGACTTCACCCGCCAAAGTCCCCAGTGTCGAAAGAGCCCGAGCGATCGTATCGGGCTCTGGGTGTAGCCCGTCCTCCGAGCGAATTTCGTGACGCAACAAGTAGTCTGTTTCGGCAACACTGAGTTTGGATCCCAAAAGCAGTTGCACCTGTTGCAGGGCCGTATGGATCGCCACCACGTGGTCCATCATGGTGACCGGATCCGTCTCGTCCTCCAAGAATGGATCAATCACAAGCAAGGCCCGCAGCCGAGCGTATTCTTCGACGCCCACCTTCGCTGCTCTGCAGAACCGTACGACACGAGCCATCTGCGACGCGGACGCGGGATCGAGCGTCACGCTGGGGCTGGGGGCATCCGGATCGTCAGCGACTTGATGGAGAAGCACCTCCACAGCGTCTTCACTGAGACCAAACACCGCCCGAAAGTAAGAACGGAAGCCGATGTCAGCGGCAGAAATCGTCGTGCTCTGGCCCCGCGCGACACCATCGAGAACCAGGTACTCCGGCTGATCGGGAGAGCCATTGAGGTAGAGCTGATCAAAAGGACTTCGGCGCTGTCTTCGTGTACGACGTCGGTCCAGTGGTGCAAAAAGCGCAACCACGTCCTGGAAAGAGAGGCCTGTGGCGTCCTGCGTGCGCAGTATGGCCGCAAGCAGGCGCAGGTCCGTGGGCCGAGCATCCCCTTCTACATGAAGCAGGTAGTGGTCCAGCGCCCGCAGCGGCAGATTCAAACGCTTCCAGAGCCTGATCACCAGGCTGAGGCGACGCGCGCGCTCGACGGCTGGTTCGGTATTTGGATTGCCCTCGGGTGGAGCAAGGTGCTCGATTTGGAAGTCGAAGTAGTTGCAGTTTTCGATGTCTTCGACCCGCGCGTTCAAGTGCAGTCGCTCCGGATCGGTGTCGCCACCGTTGATGAAATCCGTTTCTAGAAGGTCCAGCAGATCTTCAAAGGAAATGCGCGTCCGATGCAAAAAGATCGTGACCTGTGCCAACAACTGCAGCCAGTTGCCCCTGAGCGTGGAGTGAGGATTTTCTGGACGGGGTAGCTCGATCTCCCCAGCTTCTTCACTGAAGCCAAAGTACTCGTGCGCTGCCTCTGAGCTCGACAAAAAGGCGTTCTGCTCCTTTTCCATGAGATTCAGACGGGTGAGCGCGTAGCTTCCGTTGTTCAGAAGACCTGCGAAAGAAAGGTCCGTGCGGAAGGCCACGTGCACCTCGTCGCGCGACGAGCGGCGCTCCATCAAAAGCAGGTCAATTTCCTCGCGCTCCAACGCCAATGGCAATGAAAAAGGGAAAATCGCATTCTGCAGTTCGGCGTACGCGGCCTCATTGACGTGTTCTGGAAAGACGTCCGGAGACTCTGCGGTGCCACTCGTTTGCAGTGCGCCCCAGGCCACCCGCGCCCCGCCCTGTTCGATCACGCGAAAACGCACGCCGTCATCGCGGACCACCCATTCGTACCGAACCGGAGAGGTCGCTCGGTAGGCGGCACTGCGAAATACCACCGTCCGTTCACTGAGCACATAGCCGGCGGCGCGCAATTCGGAGAACAACAAGTCGCGGTCTGTTCCAGGGCCGTCCGCCGCGTTTTCCATCTGCGTGCGACTCAGCGAAAGAACGACCCGGTGCGGAGCAATCGCGGCCTCGAGCACCTCGTTGACTAGGTCGATGTAGGGCACCGCAAGTTCTGTGTTCTCGCACGTGATCTCCATGTCCTGCAGATCGGGTCGGCGAAAGGACAATCGCTGCGCAGCGGAACTGGGAAGAAACTGGAGAAGGTCCGCTAGGTAAGCACCGGGACTCAAAACCGTTTCACAATGGGCAGTATTGCAGTTGTTGTGGGCCCCAAAAAGCGTGACCCAATTCGGATACTTGTTGGGGTTTTCTCCTGATGTCTCCGTCACCAGTGACTCGAAACTGGGATGGTCGGAAAAGGCAATGATCCCGCCCGCGTCGGTGACGCTGCGGTGATAGTGGAGGATGGTGGCCATCACATCCGTGGCGTAGCGCGCTGCCAAGCGGTGGATGCTCCGAGCTGAAGTGAGCCCTCCCAGCTCCTCGGCGTAGGTCGCGATGAAGTCAGCTTCTTTTACGCGCGAAATGGCTACGGCGGAGTCCAGTCCCAGCTCAACTAGCTTCGCTGCGTGTTCGTACTCCGGGGTCAAGCGAGCTACGCGCTGGGTTCTCTTGAGGTTGTCGAGCAGTACCGGGTCGGTGATCTCGATGTCGTTGTCCGCCAGGTAGCGATCAAGATTGTCACCACGCAAGTCGAAGTCGGGGTTTTCGTTCAGAAACTCGGCAACGGCCTGCATCGCAGGGTCCCCGCTGCTCGCAGCGGCAGAAGTGAGCTGAGCCGTGAAGCGCGTATCCTCGAGGTCACGGCCGAACTTGTCGTACAACCGCTCTGCATAGATGCGCTGCTTTTCCTCGTTGGTCGCGCCGGGAACGTCTCCGGGATACACGTAGGGAACTTCCGCCGTGGCGAGTACCTGGGCTGCCTGAAGCGCGTAGTCCATCCACCCCGAATCCGTCCCGCTGGTCAGCAACTCCACGCGCGCCAAGTCATCCACGGTCTCCCACTCACGGCTGATGCGGTCGGGCAGAAGCACTTGGGGTAGAGGCAAGAACTTGTCTCCCCGCTCGTAGACCGCGAAGACGAAGGACAAGCTCTTGGCCTCCTCGTCGCTCAGCAAAGCTTCCGCCTCTCCCTCTCGTGGCTCAGTCAGACTTTTGAAGAACTCATCGACGGTGGCTTCCCAACCGTAGTAGCGTCGACCAATCTCCTTTCTTCTGTCGATCGAAGCCGGGTCGTCCCCCGCAATGACGAGCCGAATCAGGTCTGCCTGCCAGGCGTTTTCCCCCTCGGTCAGATAGTACGCTAGAATTTCCGCCCACTCGTCTTGAAGTGGATTCTCCGCGTCCGGTTCGAGCCGTGGAAGGAACTCAGAAGACACCGTGCCCCGCTCCACGGCGCGCAACATGGTCGTCAAAAACTCGGACGGCTCTGCCTCCAGCAGCTCCTGAAGGGACTCTCCCAAGCCTTCTCGAATGAGACCGAAAACAACTTCCTTCTCGAAGGTTTCGACGCCGTCAAAAACCTTGGCGTTGATCTCGCCACTGATCACCCAAGCAGATACATAGGCCCGCAAGCGTGTCGGCTCCACACCGCTCGCCTGAGCGACGAAGTCCATGTAATCCGCCCGTTCCACAAGACTGTTGATGGTCGCCCATTTCTCTTCTTCGAGGCTACCCAGGCAGGGCGAAAGCTGATCGTGTAGGGAGCGATAGTCAGAATAGGTGCCGGAACCCTCCGCATCGACAGTCAAATCGAGACGTAGCTCGGGTGGCGCGTCGAAAACAGGCCCTCCCTGGCCCAAGGGATCGGGATCCGTCGCCTGCTTTCGCACGTAGACGCTCACCGTCACCTGGTCCGGTTCGCCTCCGCACTCGGCAAGCTCACCGGCAATGCCCGGCATGGAGTACGGGATCCGGTACGCCCCCGCTGCGCTCGTGTAGGCTTCACCCAACTTGGTTTCCGCGATGCCCGAAGTCGTCCACGAAAGGGCATAGGCTTCGACAAACAGGTTCGCGACAGCCAGGCCAAGCCGGTTCCTCACTTCACCAAACACCACCCGATCGCCTGTCCCGACATTCGGATCGGGCAGGACGATGTTGATGACGGTATGTTGCCCTACCGGCCCGCTCGGCGTGGCTTCGACGACAGTACCTCCGTCCGGGGGTTGATATTTCACCACGAGGTTCGGAAGCGAATGTTGCTGACCGCCATTGTTCTCGAAGTCGGCCAGTTCGAAGGTCACGGAATACCCTCCCCCTGAGTCCAGGGGCGAAGTCCCGAGCACGGCGGTCTGCCCATTGGTCACGTCACACACTTCCACGCTGCCCACGGTGACCACTGCCCCCGTATGGTCTGTGACGTTGCCACTTGCCGTAAACTGAGTGCCACTCGACCCGCCGGGTGGGATGAGTTCGTCGCTCACACCGATAACGATCTTGATCGTCGCCTTATCTGGCACCGACTGGTAGACCGCGGTCATATGGAGCTCGTTTTCGGACGTACTCACCACCTGAAATTTCAGGTTGAGAAGGTCGGAAATGGCGGGATAGGGCTGCACCACCAGGTCTTGCCATCCTCCCGTATTCGGGTCCCAACCACTTTGACCGCGCCACTGGTTGTTTTCTTCAAAGGCGTTGACTCGGGCCACTTCGTTCTGATTGGGACGTGTCCCGTCTTGCCAGAACAGCTCGATGTGGATGGTGTACGGATTCGGAACTTCGGTCATCGTGGAATCTCGGGCCAGAAATTGAGCACAAACGTCCCCGTGCGAGCGTTGCTCGCGATTGAGGACACACGCCGACACACGCCATGGCGCGTCGAGTCTACTTCACATTGTTCTTTTCAAGTGGAATTGGAGAGTCCCCACTCACCTACCCCCATGCCTGTTCGTTCGGCCTCAGGCCGCTACTTGCCACAGGCATATTGGCATATCGAATCCCCAAAAATAAATCAACGAAAAATTTCCCCTCGACCTCATCTCAATCTCACGGCTCTGCGCGATGATTCCTCCTCATCAGTTCAGTATGATCTCAGTTCAATATGATCTCAGTTCAGTATGATTCTCTTTCATGGGGTCTTCGCGCCGAATGCCAAGCTGCGCTCCGAGGTCGTCCCGAAGAAGGAGCCTCGCCAACTCGCCGAACACTCTGCCGCGCAGCTGGGCGAAGCCGAGCCAACGAGCCTCTTCGGTGTACCCAGTGGGCTCCGCTCGGGCAGCTGCGCTTTTCCTTTTGACGGGCAGCAGTCGAGCCTCGGGGCCCGCGTTCGGATTCGAGCGCGACTGCGCGGGGATGCGTCTTCAGATAGAGCACCGGGAGCAGTTCGGGGAAGATTCTGCTGAGGGAGCACTCTGAACGTCCGCCCTGGGTGGGGTCATCGGGGTGGACCTTCTCGCCAAGGTCGGGTCTACTTCGACAGATGGGCGATTTTCACGTTTGTTCTCCGATTTTCACGTTTGTTCTCCTGTTCTCCCCAGCCGCGTTTTCACACACAAGATTCACGACATTTTTGCGACGAGGGGCTACGACGGACCCCAAAGAGCGTTTTTGGAATGACTCTCGGGGAAAGTTCGCGCAAAAAAGATCGCTACCGGACGGTTGGCGTGGCGCTCCTTTCGATCGCGATGGCGCTCGCCTGTTCTTGGGAAGGCAAGCGCGAACCGGAGGGGAGTGAGTCCTCTCCGCTCGAAGGTGATGAGGGCAAACGGATGGACACGACGAGCTCGAGCGGTGAGCCTACCACGTACCAAGACGTCGCCTACGGTCCTCACCCCCAAAACAAGCTGGACGTGTATCTTCCCGACCGCCGCAAGGACGCGCCCATCTTCTTCATGGTGCACGGGGGCGCGTGGTTCTTGGGCGACAAGGCGATGCCGGCGGTCGTGGAGAACAAGCGTCGCCATTGGGTGCGAAAGGGCTATGCCCTGGTCTCCGTCAACTATCGTATGGACGAACCCGTCGACCCGATTGTGCAGGCCGAGGACGTGGCTCTAGCGCTGGCCTTTGTGCAAGGCCGCGCCAAGGAATGGGGCGCCGATCCCAACCGCGTCGTCGTGATCGGCCATTCCGCGGGCGCCCATTTGGTGTCCCTCTTGGCGGCCGATCCCACGCTGCGCAAGAAGAAGGGAGCCGCGCCGTGGAGAGGCACCGTAGCCCTGGATAGTGCTGCTTTCGATGTGCAAAGGATCATGCAGCGGCGGCATTTCCGATTCTACGACCGGGTGTTTGGTGCCAGCCCGGACTACTGGAGAGCAGCCTCCCCCTACCACCGCCTGACCGGTCTCGAGGCAGCCTTTTTGGCGGTCTGCTCGAGCGAACGCCGCGAATCTTGCGCGCAGGCCCGAGACTTCATGCAAAAGGCGCAGAGGCTGGGCGGGAGTGTTCGCGTCATCGAAGTAGCCAAGTCTCACAAGGAACTCAATGAAGAGTTGGGACGTCCCGGTGAGTACACGAGCGAAGTCGAGGCGTTCCTGCGAACCATCGATTTGCCGTAGATTTCCCTTGTGCAGTTCGCCGCGCAAGAAGGCGACTCCGTCGTTCGCCCTTTTCGGGGCCTTTCGAAGCGAGGACGGACCCCGTGTTGGCTGCTTCTTGCCGACGAATCGCGGATTGTCTATCGGGAATCGTGGGTCGTGTCGTGGTTTCCCAGATAGACCTCACAGCCGCCCCGGGGATTGGGCTCGTACCGGTCCTTTCCCAATTGCATGATCTGAGGCCCGAAGGGGTTCGACGTGCCCAAGAAGAGCCCGTGCTCGGTGGAAACCAGCGTGCGCAAACCGATGTTGTAGGGGTTACCCATACCGTTGGTGGTCACTGGGACCCAGTTTTGACCGTCATGGCTGCGGTACAGGTCGAAGCCGCTGTGCCGCTCCAGAATACTCTCTGGGCCCACATCGTTGATGATGTTGGTAAAAGCCTGGGGCCAATTGGAGCGGTTAGCGTAGCCCAAGAAAGCACTCCACTCGAAGGTACTCAAGTAGAGCCAGCCCTGGTGCTCGCACATCCGCCAGAAGTAGCCGTTGAAGAAGTTGTCGAACCCCGGCAGATAGCCGGAAATGGCTTGCTTATACCCGTCTCGAGTGTTGCGGCTTTCACCGACGATGAGCTCCCAGCTCTTGTCCGGGTAGACGCGAATCAGCTCCGGCGGTGCGGGGCCTATGGGAAGGCGCTTTTTCATCAAAGGAAAATTGCCCCGTGTGGTGGCCACGTAGAGATGATCGCCAAACCAGGCCATGGAAGGCGCATAGGCGTTCCAGCCATCACCGAATCCTCGGCGAGCGATCAGTCGAAAGTCACGTTGATGTAGACCGACTGGGGGTCCTACGCGAGAGGGCGGGTGCTGCACGTCGGTGCGTCCTTGAGCTCGGTGCTCTTGCCCGCGTCCGGCAGAGTGTTCTCTGGTGCGAGCGGCGACATCGTGGCTGTTGGCGAACGCAGGCGTGTACCAGGAGAGTCGAGCGAGGACCAGAACTGCTCACAAGCTGCAATCACTTCTTCGGCGCGCGCTAGTCCTCTGACAAGGAAGTTTTGCGTCTACGGTAGCCGAACTTCTCTCGGGCTTGCTTGACGGAAAACTTCCAGTCGATGGTGATGCGACGACGGTTTGCGTGTCGGTTCCAAGCAGCAGTTTCCTTCTTGAGCAGCGCCAGGGACCCGATGCGCCGCTTTCCAAGACACTGTCGTACACAAATGCTCAGCTCACACTCTGCTTGGTTGAGCCAGCTGCCGTGCTTGGGAGTATAGTGCATTGAAAAGCGACTCCAGATGCGGGTGGCTTCCTCATTCCCGAAGGTCTTGATGAGGGAGTTCTTTGTGTGCGTCGAGAGGTTGTCCATCACGAGGTGGATAGTCTTTGCCTTCGGATAGGCGCGTTCGATGTCGCGCACGAGTCGGGCAAACGCGGCGCTCTTGCGGTCTTTTGTCGCACGAGTGAGGTGGCGCCCAGCTCGAGGTTCAACGACCCCAAAGATGTTGGCGACGCCTCTTCTCTTGTACTCTGCGTCTCGATGTAGAGTAGCATTGTCGCATCGCTTCGAGGGTCGAGCATCTTGTCGCAAAGCGCAGGGCGACCTTTGCGCTCTGCATCGTAGAGCGCCGAATCGAGTCCCAGCTCGCGAAACCACCGCCGGACTCTTCCTACGGTCGAACGAGACGCTCCCGTCGCCTCCACAGTCGACGCGACCGACCACCCCATTGCCGAGAGCCGCAATACTTGAGCCCGTACGCGCACCCTGCGTGCTGAATCCGGACTCGACAGGATCTCCTCCAACTGTTTCTTCTCCAGAGGCCTCAGCCGAATGCGTGCGTCACTCTTCATGAAGTGCGATAGATCACAACTCGATCGGCTTGTCGATCCCAGGGATCAATAATTCATTGTCGCGTCACTAGTGCTGCGACCACATAAAAGTGGTCGGTAGGGAGACCACTTTTCTC
>CAYTRQ010000040.1:16738-21899 GCA_964440025.1 uncultured Polyangiaceae bacterium | reverse complement strand
GCCACCTCATCCTATTCGAGTTCATCTATCCGTCGCGTCGCGACCTCATCCCCGTCTATGCCGCGAGCGAGCAGCCCGAACGGGCTTACAACTACTTCAAGCCCCTCAGTGGTGACAGTGGGGGTTCGAACAAGAAGACCCTGGAAATGATGCGCGACCTAGGGTTCGCGTACATGGATACCGGGCACTACGACGAAGGGATTCGACTCTATGAAAACCTGATGTCGCGCGACAAGAGCGAGCATTGGTGTTCGTATCAGTCGCAGATCACCGAAGCGGTGCAGGCCAACTACTCCTCCGACAAGAACAAGATCGTCAAAGAACTCAAGGATCAGCTTCAGGCCATGGATGAGTTCGCCGACATGGGCGTTTCCGACAAGAAGAAGCTGGAGTGTCAGAACGAGACCGCTGCTCTACTGACGGAGACCGCCATGAGCTGGCACCTCGAAGCGGTTGGCACTGGCGGAGTCCGCGGTACGGGCGACGAAAAGACGATGGACCTGGCCACCGACGTCTACAAGCTCGTCGTTGATAACTTCGAGCCGGGTGACTTTGCCAAGTTCAAGTTTCCACGCATCGTCAAGGAAGATTGGCCGACGCTCTACAAGATCAAATATGCGATGGCCGACCTTCTCTACTTCCGCAAGAGGTGGGAAGAGTGTGGCCCGGCGTTCGACGCTGTCGTTGAAGCCGACCCCACGGGTCCCGATGCTGCTGAGGCGGCGTATGCTTCGGTGCTTTGCTACCAGAAGATGTACGACCAGATGTACAAGGGAAAGTCGGACCGCGAAGGGAAAGGTCTGGGCCCTGAAGGCGCATCTGCGGAGGACCGGGAAGCGGATACCGGTGAGTGGGAGAAGTTCAAGCCGAAGGAGCTCTCCACCATGCAGAAGGGCATGGTCCAGGCTTTCAACAGATACGTCTGTTACATCACCCCCAAAAAGGGTGATGCGGAAGCCATGGAGCAATACGTCGAGGTGAAATACGCTCGGGCGCGTACTTACTTCGAAGCTCAGCATTGGGAAGAAGCGGCTCTCGGCTTCCGGGACATTGCTCTCAATCACGCCGATCACGACGCTGGCATCTTTGCCGCTCAGCTCTACCTGGAAGCAGTGAATGTGCTTGGGGCGAAGGCTGGGAAGACCCAGTGCTTCGATGAAATGGCGGCGGATGTCCCGGCTTTCCTCGAAAACTACTGTGAAGGTGAGGACTTCCGGGAAAATGAGGAGCAGTGTGAGCTGCTCACTCGCATCCAGTTCGACGTTCAGCGTCTAGCCGCGCAAAAGAAGGTCGAGTTGGCCGATTCGCAGGCCGATCAAGGGAACTACGGCGAGGCCCGTGAAAACTACATTGCCGGTGGTGACGCCTATCTCGATATTTGGCGAACTTATTGTGAAGAGCGGATGGCGCGTGGTGAGCCCGGCAAGCAGTGCGAGCAGGCCCACGAAATCGTCTACAATATGGCTCGCGCCTATCAGGCGGGGCGTCTGCTCGCCAAGTCGATCCAGGCCCGTATGATCTTGCTGAATCCCAAGTATGGGATGGAGGAAACGGATCTTGCGAAGAAGGCCATCTATGAGATCGGCGGCAACTACCAAGCCATTGCTGTGTACGACAAGGCGGCAAGCTTCTATGAGCGCTACGCGGAGGAAACCAACTACAAGGGGGACGACGCCGATCAGGCGCTTTCCGACGCTGTGGTTCTTCGACTTGGTTTGGGTGACGAAGAAAAGGCACTCGAGGACGCGAGCGTTTTCAAGCGCAAGTTTGGTGTTCGCAAACCCAAGCAAACCGCTCAGATCGCTTTCGCCATCGCTGCCAACTACGGCGATAAGGGTAAGTGGGAAGAAGTGCGCAAGGCCCTCTCGGGGAGCAACATGCGGCTGATCGATCGCAGCGCGTCGCTGGATGTCCGAATGCAGGCCCACGCGCTACTTGGTCGAGCATACGACAGAATGAAGACTGGTTACTCGGCGAAGCGCGAGTACGCCAAGGTCGTTCGTCTCTGGAAAGATCCCGAAAAAGGCGAGAAGGCCATCAACGAGGCTGGTGGCGGTGCCCGCGAGCTCGGGCGTGCTCTCGAGGCAGTTGGTGAAGCGCACTTCTACGACGCGGAGCGTGAGAAGGAGCGTAAGGTCGATAGCTTGGAGTTCCCCGAATACAAGGGCCGCAAGGACAAGGAGGGGATTACCAAGCACATCAACACCAAGGTGAAGGATTGGTACACCAAGAAAAAGGAGGCCATCATGAAGGTGGCCAAGGAGTACAAGGAGATCATCGATCTTCAGCCTGTACCGCCGCCACGTTGGGTCATCGCCGCTGGTTCACAGGTCGGCGACATGTGGGGAACCTTCGTTGCTGAATTCCGATCGGCTCCGATTCCCAAGGAGTGGGAGAAAGACTACGAAATTCGTACGGCCTACTATGGCGCTCTCGATGACGCTTCGGAGCCGTTCAAGCAGCAGGCGAAGGGAGCCTATAAGATTTGCCTGGGCTATTCGGTAAAGTATCAGTACTTCGATCAGTACAGTCGTGACTGTGAGGAATGGCTTGCCGAGAACTACAAGGCCGAGTTCCACCTGATTGATGAGTTCCGCGGAGCTCCCGATATGGTGAACAACCCGCTCGATGAACGGGCCTATCCTCTAGACTTAGGCGGAGAACCTCACGTGATTGTGATGGAGCTCACGGAAGAGGAAAAGGCCAAGATGAAAGAACAGGCTGAGGCCAACAAGAGCGAAGACAAAGACTGAGCTCTCACTGATGAAGCGGAGAAAGAAGATGAATACCTTCAAAAACCTCGCGTTCCTTGGCCTGATCTGCACCGCCGTGGCCTGCGGCGGTGGCGCTGGCAAGCAAAACAAAAAGGTCAAGAATCCAAGCGACTTCAAGGACAAGTCCGGCAATGTCGTGTCCAAGAAAGCGGCAGCTGGGTTCAAGTCGGCCCTCGATGCCTTCGTTCAGCACGAAAAGGCTGGGACGTGGAAATCGGAAGTCTGCACGGCTATCGCGGAGAAGTTCGAGCAGGCGTCAGCGGACCAAAGGAAAGCTGGCGGAAATGAGCTCCCTGAAGCGATTTACAATGCTGGCTTGAGCTACCAGCGGTGTGGGGAAGACGAAGAAGCCATTGCCCACTTCAAGCGCGCATTGGAAATTGAAAGTAACTTCCACCGCGCTCGAGCCCAGCTGGCGCTCTATAAGTTCAAGAAGAACGAGAACCTGGACGCTGCGATCCAGGAGCTCGACAAAATCATTCGCGACGCCAAGTTCCAGAACACGGAAGGTCTCGTCGCGCTCGCTGCGCTCCAGATGCGCAGAGGCGGCGATACTGGAGGTCCTGGGTGCGACGATGACCTGTCGTGTGCTCATTTGAATCTCCAGCGCGCGTTGGCGTTGGACGACAGCTTCATGCCGGCGTTCAACCAGCTCGCGATCTACTATTTGGAGCAGGCGCGAGGGGATACCGGGCGCACCAAGGGAAGCATGGTGGTTTCCGGCTCTTCGAAGAAGCGCATCAACAAGCAGCGTCTGGATCTTGCTGCGCTTGTCGCGTCGCAAGCCCAAAAGAAGAATCCCAACTACGCACCGATTCACAACACAACCGGGCTAATTCTGGTTGAGCTTGAAAACTACAATGGTGCGGTCAAGGCCTTCAAACGTGCGGTGGCTTTGAACCCCGAGTTTTTCGAAGCCCAAATGAACTACGCCGCGGTCAACCTGTCATTCCGAGGCTTTGGCGAGGCTGAGAAGGCTTATCGTGCGGCTTTGAAGTTGCGTCCGGATACCTATGAGGCGCACATTGGCTTGGCACTGGCTCTCCGCGGTAGCATCAACAACCAAAACTACTCGCAGAACGTTGCGGAAGCGCAGAAACACTTGGATGCGGCCAAGGAGCTTGAGCCAACTCGGCCCGAAGCGTACTACAACGAGGCGATCCTTGCGCAAGAGTTCCGGGCCAAGCGGGCTGAAAACATGGACGCCACCATCAAGGCGTTCAACAAGGCCAAGTCGCAGTACCAGTCTTTCATCAACAAGGCCAAGGGGAAGGAAGGCTTCGAAGAAGCGGTGAAGCGTTCCGAGCAAAGGATCCAGGACATGGAGGACACGATTGCCTTCATGAAGGAAACCAAGCGACTAGAAGAGGAGCAAAAAGCTCGGGAAGCCGCAGCCAAGAAGGCCAAAGAAGAAGCGAAGAAAGCCGAAGAAGCCAAGAAGAAGGCCGAGGCAGAAGAGGCAAAGGCTGAGGAGACTTCCGAAAAGAAAGAAGGCGAGGCCAAAGAGAAGCCGAAGCCGAAGGAGTAAAGCTCCTCCCACGGCGCCCGAGGCCTTCCGCCCGGGCGCTTTTTCCGTTGTCATCTCGCCTTTCGTTGTTGCTTTTTCGAGCGATCTGCTTGGCAGGAGAGGTTGGCAACAGGGTGGAGCGGATCCAGGTTGACGGGAGCGGAGTCTGGTGGCTACACTCCTACTGTAACCCAAAGGAACATTTAAGTGAGGGTAGATCCAATGAAAAAAATGGCTATCTCGTTTCTGGCCGCAGCGCTTGTAACGGGCCTTGCGACGGCAGCTTCTGCACAGGATGTGGCGGTCCAGGAGTCCGAAGGCGAAGAGGGCTACGGCTACGAATTCGATGATGACCCTTTGAGTGCCGGAGGATTTGGACCGAACGACGCCCGAATTCGGGTCCGGCGCGGAGCTCAGCGCGCCACGCTGATCCGCCCCCGAACTCACTTTATTCCGGAACTGCTGAAGTCAGTCGAGAACCTTTGACGCTTCTGGTTGTCTGAAGAGATGAGGACAGTCGCTCGAGAGCGGCTGGGGCCTATTCCAGCCTGGGTTCGATTCCGACCCGAGGTTTGGAATGCCGCAGGAGTTCCTCTCGCTTCGAAACCACCTGTCTGAGGCAGTTTTCTCAAGTTTTGGGCTAGTGTTGGGCAAGTGACTCGGCGCAGCCCCCTCTGTTGATTCAATTGATTGCTGGTGTGGCAAATTGCTTCATCGGCCCCTCGCCGCATTGCGGCCCAGCAGGCGCCTTCGCGCTACCAGTAGCCACAAATGTCCAAAGCCGTTCTTACATTTGCATTGTACCAAGCCGACCAGCTTCTTCGTCGCGAGACCGTTGGTCAGGACATCATCAAGGTGGGTAAAGATCCGAAGAGCCATC
>CAYTRQ010000040.1:0-16728 GCA_964440025.1 uncultured Polyangiaceae bacterium | reverse complement strand
CAGATCGAAGACGACCTCGCGTCTCGGATGCATGCCGTGATCGAGGTCGGGGGTCCTGATGATGTGACCTTGATCGATCTGGGGAACGAGCCCGCGACGCAGGTTAACGGGGCCCCCGTCAACAAGTGCAAACTCAATGCTGGCGATCAGATTTTGGTGGGGGGGACCAAGATCGTGCTTGAGCGCGTCGATGCGGCAGGAGCGCAGGCTCAGCCAGCTGCTGCGCCGGCTGCGGCTTCGTCCAACCCGTTCGCGGCTGGGGCGGCGGCAGGCGGTTTCGGGGCGGCTCAGCCAGCTCAGGCGTCGAATCCTTTTGGCAGCAGCGGTGCCGCGGCATCGAACCCCTTTGCTTCGTCGCCAGGCGCAGCGTCGAACCCATTCGCGGGCGGTTCAAGCAATCCGTTTGCGAGTGCTGGTGGCGCCGCGCAGCCGGTTTCCGATGACGCGCCTCCGGGGACCTATACCTATGAGATGCTCAAGAGCGGTCCGGATGTTCCTGCCGATGAGGTGGAGACGGCAGCCCCCGCCTGCGAGGTCATGGTCGGTTGGGGCTCCAACATACTTCACGTCTCGCACCTGTCTCCCCCCCGGAACTTCTATGTAGGAGAGGGAAGCGGAAAGGAAGCGGCCGACTTCTTCATTCCGGCCGAGAAGCTTCCTGCAGGGAAAACACCGATTGTCATCGGCGACGTGGGAAGCTGCGCGGTGGTCATTCCTCAGGGTGCTACAGGGAGTATCGAGCTGCCTGGGCAGCCCAAGATGACGCTGGATCAGGCGCGAGCACAGGCGCAGCCCTGTGGGGAGCTCCCGGGAGCTCATCAGCTTCAGTTGCCGAACGGCGCCAAGGCCAAGGTGGAGCTCAATGGTTTCGTTTTCACGGTAACGCCGGTCAACGCTGGCAAGCCCATCAAGAAAGGGCTCGGAGCTGGCATTGATTATACGGTGTTCATGTATTTCGGGTTGTCGCTGGCTGCCTTTGGTAGCTTGATTGCGGCAATGGCGTACTTTGTCCCGCCGCTCGGTCTGACGGATGAGAGTGAGATCGACAAGGATCGGCTCCTTCTCATTCAGCAGTATCTCAATGCCGCTGCCGAACGAGAGCAGGAAGAAAAAACAGAAGATGTTGTCGCCGAAAATGCGGACAACAAGGAGGGCGGCACCGGCCAGAGAGCCAAGGGTGAAGAGGGGTCGATGGGCAAGGAGACCAGCAAAGCGACCAACAAGCGCTATGCGGTCAAGGGGCCTAAAGACAATCCCGATCCCCATCTTGCGCGTCAGGCAGCTCTGCGGGAAGCGCGCGACTTCGGTATGATTGGCTTACTCAACGCTGGAGCGTCAGGCGACCCCAATGCTCCGACCGCTCCTTGGGGCCGTGACACATCGCTAGGGATGGATGACGTGAGCGCCCGTGGAAATATGTGGGGCGACGAGATTGGAGATGCCTTCGGGTCCGGCGGATTGGGACTTTCGGGTATCGGTGAAGGCGGCGGTGGCCGCGGTGAAGGCATTGGCCTTGGCAATATTGGGACTCTTGGTCATGGAGCCGGTACGGGGACGGGCCAAGGATTCGGTTCGGGGCACGGAAGACTTGGTGGCTCGCATAAGACCAAGGCGCCCAAGGTTCGAATGGGGGCAACCAACGTCAATGGCCGCCTTCCTCCCGAGGTCATTCAGCGTATCGTGCGTCAAAACTTTGGCCGCTTTCGGATGTGTTACGAGCAAGGTCTTGCCCGTAACCCCAACTTGGAAGGCCGAGTCGGTGTGCGGTTCGTGATTGGCCGGGATGGCTCGGTTTCCAACGTCGGAAATGGTGGCTCCGACATTCCGGATAGTGGTGTGGTGAGTTGTGTGATCTCGGCATTTTACGGGCTCAGCTTTCCGCAGCCGGAAGGGGGCATCGTAACGGTGACCTACCCAATCATGTTTAGTCCTGGCTGATGAGGGGCTGGCGGAGCTAGCGGAGTCCGACCGTCCTCCGCCACGGAATGGAGAACCGGCGAGTCGGCCAACATGTTTCCTATTGGCTTGGCCGAATATCCGGAGAAGGAGGGCGTGCGCCTTTTGGTGCGCGTTTTCCGGACTTAATAATCGCCCCAGGCCAGAAGAAGACCAAGGACATAAGTGGTCTGCCAAGGCCCTTCGAAGCCTCTACGTTTTCGTGTTCTTGGCCTTTACTTCGCGCACCCGCTCCGCCATTCTGCCAACAGTAAAACGGGAGTTTCGTTCGGGGCAGAAAGCCACGCGGGCGATGGGCGAGGTTTTGAGCGGGCGCGCAAAACCTCGAGGACGGTAGTCCGGTCGCTCAGGCTCTCCTGGGGCTGTCTTCCGGAGCACGAAAGCACGAGTCACCAAACGTACCTCGCGAAAAAGAATCGACGGAAAAGAAAGAGCTGTCAGCAATGTCCTTGATCCAGACCATGAAGCACGGAGCGTTGACCCTCGCCGTGGCCCTCGGGATTTCCTCCACCGCGTGTAGCCGCGATCATATCGAGGCGATCGAGCTAGCGAACGAGGGCGACAAGGCGGTTGCCGTAAACACCGAAGGTGCCATTCAGAAATACGAGCAAGCCATCCAGCTCGATCCGACCAATCATCTCATTATCTGGAAGCTCGCGAAAGCGTACGAGAAGAGAGAAGATTGGGATAAGATGGCCTCGACCCTCTCCAAGGCAGTTCAGGTTGCACCTGAGTTTGCCAACTATTGGGAGAAACGCGGCTTGGCTTTGACCAAGCTTGCGGAAGCCGGGAATCCGGATGCGTGGGAGCAGGCCAAGGAACCGCTCAAAAAATGCATCGAAAAGGATCCGAATCGTGCCTGGTGCTATCAACTGCTTGGTGAGGCACAGTGGTGGACCGACGATCTCCAAGGAGCTCTTCAGAGTTTTACACAGGCGATTGAGCACGATCCTCGGGTTCCCTACTTCTATGTGACCCTTGCCGAGCTGTATCAGGCACTCAAAATGTACGATGAGGCGGCTGATGTCTTGGAACAGGGAACTCAGACGGTGGAGCCGACCGAGGAGTCGCGCGACCACCTCTATAATATGTACCTTTTGACCTTCAATGTGGCTCAGAACGCGGGTGATAAGGCCCGTATGCTGGCTTCCGTAGAACGAGCATACGAGATCGGTGGAGAAACTCACCCCGAGGCGAAATTCCACCTGGGTTCGACCTATGCCAGCATGGATCCTCCGCAGAAGGAGAAAGCGAAGCGCCTTCTCGAGTCATTTCAGAAGCGCGCTTGCAAAGGGAAATCAGCGAAAAAGTTTCGGGCTCAGTGTTCGCAAACCAATTCTTTCCTTCAGAAGCTCGGTAGTTGAATTCGGGCCGGAAGCTAAAGTGGATGGCTTCCGACCGAAGAGGCTCTGGGGGAGCCGGATGAAAGCAGGATTTTGTCTGATGGCGACGGGACGTGGAGCTTTGCTCTACGTCCCGCCGCATATTTCTGTCATATAAGGTGGTTGTTAGTAGGTTGCTTCCGTATGATGTAGGCAAGGGCGGCGAGAGAGACATATGAGCGAGACTGCCAGCGCCGGTAGGATCCGGACGGCTCAGGAGCACCAGGCCTATCTCCAGCTGCAGAAGCAAGAAGTGGAGTCGGCTCGTACCGACGAAGATGCCGCGAAGACTCACGCCGCACTAGGAAGACTGCTTCGTCATCAATTTTTGGACGGACTGGGAGCGCTCCAGCATTTCCAGGAGGCCCATAGGCTCGACCATTCGCGTCTCGACGTGATCGGTGCCGCTCGTCAGGTGTATCGGGAGCTGGGTCGTCTTCCGCTGGTTCATAAACTCTTGACGATCGAACTCGGTGCCGCTGAGTCTCCAGCGCACCGAGGCCATCTTTATCGAGAGTTGGGAGATCTCTTGATTGATCAAGGGAGGAGGCAAGAAGCGGCCAGCGCGTACGCCGATGCGGTCTCCCAGGGGCAGCCAGTGGAGCATCTGCTTGAAGATGCTCGAGCGGATGCGCGAGACGCCAGCGAGCGAGTCCGAGATCTATTGCGGCAGCTGGAAACGGCCAAGAAACCACAGGCTGAAACGGAGCTTTTGCTGCGCGCTGCAGGAGTTGCGCGGAGCTATTCGGAAAACGAGGCCCAGAAGCTTCTTTTGCAGGCGTATCAGGCCGATCCGCTGAACGACCGTGTGGCCGCTCTCTTCGAGGGCCGGTTCGTCGAAACGGACCGAGTCGACGAGCTCTTGGGGATCCAGGAGCCGTTTCTCAGCATGGCCGGGGCAATGGGCTACGGGGCCGAGCTCTGGTTTCGGCTGGGCGCTCGATGGGCGCAGAGGCAGCAGCCGAAGGCCGCAGTACCGCTTCTCGTCGAGGCTCTCAGGAAGGATGTAGACCTCACTCCTGCAGTCACCTACCTCCTGGTGGCGTCCGCCAGCGATCAATCACTTCACGAAGTGCTCGTGGGCCTTGCAGAGGAGCTAGCCGAGCGCTTCTCTAGTAACCAGGTTTCTGATTTGCAGGCCGGAGATGGCTTTAGCTACCTACTTGCCACGGCTACTCTGGTGGCCGGGCAAGACCTCAATAGTATTGAACGTGCGCGCTCCCTCGGCGAGTGCCTTTGTCAGGTGGACCCCAACCACCCAGCCCTTGGGGAGCTCGGGCTCAGGTCCGAGTTGGCCAGTCCCTCAGAAATCCCTACCCGAGACGAACCTTCCGAGAGAATGCAGGAGTCGAAAAAGATGGACGAGACGTCAAGCGATGCTGCCGAGGTCAACAAGATGAAAGAAGAAGTACCCGCGCAGACTGACGACGATTCGAGAGAAGGGAACTCCGTGCCGAGTACGGAAGGTTCTTCGGAGGAGCGACGACCAGTGAAAGACGAAAACGGAACCAGCTTGGAGGCAGGAAAGGAGTCGGCGAACAGCGAGGTCATGGCTGATTCGGAAGCCGCGCCGCCGAAAGCGGAAGAAGAGGAATCGGCGAAGAGCGAGGCCTCGGCCGATTCGGAAGCCGCGCCCGCAAAGGAAGAAGAAGATGCTGCTCTTGTTGCAGAGCTTCGTGAGAAGCTCGAAGCAGCAAAGAAGCGACCTCATGAATATGTGAAAGTCCTCGTCTCGTTGGGTGACGCTCTCTCCGATCCGGTCGAGAAGATCGAGAAATACCGTGAGGCTGCCAGCACCTACGCGGAGAAAGGGAACAAGGCTGAGGCTGCTCGGATTAACGAGGCCATTCTTTCGGTGGATCCTGCCGATGCTGATGCGCGAGGCTATTTGCGTCAAGCTTATGAGAGTCAGCGTAAATACGACAAGCTCGTCGATTTGATGAAGCTGGAAGCCGAGTTGCTCGACGAAGGGCCGGAACGCACGGAGGCCTACAAAGAAATTGCAACGCTGGCGACAGAAAAGATCAAGAAACCCGACGTTTGCATCGAGCTTTGGGATATTGTCCTCGAGCAGGATCCGGAGGATGCCGATGCTTTGCGATCCTTGGCACAACTCCACGAGCGGGGGCGTAACTATGAGAAACTCGTTGATGTGCTCGAAAGGGTTGTTCCGGTTACCGACGATGAAAAGAAGAAGATTGAGTATCTGGACAAACTCGGTCAGATCGCTGGCGATCGACTGAAGGACGACGAACGGGCGGCCGAGGCCTATCGCCAATTGCTTACGCTCGAGCCGAGCCATCGGAAGGCTCAGGAGCAGCTGAAGAAGCGGTACGTGAGCTTGGGGCGTTGGGACGACCTGGAGCTGTTTTATGAGGAGTCTGGTAATTGGGATGAGTTCATCCGTCTCCTTGAAAGCAACGAAAGCCGTGCTGCGACCGACGAGCAGCGAATCCACATGCTCTCCAAGGCTGCTGAGCTATGGATGACTCAGAAGGGCAAACCCGATCGTGCCTCCCGCGCGCTCGAAAAAATCCTCAATATCGACAAAAGCAATCTCGATGCGGCCGATCGGCTGATCCCGATTTACGAGCAGGGAAATAATCCCAAGGGGCTGGCGAACGCCATCGAGGTCAAGCTGGGCCACGTCGAGGACAAAGAGGAGCGTCTCGAATTGCTGCTTCAGGCGGCAGGGCTTTACGAGGGGCGCCTCCGGGACAAAAAGCGGGCTCTTGAACTGCTGCTCGAGGCTGTTGCATTGGATCCCGAGCGCTCGGAGACGTTGGACCGGGCTGAAGAGGTGGCGCGTGCCTCGAAGGCATTCCAGCAGGTCGTTGAAGCATACCGGGAGGTCCTTCCGGAGGTTGGGGCATCGGAGACGGAAGTCGATTTGCGACTTCGCTTGGGACGTATTCTCAGTCAAGAGCTCGACAACGTCGAAGAAGCGCTTGCAGAGTATCGCACGGTTTACGACGATCATCCCGAAAACACGGAAGCGCTAGGTGCGCTGGAGGCGCTCTATCAAAAGACTGAAGGTTGGACTGAGCTCCTAGAAGTCTATCAAACCAAGCTCGAGCTCCCTCTCGACACTGAAGAACGAAAAAAGACGCAGTACGGGATCGCGTCCGTTCAACGCGAGAAGATGTCGGACTCTGCCTCTGCGATCGAGACCTACGAGGCAGTCTTGTCAGAGGATCCGGACGATGAGACGGCCCTTTCCGCGCTTGATGAACTTTATGCGGAGACGGAAGCCTGGGATCACCAGGCTCGTGTGATTGGCGAGCGCGTCGAGCGCGCTCCCTCCGATGATGAGTTGGTGGAGCTCAAGTTTCGCTTGGCGGAGGTGCAGAGGGAAAAGCTCGAGAGCCATGATCAAGCGATTGCCAATTACCGCGAGATCCTCCAATTGGACATTGCGCATGAGGGCGCCAAAAAGGCGCTTGAAGCATACCTGGAGGACGACAAGTATCGGGGAGAGGCCGCGCAGATCCTCGAGACGGTGTTTGAAACCTTGGAGGATTGGAAGTCCTTGGCCATGGTGCTCGAGGTGCGCGCTTCAGTCGCGGAGGATCTTGATGAAAAGGTCGAGCTTCTGCGGAAGTTGGCGCAGGTTTTCTCGGAGCATCTCCGTGCGGCTGAGGATGCAGTTTCGGCACAGGCTCGAGCGCTCCAAGCCGATCCCCAGAATCGGGAAGCTTTGGTCGAGCTCGAGGAACTTGCGGAACGGGCCAAGTCATTGGACAAGCTGGCCGCCACATTGAAGGCCATTGCAGAGGAAGCGGAAGAAACTTCCGTGGCGTTGGACTATTGGATGCGTCTTGCTGCACTCGAAGAACAACAGCAGCATATCGATGCAGCGGCTTCTGCCTACAATAAGGCGCTCGAGCTCGACCCAAGCTACGGAGAAGCGCTGGGTGCTTTGGATGCACTATTCCGCCGCACAGAGCGATGGTCGGACCTGGTTGCTGTCTACCGAAGGCGGATCGAGCTGAGTGACGATCCGACCGAGGTGGAGACCCTGTATTCGGAAATGGCGGAGGTGCTCGAGCATCAGCTTCAAAAGCCGGAGGAAGCAGTCGCCGCATATCAGGAGGTTCTTACTTCTCAGCCGGGTAGCGTTCGCGCATTGCGAGCTCTTGACCAACTCTTTTCGAAACTCGAGAGGTGGGAAGAACTTGCGGCGAATCTCGAGTCCCAGTTGGAGCTGGCCGAGGACGAAGCTGAGGCTATTTCTCTCACTCTGCGTCTAGCCAAGTTCCGTGAGGAAAAGATGGGCCAAGTCGAAGCGGCCATCGATGGCTACCGAGAGGTCCTCGAACGAGATCCTCATCAGGAGCAGGCGCTCAGTGCTCTTGAGCGGCTATTGAAAGAGGAAGATTATGAGCTCATCGTAGCCGAGATTCTGGAGCCGATTTACCGAAGCGCTGGCTCATATGAGAAGCTCATCTCAGTCCACGAGGTGCAGGTTCGTCGGGCGGACGAAAGCGATCGCAAGGTCGAGTTGCTCGGGGCTATTGCCGAGCTTTACGAAGATGCTGCGAATGACCTCAATGCTGCCTTCGAAACGATGTCGAGAGCCCTCGCTCATGACCCAGCCAATGAAGGTACGCTGGACACTCTTACCCGCTTGGCTACTGCGACCGATCGATTTTCGGATCTGGCCAACATCGTCGCAAAGCAAGCTGAGGAAGTCGAAGATCCGGAGCTCTCGAGTTCTCTCTTCATGTCGGCAGCAAGGGTTCTCGAAGACAGCGTTGGGGACCCGAAGCAAGCAATCGAGCTTTACAAGAAGGTTCTTGCGAATGACCCGATGAATGTCGAAGCAGCGGAAGCGCTGCAGCGCCTCTATCAGGCGACGGAGCAGTTTCAGGAGATGTCGCTGATTCTTCAGAAGAAGGCGACAATGGTCGAGGAGCTCGAGGAGCAGAAACAGGCGCTCTATGAGGCGGCCCAGATAGAAGAAGAGATTCTGGAAAAGCCGGAGGGAGCTATTCATGTCTATGAGAAGGTCCTTGAGCTCGATGAGGAGGACCTCCAGAGTGTTGAAGCGCTCATTGGACTGTTTTTGGGGCTGTCCAAGTGGGAGGAACTGCTTTCTGTTTACTCTCGCAAGGTTGACCTGATCTTCGATGTCGAAGAGAAGAAACAAGTTCTCTACGAAGTTGGGGCGGTTCACGAGCGTGAGCTTTCGGACGTTGAAAGTGCAATTGACACCTATCAACGAATCCTCGAAATCGATCCCGATGACTTGATCGCTCTTGGCCGTTTGGATGTTCTCTATCAAACGGCGGAGAACTGGCAGGAGCTTCTGAGCGTCCTGACTCGGGAGGCTGAGCTCACGGCGGATCCAGAGGAGTCCGTTGGCTTTCAGTATCGAGTTGCGCGGCTTTATGAAACGCACTTGAAGGATGTCGAGCGTGCGATCGAGCTCTATCGGGAGCTCCTCGGCGTTCAACCAGATCATGGTGCGACGCTCGAAGCGCTCGAAAATCTCCAGCGAGGAGAGACAGCACCACTAGCTGCTTCTGCCGTGCTCGAGCAGATCTATGAGTCTTCTGGAGAGGCAGATAAGCTGGTTGGAGCACTCGAAGTACAAGTGAAACACGCAGAAGATCAATTCGCCGCGATTGACCTTCTCCAGCGGATTGCTCTTCTCCAAGAAGAGAACCTCGGCGCGGCTGAGGAAGCTTTTGAGACCTATGCCCGGGCGGTTGCGATTGATAGCCAGTCGGAATCCGTTCTCGAAAGTTTCGAGCGGCTCGCCACCCTGACGGACTCGTGGAAAAGAGTTGCCGAGGTCTATGATCAGCAACTGGCGGAGCTAGCAGAAGAACCAGAGAGAGTTGCCGAACTCGGCCTTCGCGTTGCGCAGATCTACGAAGTGCAGCTCGATGATGTCGAGAGCGCAATAGCTCGCTACCAGACGGTTGTTGATGCAGAACCGGAAAACATGACCGCGCTTGCGGCTCTCGACCGTCTGTACGAGCAGACGGAAAAGTGGGGGGAGCTTGCAGACGTGCTCGCCCGTGAGGCAGAGTTCGGGGAAACTCCAGACGATATCCTAGAGTTCAAATACCGACTTGCTCAGGTGCGCCAGCGGCAGCTGGAACAAATCCCGGAGGCAATCGAAGCCTATCGTGAGGTGCTCGCAGCAGCGCCAGAGCACCAAGCGGCTCTTGAAGCACTCGAAGATCTGTTCGCTGATGGTGTGGAGCTCCTTCAGATCGGTGAAGTGCTCGAACCACTTTATCAAGCGTCGGGCGATTGGGAGAAGCTCCTGAATGTCCGAGAGGGACAATTGAGTCGGCTGAGCGAGCCGGAAGACAGGGTTGCTCAGCTGCACCGTATGGCCGAGGAGGCCGAAGAAAAATTAATCGACGTCGATCGAGCGTTTTCTTTTTTGGTTCGTGCGTTGGAAGAGATGCCAACCAACGAAAAAACGATCGACGACCTCGAGCGCCTAGCGGCTGTGGTCGACGAAGGCTGGGAGAAGTTCGCCGAGGCCTGTTCCAAGGTGATTCGAAAGGAGGGCGCCGGTGCGGCAACGGTCGCTACGATCGGTCAACGATTGGCTCGCGCGTATGAAGAGGAGCTGTTTGATATTGAGAAGGCCGTCGAAACGTACCGCTTCATTCTCAAGGCCTCGCCGGCCGAGCTCCATTCTCTCGAGCAGCTCGATCGCATTTTTACGGATCAGGACCGGTACCACGAGCTGGCGCAAGTCCTGGAGATTCGAGCCAAGGCTGTTTCGGACGAATTCGAGAAGATCGAGTTGTATCTTCGTCTCGGACATACCTACGAAGAGCGTCTAGCGCCTCTGGGGCCCGAAGGCGCGATGCCTGGGGAGGCTCTTCCTGGCACGGAGCCGCCGAGTCCGAGTGTTGCCGAGCCGCCATCTTCGAGCGCAGCTGCGCCACCTCCCCCACCAAGCTCGAGGTTGCTAGAGAGCGAACCCGAAGAGTTGCTCGAGGCCGACGACGACGAAACGGAGGCGGTTGCCGAGCCGTCGCTCGAGGAGATTTTTGCCGATCGCTCAGAGGAAAGTCTGCCGGAGGAGGCTGAACTAGCTGCAGAGACCGAACCTCGGGAGGTCCCCTCCGAAAGTGATGCCGAGCTGAGCCCGCAGCTTGGTACGCCAGAGGATTTGTGGGATTCCGATGAGGGCGAGACAACTGCCAGTTCCGAAAATGAAGTTGAGTACAATCAGGAGCGGTTGCAAGATGCGATTGTCGCCTACCGGGTCGTGTTCGACGAACTGCAGCCTGACAACGAAGATGCGATCGAGTCGCTCGAGCGATGCTACACTTTGACGGCCGAGTGGGAGAATCTGGACCTCATCTACCAGCGTGAGCTCGAGCATGCCGGAGGAGATGCTGATGAGGCCGATATTCGCGCCAAGCGCGCGCGCCTAGCGGCTCTGCACCTCGGTCAAGAAGAGCTCGCCGTGGAAGGTTGGAAACGTGTTCTGGACCTCAGAGGCGAGGATCCGGAAGCTCTTCGCGAGCTGGCGTTTCTCTACGAAAAGCAGGCAAAGTGGAGTGAGCTCACAGATGTTCTCGAGCGTCACTTCGACATAGCTGACTCCGATGAGGACCGTGTTCACGTTCTGACGATGCGAGCGAAGTTGTTCGATGAACAGCTCAATCGGGATGATGAAGCCCTCGAGACATATCAGCGTGTCGTTGACATCGATTTCGCTAATGTCACAGCCCTACGAGCTATCGCTGACATTTGGCGACGACGAAAAAATGACGAAGAGCTTGTCACGGCGCTTCACAATCTCGTCGATTCGGCCGCCTCGGAGCTTTCGGCAGAAGAGCTCGTCTCGGTACTGCGTGAGATAGCGAAGCTTCATCAAGACCGGCTGGATCAGATTGATGAGGCGACGGATGCGTGGCGTCAGCTCCTTGAAGTTGGTCCGGGTGATTTCGAGGCGCTCGAGCGCCTCGAAGCTATCTATCGCGCGGACGAACAGTGGGAAGACGTTATCGACGTCAAGATGCAACGTGCTGAAGCGTTTACGGATCCCGACGAGAAGCTCCGTGAGCTTTCCGAGGTCACCGAGCTATGGCGCAGCACGGTGCGCGAGTACGACAACGCCGTCGAGGCCTACAACCGCATGCTGGTCGTCGATCCGCTTCATGAGCATGCCTTCAAGGAGCTCGAGCGGCTCCATTCCGCGTCGGAGCGCTGGGAGCCTCTGATTGAGCTTTATCTCAATCGGCTCGAGCATATGGAAGAGATTCCTGCGCGAAGCGACCTGTTGCGACGGATTGCCCGCGTATTCGAGGAGCATCTCGAGGATCCGCATCAAGCATTTGAAGCTCTCGTCAACGCATTTGCGGATGACTACTTCGACGATGCAACGTCGGACTACCTCAGCCACATGTCTCAAGTCACTGAGCGCTGGGGAGAGCTCTTAACGACCGCCAACGCCTGGCTGAAGGAAGAGCAGGACCGTCGTCGAAAGATTCAACTGAGTCTGCGGCTCGGCAAGTGGTACGGTGAGGACCTCGGTCGGCCCACGGATGCAATGGCCTACTATGGGCTAGTGCTTGAAGTCGATCCTGACAACACGCGCGTCATGCGGCAGATGGCTTCGATTGAGCGCCTGGCTGGTAACTATCAGAAGGCAGGTCAGATGCTGAACAAGGCGCTCGAGGTGGCGGTCTCCAACGACGATCGTAAGGCGATTCTCGGAGACTTGGGCGATATTCTGTATCGAACGATGGACCAGCCGGACCAGGCGATCAATTACTATCGCCGTGCCTTAGAGGTTGACGAGACCTATCTGCCGGCACTCCAAAGCCTCGAACGGATCTACGAGGAGCGCGGTCAGACGCAAGACCTGGTCGACGTTCTTACCAAGAAGTCACGGGCTATCGATCAGCCCAATGAAGCGATTCGTGAAAAGCTTCGGCTTGGCGATTTGCTGGAGGATAAGCTTGGCGATGCCGAGGCGGCTACGACTGCCTACCGAGAAGCCCTCAAAATCGACGAAAGCAATCTTGCGGCGTTGCGTGGACTCGAGCGAACGCTTGCCGCTCGGGAAGAATGGCCCGAGTTGGTTGATGTTCTGGAACGGCAACTCGATATCGTCGATACCGAAAGGGATCGCGTTTCGGCCTTGATGCGTTTGGCGGACGTTCAGGAGAATCAGTTTCTCAAACCCGATATTGCCGCTCAACGTTTGGAACAGGCGCTGGATATCGATCCCACGCAGGAAACAGCGTACGTAGCGTTGGCTCGTTGCTATCGGCGTTTGAAACAGTGGAACGATCTCGTTGATACGTATCGCAGGCATCTCCAAGAGACGTTGGACAGGGAGACCAAGATCGAGCTTTTCGCGAAGATTGGCGCTGTCTACCGCGATGAGCTGGATGATCCAGAACAGGCGATTGATGCCTACCAGGAGGTGGTCGACGCCGACGAGACGAATATTCCAGCTTTGGAAGCGCTCAGCCGGCTGTTCGAGAAACAGGGCGATCCCGCTCGTGCAATAGAGATGATGACACGAGTTGCCGAACTCACCACGGACGGCGCTCAGCAAGTCGAGATGTACTTCCGTACGGGACGAGCGATGGAGGAGAAGCTCGGCGACAGGTACGGGGCGAGAGAGAAGTTCGAGATGGCTCTCGACCTCAATCCCAAGCATCTTCCTTCGCTGGCGGCGCTTCGGACGATTGCGGTCGACGAAGCCGACTGGGATGCAGCGTGTCGCTATCTCGATCAAGAACAAAAAAATACCGAACTACCGAGGCAGCGAGCTCGGCTCCTCGTGGAACTCGGCAAGATTCGCGATGAAATGCTGGGTGAGCACGAAGAGGCGATTACATCCTATGAGCAGGCCATTGAACTTGACGATGACTGCGAAGAAGCGGCCTTGCCACTTGTCCATGAATATGGGGAGCAGGGACGTTGGGCGGATGCGGCGCCGCTCGCGGAAATGTTGGCGCGAAAGTCGAAAAACCTCGAAAGGAGCCAGCAGCAATCGCTCTACAAATTGCTAGGTAGCGTGATGTCCGAGCTGGGCGACCACGAGAAGGCCCTAAAGGCCTATCAAACAGCGCATCAGATAGACCTGACGGATCACGAAACAATTCGTGGCGTAGCCGATGCAGCGTACGCACTCGAGGATTGGCCGACTGCGCTCACCAACTATCAAAAGGTGCTTACCTCTCTTGGTGAGGAAGACGTTGATCAACGAACCGAAGTATACTGGCGGTTGGGCAAAATTAAGCAAGCCCAGAGTCAAGACCGGCAGGCGATCAACAACTTTGAAAAAGCACTGGCGCTCGACGGAGAGCACCGACCGTCTCTAGAAGCTCTCGTCGAGATTTACGAGAAGTCAGGAGACAACAGGCTCGTTGCTGAATACAAGCGTCAGATCCTTGATACCATTTTCGACGGTGAGGAACGCTTCCAGCTTTTGATGGAAATCGGCGATCTTTGGTCGACCAAGGAAAAGGATCCTCTCAAGGCTCTCGAGGCCTATGAGGAGGCGAGAGATCTCAAGCCCCAAGATCACGTGCTGCTCCATAAGATGGTGCAGAGCTATCAACAGGCCGAGGAATGGCAGAAGATGGTCGATGTGCTCGATGCCATCATGGAAATCGAGGAGCGTCCGAAGTTCCGCGCCAAGTTGCTGAATACGCAGGCGCAGATCTACCGCGATATGCTCGATGATAAGCCCCATGCGGTCGAGCTGTTCAACGAAGCCCTCGATCTCGATCCAGAATTTCTGGAGGCATTTGAGCGCATTAATAAAATTCTCACTAAAGAGAAGAATTGGAAGCAGCTCGAACGGTCTTATCGCAAGATGTTGCACCGCATAGCTGGCAAGGGTAAGGGCGAGCTTGAGCACAACCTCTGGCATCAACTTGGCTTGATCTATCGAGATCGCACTGGGCAAACGCAAGAAGCGATCGAGGCCTTCAAGATGTCGGCGAGCCTGGTCAACGAAGCACCGCTCCAGCGTCAGATCCTTGCGGAGCTCTACGAATCGACGGAGCAGTGGGATGAGGCCATCAAGGAGCAACGCTCTCGCTTGCGTGCCGACCCTCTGAATGTCGAGCCATATCAGGCCTTGTATCGCCTCTATCTCCACAAGCAGGCGTATGACGAGGCCTGGGCCCTTGCGGCTGCCATGTCCTTCATGGGCAAGGCGGATAGCGAACAGGAACGTTTTTACCAGGACTATCGCCCTCAGGAGATGCTCCAGGTTTCGGGTCGTCTTGGCGACCAACATTGGGACAAGGCGCTGATTCATCCGAACGAGAACCGGCACATTTCCGAGATCTTCAAGTACATCGTGCGCCCTGCTCTCAAGGCAAAACTGGCCCAACTCAAGTCCCAGGGGAAGTTGCCCAAGCTCGACGACAGGTTCCGGCAAGATCCGGCCACTTCCACGGTGACTTTTGCGAAGACGTTCGATTGGGCGTCACGAGTGCTTGGTGTCCAGGCTCCTACGCTTTACGTTAGAAATGACGTTCAGGCCTATATCGGTGCCGTGCCGGCGGAACCGCCAGCCTGCGTTGCTGGACAACTCGTGCTCAGTGGTTTTCAGCCTCAAGAGCTCACGTTCATATGCGGTAAGCATTTGACACTCTACCGCCCGGAGCACTACCTCAAGGCTCTCTTCCCCACCCAGGCGGAACTCACGATTATGTTGTTTGCCGCCATTCTTCTGGTAGCGCCGCAGCAGCCTATGCCGCCGGATATGGAATCGCAGGTGAGGGCAACGGCGCAGGAGCTGGGGAGGCATGCCCAACCGGTGGAGCTCGAAGGGTTGCGCCAGGCGGTGAAAGCCTTTTTGGCTGCCGGCGCAAAAGCAAACATCAAGCGTTGGAATCAGGCTGTCGAACACACCGCCTGTCGGGCTGGCCTGATCCTTTGCTGTGATCTGAATGTAGCCAAGAAGATCATCGGATCGGAACAACAAGTACCGGGAGAACTAACGCCTCAGGAGAAACTCACCGAGCTTCTGGTGTTTGCGACAAGCGTCGAATATTCAGCGCTACGTAAGGCCCTCGGTGTCGCGGTTCGTGCCTAGGTAGTTCGCGTCCACAAAGGACGCGAACCAAACAAGCAAGGAAGCGTTCAGCGTCACAATACAGGCGAAATAGCGAAGTCGACCGCCCTCGCCCCGCAAGGGGCGGGCGACGAAGCGCCATTTGTAGACGGGAACTAGGTAGTTCGCATCCACAAATGGATGTGAACCAACAAGACACAAGCCTGATGAGGCAAAAACCAGTGAGAGGAGCGGCTTCGGCAACCCCTCACCCCGAAGGGGTTACCGAAAAAGCGGGATTTCGCGCCGAGAACTAGGTAAGATCGCTGCGTGCTCGAGGCACAGAAATGCCGAACCCTTCGAGGTGAAGAGATATGCTATAGACGGAAAGGAGGGTGCGATGACAGAATTGCCAGTCGATGCGTCTTGCTGGCATCGGCTCTTTGCCGAGGCGCCGGAGCAAGTCCGCCGAGAGTTGGGTCTTGCTGCGCTGGTATCAGGCGGAAAAGTGCTAATCCGCTCTCGCAACGTTCCGCATTTGATGTTGAATCGCGCGCTTGGCCTGGACGGAGCTTCGGGTGATGTTGGTACCGTCGACGAGTGTCTCTCGTTTTTCCAGGAGGCTCACTGTCACAGGTTTTTCATTCACGTCCCCGAGCGCGCAAGCTCCGACCCGCTACGTCGTGCGCTCAGTGATCGCAAGCTCGTCCCTTATCACAGAAACTGGGTGAAGTTCGTTCGCGATGTCGAGCCAGTTTGGGTTCCTGCGGTCCGATTCGAGATTCGGGAGATGAACTCTGCGGATGCGTCTCGAGCCGCAGAGATTCTTTGCACCGGCTTCGACTTTCCGATGGCGACAAAGTGCCTTTTCGAGTCGCTCGTCGGGCGGGAGGGATTTCACACGTTCGTAGCTGGTATCCCCGGCGGTGAGCCAGCAGGAGTTGGAAGTGTGTTCATCGAGGGCCGGAGCGCTTGCCTAGCTTTTGCGGCAACGGATCCAGCGTTTCGAGGTCGGGGGATTCAACAGACCCTCATGGCGAAACGAATCGAACGAGCGAGACAATTGGGGTGCCAAGAGATTGTGACCGAAACGGGTGCGCGGGTAGAGGGAGAGCGGAGCCCGTCGATGAACAACATGCTCCGCTGTGGATTCTCCGAAGCAGGCGAGGTGGAGAACTGGACTCTGCCAGGAACAACTTGGGTCGAATGAAACGGAGGTGACGTGCTGCCGAAGCGTGGCTTCGACACGCGTTGGTCTAGGCGTCCGGTAGTTGCTGACCGAGGCTAGTGCTGCGACCACATAAAAGTGGTCGGTAGGGAGACCGCTTTTCTCTCGAAATCATTCATCTTCCTCCGGTCGTCGCAGCACAAAAACCAGCA
>CAYTRQ010000039.1:0-21952 GCA_964440025.1 uncultured Polyangiaceae bacterium | reverse complement strand
AGTGGTCTCCCTACCGACCACTTTTATGTGGTCGCAGCACTAGAGCGTCGATCAGCTTGCCACAAAGAGCTCCTGAGAAACGCCCCGGGTGAACCCCCTGCGCAGGGTCGGAGTCGTGGAGGCAGGGCTACCGCTACCGTTACGAAACGCTAGATACGATGCTCAGCTTTTCTTGGTGCGGGGCACACCTTGAAGCAGGGCACCCGCCTGACCGCTCATGAAGGCGTCGCCGAAGTCATCGGCGCCAGCCGGGACGTTCAAGGTATGTGCTCTCGCGAGCTCTGGGAGTCCGGCCGTCAGCCGGCTTCAATGACACCGCATGCAAAGAACGGAACACGTTGCCAATCGACCTGAGGATCCGTGGGCCAGGCGTGCACGACGATCGCGCGACCGAGTACCGAGTCGTCTCCGTTGATGTGCAGATTGGGAGCGATCAGTTCGACCTCGGACTTTTTGGAGTTCTCGTCGCCCACCGCGTCCCCCAAGAGCCCTGCTGGGGGTTCAGATTGAGTTGGATTGAAGACTTTCCCGACCGACTTGGCGTCGTGGGCGCTGCAGTCGCCTTGGACATGCATCGAAATTGCGTAGCTCGAAGACTCGAGTGCTTCGAGGTGTCCGGTGATCTGGAGTCCTTGAGGGTTCTCTTTGATAACTAATGTTCCGCGCACATCAGAATTCATTTTGGGGTAAAGATCGACGATCCCACGATTCCACTCGGAGCTTTCGCTCGGTTGCGTGGAAGATGGATCGGCGGGGGCCTCCTGTTTCGTTGTGCAGCCGGAAATAGATAGCGCCCCGCCGACCGCTACCAGTGTCCACCAAAAGGGCTTGCTACGAATGAGAGAAAAGATAGTCGCCATAATTTCCAAGGATATCTCGTTTCCAAAGAAAAAAAAGGGGAGTCAAAAGTGGGCTCCAAGGATACCTCTCGTTACCTCGCGATAACCGCCACTCAGCGGTAGGCGGGTGAGGCGAGCGTTTGGTGGAGTCTTTTTCCGGTTGGTTCGGAAGTGTCCGCTTCTCTTTTTGGCGACGGCTGTCGGAGCCCGATTGGGGCGATGAGATGCCTTCCAAAAAGAAACACGGCGCATCCGCGCAAAGCGCTGGAGAAGGCTTCGCCGATGTTCGCCTCATCTACCTTCTCGGGAGTTGCGACGGCTTTCCAGGTTGCGAGATGTGCTCCAGCCTGGAATTGGGAGCATTAGGTGTTCAATGGCGGGTGCTCGTCAGCTCCGGTACCGCGCGCTCCAACACCCGGGCGCTTTGTGTTTTTTGGTCTTGGCGCGCAATGCGGTGGACCCCCAAAAATTAGAATCGCCCGCCCCCGACGGGGCGGCCGATTCCAAGCTCGTTCCGGCTGAACCGGCTGCGTTGCACGGGCCCATGTTGCAAGCGGGCCGCATCGCAACGCAGGTCAAGTCGGCGAACAGGTCGCGGTGTTGACCGGGTCTATTGGGGAGGACCTTGTTCAGAACAACATCATGAGGCGCAAACGGTGGCTGAGCGCTTCATTGACGAATCCCGTATCGTCCCGATCGGTGTCGTTGCGGTTTTCGATATGTCCGCGAGCATAACCGAGGACGTACTTGATGTAGAGGCGATCCCACAGCATGTACTGCACTGCGCCGTACATCTGATCGTGAGTCGAATTCTCTGGTTCACCAAACGAATCGAAGTTGAAGTTATGCTGCTCCGTGTGATGATAGCCGAGGCCCACGAGCCAGTCCTCGAAATAGGGACGAACATTGACGAAGCCGCCGGCAGTGACCGTTGTGTTGCTGCCAGCAGCAATCACAGCGCCATCTTGTTCGAAGGAATCGACCACCCGGTGTCCGATCCCGCCCCCGAACTCGATCCAGGGATCCACGACGAATTGCAATGCCGAGCTGAGTCCTTGCATTTCCGTTCTGCCATCGTTGCCTTCGAAAAGTGAGGCACTCAGACGGCGTTCGTAGCCGGCCTTGAACTTCATCCAGCCGAGATCGATCACACCCACGGGCCGAATGCCGATGTCGGTGCCCTGACCCGAGCGACCAAATCGAGTCATGAACTCCAAGCGCAGCCATTCGGGCAAGTACCAGTGGACAGCAACCGCACCGTTGCTGATACCGCGATCCCAGAGATCGGTGAGGCCGTAAGGCTGAGCCGGTGCGTTGCTGACGCTGACCGCGCCCTGACGTTCGAATGTGTTCAAGTCGAGACCCATGCCGAAGTGATAAACCTCGAAGCCTTGCATGCGCCCTACCTGAATGTCGAAGAGCTTCCATTTGCCGACGCGGACCCACGCTTCATCGACGTCGACGTAGTTGGTCGTGCGAGTCTGATCGACGTTGGCGACGAATTCCAAGCTAGACTGAAGAAACCAGTCGTTGTCCAGATTGTAGACGGGATTGACTCGCAGCTTGAGGCGTCCCTGCATGCGATATTCGGTTTGGTCCGCCTCGTTTTCGCTGCCAGCCGTCAAGCTGCGCAGATTGGAATCGACCCAGGAGAAACCAGAAAATCCCACCCGGAGATCCGGTTCATCCTCGCCATACTTGGGCATGTACGGCCATTGCAACCGATTGATCATCAGCGCCAACGACCCGCCCGGGATGCCTGGCTTGGGTTGGTTGGGGTAGGAGAGAGGTGGGAGCAATTCGAGAGCCAAGGGCAGTGGCTTGGCTTGACCTGGGGTAGGATCATCGGGTTCGCTGCCGACTTCATCGGTGACGTGGATCTCCTCGGTGAGCTCGGTCGTGGAGGAGGTCGAGTCGCTTTCCTCGGCAGCTGAGGCTTCCGGGGGGGACTCCCCTTCCGCTGCTGCCGCTGCGCCGTCAGAAGCCGGGTCGCCCGAGTTGGCGTTTGCGTTTTCATCGGCCGCCGGATCCCCATCATCTGTCAGGTCTTCGGTCGAGTCGGCGTCGGTCGAGTCGGCGTCTTCGCCTGCGTCGTCCGTCAGGTCGTCTTCGGCCGAGTCGGCGTCTTCGCCTGCGTCGATGGCCGGGCTTTTGTTGGCTGAATCGTCGTCTGCTGCGGGGCCGTCCTCGGCGGGCGCCTCAGCGGGAACGCTTTCGTCGGCGTCGTCAGAAGCGGTCCCGTCCTCCGCAGCGGGAGGTGCCTCGGAAGCCGGTGGGTCGCCTTCTGTCTGCGCAACACCGAAAGAGCTGAAGAGAAACAGGAACAGAGCGGTAGGCAACGCACACGCTACGCTGCGCCGTCCTACCAGCACACGGGCGGACTCGAGAGATGGGATTTTCATTGTTTTTTGTTAGAGCGGTGGCTCGGCGCACGGATTTCGAAAGACGTATCCGCACACCAAGACAGGGCGAAAGAGAATGTGGATGGGGATGAGGGAAAAGAAAAGGGGGAAACCGGTGGGGCTCGACCGTTCCTCCGCGTCGCCCTCTCTCGGCGGAGTTCGGTCGAGCCCCACTTTCAGAGCTCCCAACTTGTCAGAGCCCCACTTGTCAGAGCTCCCAACTTGTCAGAGCCCCGAGAAGGGGATCTCGTCATGTCTTCGTTATTTGATCTCTACTGTCTGTTCGAGGAGGAGCTCGTCCGAGCTGGGACCAACTTGAAGAAGGACGGGACCGCTCTCGATCGCCCAGGAATTGGCATCGCTATCCCAATACTTCAAGTCCTCAACACGGATGGGAATGGTGACCCGTTTCCCTGCGCCCGGCTCCAAGCTGACGCGAGCAAATCCTTTGAGTTCTTTCTTCGAACGTCGCACCTCGGTTTCCGGGTAGGAGGCGAAAACGAAGATGACCTCGTCTCCTGCCGGTCCCGAAACATTCCGGACATCGACCTTGACCTCGATAATTCCCTGCCTGGGAACATCGGAGCAGGGAGTGTGAAGCCGTTCGTAGCGAAATTCCGAATAGGAGAGTCCGTGCCCAAAGGCGAACAGCGGTTCGAGCCCTAGGTTGTCGAAACGACGGTAGCCTACGTAGTAGCCCATTTCCGTCGTTTTTCCTTCATCGAATGTGGGGAACTGGTCGACGGACTTAGGCCAGGTCACGGGTAGACGACCGGCGAAGTTGGCCTGGCCGAAGAGGAGACGACCCATGGCTTCCCCGCCCCGCTGGCCTGGATACCAGGCCATGATGGCTGCATCGATTTGGTCCAACCAAGGCATCGCGACCACTCCTCCGGCCTCGATAATGACGACCGTGGGCTTCCCGAGCGCGGCGACGTCTTCGATCAGATCGTTGTGAACGGGACCGAGTGAAAGGTCCTCTCGGTCGGCAGCGCCCGTATACTCTTCTCCCTCGTCGCCTGCGGTGAGTCCTGCGACGACCACGACGAAGTCGGCCTCCTGGGCATCGGCCGCGGTGTCTCCGGAGATGACCTCCACGCCGTCGGGGGCTGCAGCGGTGATCCCGTCGAGCGGCCCCATCGTGAGTGCGGGGTCGGGGCGCACACGGCTGCTGCCGCGGTCGCCGAGCGCCGCATCCTCGACGAAATTGAACGTCTTGTTGGAAGGATTGTCGCTCTGCACGTTGTAGTCCACCGTCTTTCCGATGACGGCAACGGTGGTGACATCGTCGCTGATGGGAAGAGCGTTGTTGTCGTTCTTCAACAGGACCATGCCTTCTTCGGCCGCCTCTCGCGCCAGCTCAACGTGGTCCTCCGTGTTGACGATGGATCCGACTTCTTCGTCGTATTCGGTGTCCGGCTGTCCGAGTCCGACCGGTTCATCCAGGTACGCGGAGTTGAAACGCAGCTTTTGCTCGAGCACCCGCAATACCGATTGGTCGACGTACTTTTCGTCGAGGCTGCCGCCGTCGACGATGGCGGGAATCGCATCGAAGTTGAGAGCCCATGGCACCTCGACGTCGAGGCCGGCTCTCAGCGCCTCCGCGGCGTAGACTTGATCAAGAGGTGGATCGATGGGCCCTTGGCCCCTATTGGGACCGGGCATGGCCCACCAATCGGTGAGCACGAATCCCTCGAAGCCCATGTCTTCGCGCAGCATCGTCGTGAGCAAGTGCTTGTTCTGAGTGGACTTGGTGCCATTGACGGAGTTGTACGCCGCCATGATGCAGGCGATCCCGCCGTCGCGGACGACCATTTCGAAGTGGCGACCATACACCTCGCGCAAGGTTTGTTCGTCCATCTTCGAATTGAGATTGAAACGGTTGGCCTCGATATTGTTGGCCGTGTAGTGCTTGGCGCAGCCCGCGATGTGCTCTTGGATCCCCAGGGACACCGCTGTGCCAATGCGTCCCAGATGGAAGGTGTCCTCCCCGAAGGTCTCCTGGGCGCGTCCCCAGAACGGATGCCGGAGGACGTTCATGCACGGTCCGAGAAGCACGGTTTCGCCGGCGGCCACCGTTTCAACCGCCATGGCCTCACCCACCTGACGGGCAAGCTCGACATCGAACGACGCTCCTTGCGCTACGCTGGTGGGAAACGAGGTCGCGTAGTTTTGCAGCGAGTTGCGTCCCTGACCGGATTCGAGGTTGAGACCATGAGGGCCGTCCCTCCAGCGGTAGCCGCGGAGGTTGAGCTTCTCGTCATCCCGGGAGCGCTGGATGTCCTCATAGGCACCGCCGACATAGCGGTTTCCGTTGTGCTCAGGCGGCTCGATACCCGTGAGCTGGACGACCTTCTGATCGATGCTCATTTGTGAGAGCAGGCCCTGAGCCTCCGCCTCGACGTCAGGATCGGGCAGATAGTGATCTCGGACGAGGGTCTCGCCGCAGGACATGCGGTTGTCCTCTTCGACGACCGGAGAGTCGAAGTTGTCCGGTCCAAGGTCCGTAGTTGTGACTTTTAGAGCCTCGGCGGGATCGATGCCTTGGGTGCGGTCTTGCTGTAGGTGATTTTCGGGGAGGTCATTTTCGGAAGCAGCCCCTCCCATGTTTCCGGTGGCACCCGTCCCTTCCTCGCGGCGCTTTCTCGCTTCCTCAGCGAGCTCCTGAATGGCTGCGGTGTGTTGACAGGCGGTGAGGGCGCCGCCGACGAGGGCAAGAGCAAGAGCTCCGCCGATATAGGTTCGATGAGTAATATGATATTGACGAGGAAGATAACGCATGGGGAATCAGACTCCTTGCCTCCCTAGTGATTTCCGTGGATCTGGTGTTTTCCGCTGATCCAATGAACGGGAAAGCACCGGGTTGGCGTCGTGGGCTGGACAACTAGCAGAGAGTTAGCAGCAACCAAAGCGGATCCCTATCTGCGAGGCGGGCGATTCGCCACTTTTTTTTATTCCGGTCGTGATCGTAAAAAAATGGTTAGCATAACTGGCGTTTTCCGCTTTTTTCGAGCAGGGCTGGCAGGGTTCGATTTGTGGGCGCACGAGATTGTCGGCGAGGAACCGCTTACAACTGACGATCATAACCAACTCCCATTACTTGGCGATCGGCAGGAGCTGCTCTATCCGGAGTCCGTGCAATTTTTGGGGCTAGTTGGATCTGGCTGAATTCCTGTCTGCAAAAGAGAGACGAACCAAGCAAGCAATGAAGCGTCGTGCGGCACGAGCCAGGCACAAACACGCATCGACGGCCCTCGTCCGTAACGGCGACGGAGAGCCCATTTTTTGCCGCGAATTGACCCAGACCTTTGCTTGACTGGCTAGCACGACTTGCCGTTTTCCGGGGAGGCAGACGACCTTGAGCTTCGTTTTCTTGTCGCAATAGGGGGTTCGTCTCCGGGGGGTCAGGGACGGCCCGTTGGCCGATTCTCCCAGCGATTCGGCGCGCGCGACGTCGACACTTGCTGCCCGGGTGAGTGGCGGCGGAGCCTTCCGAGGCCGTGAGATGCGTTCTAGGATGGCCGGCCCATGGTCCGACCCAAGACGAACATCTGCCTCAACATGATCGTCAAAAACGAGGTGAAAGTGCTTCCTCGTCTGTTTCGATCTGTCAAAGATTACATCGATTACTACGTGATCGTCGATACGGGTTCGACCGACGACACCATCGCTCTGATCGGCCAGGAAATGTCTCGGTACGGGATCGAGGGAGAGGTCCATGAACGAGAATGGGTCAATTTCGGAGTCAATCGCCAGCAAGCCCTGGAGCTCGCGGTGGAGGCGAACAAGGCCGATTGGCTGCTCTTCATCGATGCAGACGAGGAGCTGGGAGTCTCCGATCCCAAGTTCTACGAAAAACTGCAGCCAGGTGTGAGTTATGAATTAGAAAAGCATCATTCGGGGGTTCGCTACGCAGTCCCGCATCTGGTGAACGTGCGCTCCTCTCAGTTCAGATGGGAGGGGCCGGTGCACAACTACCTGGTGAACCTTGGGGGCTCGAAGCGTCAAGAGCTCCGCAAGGACGTCTGGATTATTTACCACTCCGGCGAAGGGGCAAAGTCGCGGGGGATGACGGAGGAACAGAAATACCTCCGCGACGCGCGGCTGCTCGAAGAGGATCTGAAGATCCACCCGAACAACGCACGAAGCCAGTTTTACCTAGCACAATCCTATCGAGATGCAGGCCATCTGGAGAAAGCGATCGAGGCCTATAGAAAACGAGTCCCGATGGAGGGTTGGGTGGAGGAGCGATTCATGGCTCAGCTCGAAGTGGGGCGATTGAGCATCCGATTGGGCAAATCCGAGGCGGTCGTGCTGCAGGAGCTTTTGTCTGCATATAATCTACGCCCCAAGCGCGCCGAGCCTTTGTACGAGTTGGCGCGCTTTTTCCGCCTTCGGAAGGCCTATGGGATGGCCTTGCTCTTCGCCAAAGCGGGGGTCCAAACGAGCCGTCCCAATGACGGCCTGTTCGTGGTCGAGAGCGTTTACTCATGGCGCATGCTCGATGAGCTGGCCGTGGCTGCCTACTGGGTCGAGGACTATTCCAAGTGCAAGGAGTCCTGTGAGCGAGTGCTGGAGCTTGCCACTCAGGGAGTGCCCGTTCCTGAGGACGATCTCAAGCGCGTTCGGGCCAATCTTGCAGCTGCGGAGCAAAAACTGACCGCGCCGTAGCTCGGCCCATTCACAAAAAGGGACTTCGGATGTCGGTGTCCCTTTCGGGAGGTGCATGGGTTGTTCTTGGATGCTCCATTTTCTTTGCTTGGCCGAAGTCGACGACCCGGGCCATGAAGGTTTCCGATTGGAACCGGTTCCTTCGCTTGCGAAGCGGATTGTCGGTCGAAGCTGATGACGCGAACCAAGAGATTTTTTGGAACCGGTTCCGTGGTTTGCTCTCTCGATATTGCGGCAGAGCGTGAGGACTTCGCACAGCAATCGGGCGGACGCCAGAAATAATTGAAGGGCGATAGAATGTAGGGTAACAATGGCGCGTCCGTCGGGTGGCAATTCATATGTGCCTAATGGGTACGCATCTCCCAACTGACGTTCACCAAACGGGGGCCATGTACCGCCAATAGGTTGCAGAGTTGCGGCCGTCTCCGGTGTACATATACTTGCCACCACAACTTATCAGTGACCTTTTGGACCAGCCGATATTCGGCTTTGAGGTAGTGACATGAATAGAACGTATGTATCGATTTCCGCCGTTGCTCTTGGCTTTCTTGGCGCAGCCTGTTTTGGTGGAAGCGGAGGAACGACGGATGAAGGCACCGGGGGCATGAGTTCCGGTGGCTCCATGACAGGTGGAGAGACCAGTACTGGCGGAGAGACCAGTACTGGTGGAGAGACCTCGACCGGCGGCGTAGGGACTGGAGGCGCTTGCGCTCCTCCTTGCTTTTCTGAGACCGGTGGCTCAGGCGGCATGGGCACAGGTGGCATGGCCACAGGTGGCATGGGTGGAGCCGTCGGCTGCGGTGGTGAGGACGGAGCGGGCGGCGGAACTGCTGGGACCGGCGGGACCGGCGCGACTGGCGGAACTGCTGGGACCGGCGGGACCGGAGCCACCGGAGCAACCGAATGTGAGTCGACTGGAGGAGCAGGAGGAACCGGAGCAACTGGCGGAACTGCTGGAACCGGCGGAACCGGAGCCACCGGCGGCTGAGTCACCGGACGTGCGGTCTTGGGGCGGTGCTTCCGGTTGCTAGGAGGGCTAGATCCCCTTTGTGAGTTCTCAATCACCTGGGCCGAGATCGGGTTCGCTCAACGGGCGAGCCCGAAATTCGATAGCTTAAAAACCAGCAATCGCAGTGGCCGAGTCAGCGGGCCCCGAGATAGGTTCCAATTGGAACCCGGCCCATCGAATCAGACAGCGGGGCCTTCGAGGAGGGTCCGCTGTTTCACATTTTATTTCGCACCAAGAGCACCCGTTGATGCACCATCTGATTCCGAGAACTGAACAATGAAAATGACGAATCCAGCAGCTATCTCTCCCCTTAATCGAGGACTTCTCGGAATTGGACTTCTCGGAATTGCTTGTTCTCCGCCTGGGGGTGAAACGATGCCCGGGGGCACGGGAGGTGCGTCCAGCGGGTCGGGGACCGGAGGCGTCGTGGGAGCCAGCGGTGGTAGCAGTGTTGGTGGTGACAATACTGGCGGCGGTAGTAGTACCTCTGGTGTTGGGGGCAGTGCCATCGGGGGCGGTGTTGCTGTCGGCGGTAACGCCGCTGTCGGTGGTCGCAGCGGTGGCACCGGCGGCGACAACGCCGGGAATGGGGGTGGCAACGGCGGCTCAGGAGGCAGCCGTATCGGAGTTGGTGGAGAAGTTCAGAGCGGTGGAGCGTCAGGCACAGGTGGCTCTCTAGGCGCAGGTGGCTCTCTAGGGACAGGAGGGAATGGGACCGGCGGTTCCACTCAGCAGCAGCCGGATCCCAGTCTGGTTACCTCAGGAGTCGGGCAGTACTGGCAGGTTGGAGAGGTCACCGAAGGCGGGACGAACCCCACGGTCACCGTTGTCGCGTCCCAGGAGTTGCAAGAGTGGGATGGGTTTGGCGGAACCTTCAACGAGGCAGGATGGGATGCCCTCAAGGCCGTGAGCGACACCGATCGCGAGCTTGCGATTCGGCTACTGTTTCACGAAACCGAAGGAGCTGGCTTCACCTATGGCCGCATTCCGATTGGCTCCAGTGACTATGCCCTCGGTCGCTACAGTCTCAATGAGACGACTGACGACTACCAGATGAATGACTTTTCCATCGAACGAGATCGAGAGGATCTGATCCCCTACATTCAGGCTGCCCAAGCCGTGAAGCCGGACATCCGCTTCTGGGCAAGCCCGTGGTCCCCGCCCATTTGGATGAAAGACAACAACGCCTTCGATGGGGGCAATATCGAGAACGATCCCAATGTTCTGGAGGCCCACGCCCTCTACCTGGCGCGTTTTGTCGAAGCCTATGCTGAGGAGGGGATCGAAATCGAGGCCATCCATCCGCAGAACGAACCAGGCTACCAGCAGGACTATCCTTCCTGCGGTTGGTCAGCGTCGGTGATGACCGATTATATTGGATCCTATCTAGGACCACTTTTTGCTGATCGATTGCCCGATACCGAAATTTGGTTGGGGACGATGTCCAATACGCAGTCCAATTCTATTGTTACGAGCGTCATGGGCAATTCGACGGCCCGAAGCTACGTGAGCGGTATCGGGCTTCAGTGGGGGATGGGCGATTCTCTCGCTGCGACCTATGCGGAAAACTACGACGTGCCGATCATGCAAACGGAGCATGAGGCCGGGAACAACCCCTGGGAAGGGCATGACCAAAGCCAGGCCCCCAACGATCACGACTACGCCGAGTATAGCTGGCAGCTTTTTACCAAATGGATCCGCAATAACGTCAATTCTTACCTTGCGTGGAATATGATCCTCGATACCGAAGGTCGGAGTCTGGACGTCCAGAGGCCATGGGCGCAAAACGCGTTGCTTGCGGTGGATCGAGGGAGCGGAACGTTGAACATTACTCCAACCTACTACGTGTTCCGTCATTTCTCTCGATTCGTTGAGCCTGGTGCTGTGCGCGTGGCGACCCAAAATGGTGATGCCCTCGCGTTCAAGAATCCCGATGGCAGCATCGTGACCGTTCTCTACAACAGTGGGCAACAAGCCACGAATACAACTCTCGAGGTGGCAGGTACCATGCTGCAGTTTTCCATCCCGGCTCGTGGATGGGCGACGGTCAATTGGGAGGGTTGAGGTTAAAGAGAAACCTCGAGCGCCAGCACATCACCTTCAGAAGCCGCCTGGCGTGACAGCCACCTCGAGCACGACCACGCCGGGGAGCAAGGTAGGGATTTGTGTGATAACGCGGGGAACGTCGTGTCAATCTGAGCATTCGAAAAACGGCCAGGTGGCCGATCGATCCACCTGTTGAGTCCCGATTCTCAGAGGACTGGATTACGGAAGTCGGACTCTCGTTGCTCCTCTTCCCGCCGCCCGATTGGAGTCGATGGTTTCAGTATCGAGGAGGAAGGCTCATCGATGGGCTTCATGGACGTGACTTCATGAAGTTGGTTGCGCCTTTGCGGGGTCAATTCGGTGTTCTCGGTGACGTGAGGCTGGTAGTGTCCGCTTCGGATCTCTACACTGGAGGCGATGGCGGATCCGACGGTCGTTCTGCTCAGTGTGGGCGAAGAGTCCGGCGTCCTGATCGAGGAGATCGAGAAGAAGGGCCTCAGGGTCGTCTCGTGCGCTTTCTCCGAGGCGGAAGAAGCGATCGAAGCGAATGATCCGCTCTTGGTTGTGCTCCATGGTGCCCGAGGTGCTGCAGAGCTTTCAACGTTGTTGGAGGACGATCCGGGTGGGAAACCCCAAAAGGCGGCGATTGTGGCGCCGCGGAAGGATCTTGCCCAGCTTATGGGTCTCAATCGTGAGATTGTCATTGGGCTCATCGCGGTGGAGATGACCGAGAAAACCGCTGCCGCGCGGGTAGAAGCTCTCGCGCGGCAGACTGCCAAGCAACGTGGGGTGTCCATCAACCTGGCAGCTCGTCGCATGTCGCTCGGCCCGCGTCCTTCGATTGCTCGTCTGGCCAATTCGAGTGCCCCAAAAGAAAACGTGGTTCTGGATGCACCGACTCCTCAAGTAGGGGGAGTTCCCGATCGCGGAGGGAAAGACGAGGACGCAGAGTCAACGCCGGCAGAGCAACGTCCTGCACGCGCAGAAGCTACTCCAGCGCAGGAAAGCAAGGAAGACCATCAATCGGCTGGGAGGAAACTTCCCACCGCACCTCGAGTGCCTGGGGGAACTGCCATTGGCTTGCCTGAGCCAAGGCGACGGGACTCTAGTGCAGGTGGAAAACCACGTCATCCTGAAGAATCAGCTCCGAAGGAGTCAGAAGCTGAGAGGGAGGGGAAACCATCTCGTCCTGAAGAATCAGCTCCGAAGGAGTCCCGAAACGAGAGGAACAAGCGCGCTGCCGAATCGCTTTCACCGTCGCTCTTGGAGTCGGTGCCCCCCGTGCCTTCGCCGCCGAGCCAACAGAGCGTTGGCCAGGGAGGCGACGCTCAGGTGCCCCAGCGCGCCGAGGAGCAAGTCCCGAAGCAGCCCGAGTCGCTTTCCCCGTCGATGCTGGAAAGCGTTCCTGCTGGTGAGGGACCGGAGTCTCCGGAGATGCCTCCCAACGCAGCAGTGCCTCAGTTCGATCCTTCCGAGCTTCTCAAGGAGAGTGCCCTCACTGAGGCCGCCGATCTTCCTTTGGAAAAGGAGCCTGCCGAGCGAGAGTTTGCCGGTCGAGCCAGCGGGACGGAGAGCGTGGAGGAGGCGGCCGAGGCTGGAGGGATACCCGTTGCGGAGCAAGCCAAGCCTGATGATCGGTCTGCTGAAGCAGAGATGCGCTTTGGAGAGACCACGGGTGAGCAAACGGCTGCCCCGCGCGGCGAGGGGGACAACATCCGGCCGGTTGGTGGCTCTTGGGGTGATGACGAGGCCGGGCCCGCTCGTAATTCGGCTGACGAAGAAAACGAGGAAGATTTGGCGTTTCCTCTTGTCCGACACAGTCAGGATCCGGTCGAGGCAGAGGGATCGAGTCAAGAAGCAAGGCCCATTCATGCGAGTGCGAGCGATGAGGTGACCGAGGAGTCCTCACGAATGGCCGCCTCGGCCACCGGAGCTCAGTCGCTGGATGAGACGGTTGTGATGGGAGGGACTTCTCCGGTTGCCGCAGGGGCGCCAGACAAGGACGTGGGTGCTTTCCCGGAGATGGGGGAACCAATCGGCGGAGGAGCTGCGCAAGACGATTGGGATGAGCCTCCGCCGCTGCCCACCGAAGCGTTGCATGAAGGGACAAAGGCTGTGCCGCAAGAAGCAGAAGCTCGGCCACGTTCTTCGACGACTCCTCCGGCGACGCCACGGTCCCGGGGATCGCAAGGTCCTGGCGCTCCGGCTCTACGTTCCAGAGGAAAGCTCAAGTTGGCAGCGACAGCTGTTTTACTTCTCGCGGCAGGAGGAGTGACCGCCTACGTGTGGGAAACGCAGAACGACGGAGCGAGCCGCCGTGACGCGGCTCTTATTCGGGAAAAGACGCAACTCGAGCCGCCTCCCCAGCCGTCGAGTCCAGATGAACCGACGACTTTTACTCAGCAGCCTTCGGACTCGACGGATCAAGAGAAGAAAAGTCCGAAGAGCGGCAAGGCCTCCGGCCAGGCGCACAAGCTCGCTGATTCAGAGTCCGCCCAAAGAGCCGCGGAAGGGAAGATCCAGCAGGAAAAGGAGGAAGAAGGCGCCCAAGAAGTCCCGGCGGGTGAGCGGTCTTCCCCAGCCTCGCAGCCCCAGGAGCAGGCTCGAGCCAGAGTTGATCAAGGTTCCGATACGCCGGCGTCTGGTTCGGTCACCGAGGTCTTGGACAACCCATTCCGGACTCCCGATGAAAACCTTCCCGGCTGTGACGAGCTAGCGCCCAATATTACGGCACAGACCGTCAATCCCGTCGCCGAAGCCAGTCAGCATTGGTCGACGGCCCGCAAATTGATCGTCAAGGGTGATATCGAAGGGGCCAGTCGTGCGATGTGCAAGGCCGTGGTCATCAATCCCGAGAGCCCCGCGGTGGAAGGGTTGGCGCGCCTCTACATGTTGGCTCGGTCGCCTCGACGAGCCATGAAATGGGTGAAGAAGTCGCTTGCCCGCACACCAGAGGATAGAGATCTCATTGCTCTGCGCGGAGACATCAAAAGCCAGCTCGGCAGGCAAGAAGCAGCGGTTGAGGATTGGCTGACGGCTCTGTCGCTCGATCCGGAGGAAACCCAGCGACGCGAGGGGCAGGCGAAACAATATGCGCAGACCGCGCGTCGTCATCGCAGTCGCGGGGACCTTGCTCGAGCAGAGCAGTACTACCGTCGGGCGCTGGGCTTCGATCCGGAAAACCTTTCTGCATTGGCTGGAATGGCTCAGGTCATGCTCGAGCGAGAGCTGTACGACCATGCCGGAACATTCGCCATTCGCGCTCTCGATATTTTCGAGGCGCTTCCGGAGACCCACGTGGTTCTTGGGGATATCGCTAGAGCGAAGAATCAGCCCGAAGCTGCGCGCTCGAGCTATGAACGCGCCTTGGCGATTCGACCCGACTTCTGGCCGGCCAAGACGCGGCTTCGCGAGCTTTCCAACTGATATCGCGGTTTGCCCAGCTTGCGTGAGTCTCCAAGGAGTTCTAGCTTAAATGGTGCCGGCGGGTGGTAGCCGTCGGCCTCGCTCGCTCGTTTACGTAGCTTGCGCAGTCTGCGCCATCGCAGCCGGCGTTCGCACAAGAATGGGACACACAGCGAGCCACAAGGAAAAGGGTCCAACGTTGGCCCTGAGGGCGGGTGGTAGCCGTCCTCGAAAACGAGAAGGAAAAAAATGATTACAGTTAAGCTTCCCGATGGGAGTGCGCGCTCGCTGGATGACGGAGCGACGGCCTTCAACCTGGCCGAGTCGATTGGGCCTGGTTTGGCCAAAGCTTCGGTGGTGGCCAAGGTCAATGGCCAGGTCAAGGATTTGGTCACTCCGCTCTCTGATGGCGACGAGGTGGCACTTTTGACCAAGAAGGACGAAGAAGCCTTGGAGGTCTTGCGTCACTCTGCGGCGCACTTGATGGCAGATGCTATTTTGCGGGTTTTTCCCCAAGCGCAGCTGACGATTGGGCCGGTCGTCGAAGATGGCTTCTACTACGACATCTACATGCCTGAGGGAAAAATTACCCCGGAGGACTTTCCCAAAATCGAAAAAGAGATGCAGCGGATTGCCAAGAGCGGCGTCCCTTTTCAGCGCCATGTGTCTGACGGCAATGACGAGATCTTTGCTCGCTACAAGGCCATCGATGGCGGCTCGAACAAATTCAAGCAGGAGATCATCGAGGGCCTCAAGGAGCAGGGCCAGGAGATGAGCTTCTACCGGCACGGCGAATTCGTCGATCTGTGCCGTGGCCCTCATGTACCGAACACAGGCTTCCTCAAAAACGTAAAACTGACGAAGGTCTCAGGGGCTTACTGGCGTGCGGACTCGAGCCGGGAACAGCTAGTGCGTGTCTACGGCACAGCGTTCTTTACTAAAGATGAACTGAAGGAGTACCTGCATGCCCTCGAGGAAGCGAGGAAGCGGGATCATCGAGTCCTCGGTGAGCGCCTCGACTTGTTCACTTTTCTCGAAGACGCACCGGGGTTTCCCTTCTTTCATCCGAAAGGGACGACTCTGTTCAACAGCCTGATGAATTACATGCGCGACCTATTGACTCGTCGTGGTTATCAGGAGGTCAAGACACCGCTTATCCTTTCTGAGGACCTTTGGCACCGCTCGGGGCACTACCAGAACTATCTCGAGAACATGTTTTTTACGAAGCTCAAACTTCGTGATGAAAAGGACCCGGAAAGTGTTCGTGAAGATGCAGTCGAGGATCGCCCCATGGCGGTCAAGCCGATGAACTGTCCTGGGCACGTGATGCTCTACAAAAGTCACCAGCACAGCCACAATGAGTTCCCGCTTCGTTTCGCGGAAATGGGGCTCGTGCATCGGCGAGAGATGAGCGGTGTGCGCCATGGTCTATTCCGAGTGCAGGCCTTCACACAAGATGATGCTCATCATTTCTGCACGCCCGATCAGATCCGGGGTGAAGTTCAGATGCTCATTGACTTTTTCGAAGAAGTCTATTCTGCATTTGATCTCCATGATGTGCGCATCGAGCTTTCGACTCGACCAGAAAAGAGCATTGGGTCGGAGGAAATGTGGGAAAAGGCGGAAAGTTCTCTCAAGCAAGCCCTAGACGAAAAGGGGATTCCCTATGTGGTCAACGAAGGTGATGGGGCTTTTTACGGACCGAAAATCGATTTTCACATCCGCGACGTGCTCAAGCGGAGTTGGCAGTGTGGGACCATCCAACTCGACTTTTCGATGCCCGATCGGTTTGGGCTCACCTATGTGGGCAAAGACGGTGAACGGCATACGCCGGTGATGATCCATCGCGCTTGCTACGGCAGTCTCGAGCGCTTTCTGGGCATCATCATAGAAAATTATGCCGGCGCCTTTCCCCTCTGGTTGGCTCCCGAGCAGGTGCAGGTCATTCCCGTGAGCGAAAAGTTCAACGACTACGCAATGAGCATCAAGGAAAAGCTCCTTGACGCAGGGATGCGGGCGACCGCCAATCTCTCCGACGATCGCGTCGGTTACAAAATTCGTGAGCAAAGCCTGAAAAAGATCCCTTATGCCATCATCGTTGGTGAAAAGGAGACGAACGCTCGGACCATCAATGTGCGGGAGCGGGACAGCGGTGAACAAAAGGAAACGACCCTGACCGAGTTCTTGAATGAACTCGACTTTCTACCGCCCCAAAAAGCTACTGTTCGGGCGGCAGAGTGATCGTGCGAGACAATGAGCTCAATGCACCGGTGGGAAAGCGCCGACTCTGCTGAGTTGAGGCGCTTTCGTCACAAGACGAGAATTGGCCTCGCGGAAGCTCTGGCGCTTTTGGCCTGCCTGGCCTGTCAAGCCAAGTCGAAAATGGCAAACCCTGCGGATCGTCAGGAGCCCTCGAGAGCGCCGGATCAGTCCATGGCGAAAGTTGCTGCTTTGCAGGAGGAGACTGCGTTTCAGCCCATTGCTCGTTCCGCTCTCCAGCAAATGCGATTTGTTGGACGAGTTCAAAAGAGCGAAAGTTCCGCGCGGTACGCGTGGTCGGGCGCGGGGTTCGTGGCCCGCTTTGTGGGAACGGGGGCGTCCGTCCATATGGACGACCATGGAAGTATGCATACGGTTCTCGTCGATGGTCGGGAAAGAGAGCCCGTCGTGACCAGGGCAGGGAAGCGCGTCTATCGCGTCGTTGAAAATCTCTCGCAAGGCGAACATCTCCTCGAATTCTATCGACGCAACGAGCCGTCGCTGGGTACGACGACACTTTTTGGATTGACCATTGATCAAGGAAAAGTGGTTTCTCCACCAGCGAAGAAACCACTGTTACTCGAAGTGGTGGGGGACTCGATCACTTGTGGCTACGGCAACTTGGGGGACTCTCCTGAGTGTCCTTTTTCCCCTGAAACAGAAAATCACTATCTCTCCTACGGAGCGGTAGCGGCCCGTCTTTTAGGCGCCGAGGTGAGTACCGTTGCTTGGTCGGGAAGGGGCGTGGTCAAAAACTACGGCGGCGAGGAGGGCGCCCATATTCCCGAAATGTATGATCGGGTGCTTCCTCGAGATCCGGAGAGTCTTTGGACGTTTTCCTCTCCGGCGGACGCCATCATCGTCAACTTGGGGACCAACGATTTCAGTACAGAGCCTGATCCACCCGTTGATCGATTTGCGGCTGCATACGAGCGCTTGCTGTGGGTGATGCGTGAACGAAATCCACAGGCCGTTATCCTTGCCACGATTGGTCCGATGTTGTCCGGAGAAGCGCTCGGGCGCGCCCGGAGAGCAATTGCCTTGGCCGTGCAAGCTAGAAAGCAGGCCGGAGATAGCCGAGTCTTCGAGTACCAGTTGCAGGCCAAGAACAGCGATCCTGGCTGTCACTTTCACCCCGGTATTGAGACCCATCGAGCGATGGGGATCGAGCTGGCTCGGGAACTAGAACGCAAGTTATCACCCCGAAGGACCACCCGAGCAACGTTTCAATAAGAAACTCGACACATCGAACAAAGCGAATTTCGCGCTCGCTCACTTAGCGGACGACAATCCGTGAATCGCGGATATTGTTGCCCGAGAGTTGTTCCCCGTGGTCGTGGTCGAGATCCGCGCAGAGGACGTGAAGGTGACCGCAGAACTCGAAGGCCAGGCTCATCGTGACACAGGTCGTGGCGTCGCGAATGGAGAGATAGGGATGCGAGATCTGGACTTTCCGCGGTTCCCGAACCGCACGCTGAAAGTAGGAACGACGAGACCAATTGGCACCTGTCGTATTAGCACAGGGCGCGAAACGAGCGTCTTCGTGATCTCGGTCTATGGCTTCTGCGCTCTGGCCGATTTGATAGCCGTCGGAATCGAGTAAGTAGACACGTTGTACCCCCGCGAGCGCTAGAAATGTGGCGCACGCATCGAAGAAAGGAACGCTTTCCTCGATGGCCGACACACATGCCTCGAGCCCGCCGGTGAAACAGCGGAAAAAGTCCGAATCCATTGCGGCTCGACGTTCTGCCCCTCGATGCAGCTCGGCAGTCAAATGACTCAAGTGCTCTCTGGTTTGCTGAGCGCTGGGTGGGGCTTGGCTCGGTACGGCAAAGTGGAATCCCTGCACAAAATCCGCATCGCTGCTCAAAGCGATCAGGGCTTGACGTTCAGTCTCAATTCCCTCGACCACGACCAAACAACCGGCCTCGTGGAGAAGAGAGACGAGCCCCGGAAGGATTCGTTGGGCCACGGAGCTTCTAGCTGCCTGCACGATCATCGCTCGATCGATTTTTACGAGATCGGGTTGAAGACGCCAAATGCGTTCGAAGTTGGATTCCCCGGCGCCGAAATCATCGATTGCTACAAGACACCCAAGGTCGCGAAACGCTCCTACGGCTTCTGCCAGGACTTTCTCGTCGTGGACTTTCGTTTCGACAATCTCCATGACCAGTTGATGAGGCTGAACGCCGGCTCCGCACAAGAGATCGCGAAAGTCGGCCTGCACCGTGGCGCGATGACCGATGGCTCGGGGAGTGATATTGAGAAAAAGCCAGCCGTCGCGTTGCTGCATCGCGAAGCTGCCGAGGTGTAGCCTTGAACAGAGGGAATTGACCCGAGTGGCATCGAGTCTTTCTTGAAGGTAGGACAGCACTTCCGTCGGGCCGAATACGGTGCCACTTTCGTCATGAGCGCGGAGCAAAGCCTCGTGACCGATCACGCGGCCGTGAGCCACACTGAGTACCGGCTGAAATGTCGAATGGAGTGAAAGCCCCTGCACTTCCAGGGTGAGGTCAGCGGTTTCTGGCTCGGTTGGTGCCGGAGTTTGGCGTGAGCTCATGTGCGGTCCAGGTGGTAGTGCGCACCGCCCCCCCATGCCGGTCGCTCCACTTATCCATGATGCTCCGATTGCTCCCCGATGACCACCCCGAGCGAAACGCTCGAGGATGAAAACTGAATCGATGATCAGTATTGCGAGCGTATTAGGCCGCCGGCCCAAAACCGCGAAGGGCTCCATCCAACAGGACTCGTTCTCCGCTACTGCGTTGAAGCTCCATCAGGAAGGCATGCGCCTCGGTGGGACTGCCTGGGAAAGTGCGGCGAGGGGGGCCGCCGGCTGTGCTTCTCTTGTTTGGGTTTTTTCCGGACGAGACTCACGTTAAAAGCCCGAGGAACCGGGCGTTGCTACCAGCGTCGCTCGAGTGGACCAATATGACGTTGCAACTGTTTGATACACTGAAGAATCAAAAGACCCCTTTCCAACCCGACCAACCCGGGCATGCGCGCATCTATGTGTGTGGACCGACGACCTACGACTACGCTCATATTGGGCACGCGCGACCATGTATTGTCTACGATGTCTTGGTGCGACATTTACGTTCTCTTGGGATCAGGGTCACTTACGTGCGTAACGTGACTGACGTCGACGACAAGATCATCAAGCGTGCGGCGGAAAGGGGGGAAGAGCCCGCCGCGCTCGCTGCTCGTATGCTCGACTCCTACATTACCGACATGTCCAGAATGCACAACCTGGTGCCAGACGAGCAGCCAAAGGTCAGCGAGCACATGGAAGAAATCAAGGCGCTCATTGCCAGGTTGATCGAGCGAGGACATGCCTACGAGTCTGAAGGCGATGTCTATTTTCACGTCGCTTCCTGTGCCGACTATGGAAAACTCAGTCATCGCAACCTCTCTCAACTGGAGGCAGGCCGCAGTGAACGCACCCAGGAAGAAGAAGAGAGAAAGAAAAGGCATCCCTACGATTTCGCACTTTGGAAGGGGACCAAGCCGGGGGAGATCTCCTGGGAGAGCCCTTGGGGACCTGGTCGGGCGGGATGGCACATCGAGTGCTCCGCGATGAGTATGCGTTACCTCGGGGAAACCTTCGATCTGCACGGCGGCGGGCTCGATCTCGTCTTTCCTCATCACGAAAACGAGTTGGCTCAAAGTGAATGCGCCACCGGGAAACCGTTCGCGCGCTACTGGATGCACAATGGCTTTGTTCAGGTGAACAAAGAGAAGATGTCGAAGAGCGTCGGAAATTTCTTTCGCTTGAGTGAGGCATTTGACAAGTCCGAGCCTGAGGCTGTGCGATATGCGTTGTTGTCTGTTCACTATCGCTCACCCTTCAACTTGGAGGTCGAATTGGACGACGCAGGGCGTCTGTTGGGGTTTCCCCAGTTTCGAGATGCGGAAGCACGGCTTTCCTACCTCTATGGCACAAAAAGGCGCTTGGCTGGCCTTCCTGAGAAAAGGGTGAAAGGCGATGTGCCTGCTCCGCCAGAAGTGAGTGCATTTGTAGAGCGTGTTTCTGGCTCTCTCGATGATGATCTCAATACCGCTCAAGCGCTGGCGCATGTTTCAGCCTTGCTGAAGGCCGTCAATGAGCTCGTGGATGGTGCCCTTGGCAAGAAGGGGACCATTTCGCGAGAGGCGTTGAACGCCGCGGAGCAGGCCTTTGCTCACGTGGGAGAAGTTCTAGGACTTGGCTTGGACGATCCGGAGGAATTTTTAACTAGGGTTCGCTCGCGGCGCGCCGCGGCGCTTGGAATCGACGAACAGTGGGTTCAATCGAGGATTCAGGTTCGCGCGGAGGCACGGAAGGAGAAAGATTTTTCGCGAGCAGATGCCGTTCGCGAGGAACTTCTGGCCAAAGGAATCGAGCTACTCGATAGCCCGGAGGGCACAGACTGGAGGTTGCGGGAGACCAAGCAAGGGGAGTCGTGAATCTTTCGTCGATGTGAGTCAGGCGTGAAATTCCCCGAGCTCCTTTCTGGTCAGCTGATTCGGCGCTACAAAAGATTACTCGCGGACGTACGTCTCCACCCGGAGGAAGAGCCACCGCGGCGGGACCTCGTAGAGCTCGTAGTCGACGATGCGCGTCATATATCCTCCCCTCGCCGGTGGGCTGGCCAGTAGATATCATGGATTCGCATGGCTCTCCATTTCGAGCGCTCCATGTTGACCCTTTCCCGCGACGACCGTCAGCCCTCGTTACAGGTAGTCGTCTTCCTCGAGCACGCGGTGGAGGCGCTCCATGTTGGTGACGATGACGTCGGTGTGCGGGCGGACGGCGGGTTTGGGCTCGAATCCGATGGCGAGGCCCGCGACCTTGAGCATCGGGAGGTCGTTCGCGCCGTCCCCGATGGCGACGGTGTCGGTCATGTCGTGGCCGAGGTTGCCCGCGAGCGCGCGGAGCGCGTCGTCCTTTGTCCCCTCGATGAGCGGGCCATCGGCGCCACCGGTGAGTGCGCCGTCGGCTTCGAGGAGTTCGTTCGCGACGATGTGGTCGACGTCGACGCCAGCGAAGTCGAGTGCCGCCCGGACGCCCGGCGTGAAGCCCCCCGTCAGAATCGCTGTCGTGTGGCCGGCGTCGTTCAGCGCCTGGATGACCTCGGCTGCTCCGGGGCGGAGGCGGACCTCGCTATAGGCGTCGGCCGCGGTGCTGCTCGCAAGGCCATTCAGGAGTTCGGCGCGCTCGTAGAGCGATTCCGCGTAGGAGAGCTCCCCGCGCATCGCGCGAGCGGTGATGTCGCCGACCTCCTCCGCCACGCCGTAGCGCTCCGCCAGCTCGACCATCATCTCGGAGTCCGAGAGGGTGC
>CAYTRQ010000038.1:0-22126 GCA_964440025.1 uncultured Polyangiaceae bacterium | reverse complement strand
GAGCCATTGGCACCGAGCACTCCGATTTTTGCTCCAGGGAGGAAGGCAAGAGTGACGTCGTCGAGGACCTTCTTGTCGGGAGGGTGGACCCGCGTCACCCCCTGCATCGTGAAGACGAACTCAGGCATGCCCCGAAGCTACTCGAGCTGTTTGGCAAGTGAAAGGAGAGTCTGACGATCGTTGAGGGAGGGATCCTCGAGTGTCTCGTCGAGGAGCTTGCGCAGTATTCGGCCTACTTCCGGTCCTCGAGGAAGCCCTGCTTCATCGATCAGCTCGCCCCCGGTCACCTGCAGATCGGACACATTCAGAGGTAAACCGAGCGCGAGTTCTCGGTGTGCGCGTGTTTTGAGCGTTTCTGCGCGCTGGCGAGCGGCATCTTTCGGCGGGGCAAGCTCCTTGTGCAGCTCGCAGACATCGTCGAGATGCTCCCGTCCCACCGATCGAAGCCAAATGCGCAGCTCTCGCAGGGCGCCCCCATCGTCTGTGTTTGGCTCGTCTGGATTGAACTCGTCTGCATCCCGGAGCTCTGGTGCGTTGTGTGATGTGTTCGGCGCCGGCAGCGGAGGCGGGGTAGCGTGAGTGACGAGGTGGCACAGCCGTTCGCGCTGTTGTTTGGAAAATCGCAAGGAGCTGGCAAGATCCTTGGACAACTGGGAAGCTTCTTTCGGAGTTCCGGAGAAGCCGAGCACGCACAGGATGGCTAGGCGGCGCAGGGGGTCGGGGGCAGCCTCGTCGATCCTGGCACAAGCGACCGAGAAGGACGCAGCGCGGTCCACCAGAAACAGACGAGGGGCAACGATTTCCAGTAGTCCTTCGTCGCGCATCAAGCGCAGACACCGGCTTGGTTTGGTGCTTCCGAGAGCCTTGAACCACTCCTCGCGAATGCGCTCCGAGGCGACTCGCCGGAAGCTGTTGAGCGAGGGCCTGATGGCCGCGCGGGTTTCCTCCGCCACATCGAGCAGGAGGGTCGAGGTGAAGCGCGCGCAACGCATAACCCGCAATCCGTCCTCTTTGAAGCGCTCGAGCGGATCTCCGACCGCGCGGAGCAGCCCCTGCTGGAGGTCGCCGTATCCATCGAAAGGGTCGTGGAGCTTTTGGGCGAGCAGATCGTAGGCAATCGCATTGATGGTGAAATCGCGACGGGCCAAATCTTGCTCCAGATCGAGGGTAAAAAAGACCTCGTCCGGCCGGCGATGATCGGAATAGCCGGTTTCTCCCCGCAACGTAGTCACTTCGAAGTGCTGCCGCCGGTAGATCACGGTTACGGTACCGTGTTCGATTCCGGTCGGAATGACGCGCCGAAAAATCTTTTGAACCTGCTCTGGTCGTGCATCCGTGGCCAAATCCCAATCACCAGGGGAGGGGCGATACCCCGGGCGGAGAAGTTGAAACAGCACGTCCCGCACGCTCCCTCCGACCACCCAGGAGTGGAAGCCCGCTTCCCTCAGTCGCGCACTGATGGTGCGGACCTCGTCGGGGAGGGCACGTTCCAAGTGAGCGAGCACGGTGTTCCGGGAGAGGCTCGAGCCTCGATCGCGTTCACCGATTTCCTCGACGCCGTCGCTACCAGGGATAGACCAGTTCGCTTGAGTCATTCGACGAGGTCGGGGAGGATGCTGAGGAAGGCTGGGTCCTTCGTGAAGAGCGCGAGCGAGAAGGTGCTGGTCGATCGGCTTGGTCCTTCGTTTTGGCAGACGGCGGGTCGGCCAGGGGAGAGAGTGAGAGGGAGACCTTGGAGGTTTTCCCGTCGACGGTGAGCGTCTTGGATTCGTGGCCGGCAGCGCGGACTTCGAGCGTGACCGGCTCACGACCGACCTCGAGCATGACCGGGCTGGTGCCGAGATCTTTTTCTCCGCGAAAGACGTGGGCGTTGAGGGGCTCGACCGCGATGGCCACGCTCGTCGTGGCACTGCTTGGGGTGGCGTCGCTCGGCGTTGCGTTGGAAGGAGGCGGAGTTGCTGCTTTCTGTGCAAGCGGTTCGACCTTCTCCGGTTCCTGCGCTGGGGAAAGCAGACCGCTCCGATAGGCCCAGCCGGCAGTTCCAAGGGTGACGACGACGAGCCCGGTCAGCGCCCAGCCCAGCGGGCGTCGCCATTTGCTGGGCTTTTCCACGGGGTGATTCGGTTGCCGCCAGGCCAACTGGGAAAGACGCGGCTCGTGTGGATGGTCTTTCGGGGCTCCGTCGAAGAGATACCTGAGATCTTGGCCAAGCTCGCTCATCGATTGATAACGTTCCTCGGGATCTTTTCTCAGACAGCGGAGGATGACGTACTCGAAGTTGGGATCGACGCGCCCGTGAGTGTCCGACAGGGTGCTAGGGGAAGGGGGCTCCTTGTACATGTGCTGGCTGAGGATCGCCATGAAGTTCTCTGCTTCGAAGGGGAGGCGGCCGGTGAGCAGCTCGAAAAGAATGACCCCCACCGAATAGATGTCGGCGCGATGGTCTACTGCTGAGCCAGCGGCCTGTTCGGGAGCCATGTAGTGAGGGGTTCCGAAAACCTGGCCTGCCTGCGTCAACTTACTCGCCACGGAGGTTGCCTTGGCAATTCCAAAGTCCAACACCTTGACGAAATCGCCGAGTGGGCCTTGTGGGAGCACAAAGATGTTGTCGGGCTTGAGATCGCGATGGACGATTTTGGCTTCGTGCGCTGCGGCGAGTGCTTCAGTGAGTTGGATGCCGATTTGGCCGATCCGTTGGGGCTCCAGCAGGTGGTTGCGGTCGAGGAAGTCGGACAGGGGTGTTCCTTCCAGATACTCCATGACGAAATAGGTGGCTCCGTCCGGCAACCGCCCAAAGTCGCTGATATCGATAATGTGCGGATTACCGATTGATGAGGCAGACCGAGCTTCGTTGAGGAAGCGTTCGACGACCTTGTCATTGCGGGCAAGATCGGCCCGCAGGATTTTCATTGCCACATTCTTGCCGATAATGCTGTGGGTGCACCTGTAGACGACTCCCATCCCCCCTTCACCGAGGACGCTTTCGATTTCGTAGCGTCCGTCGACCGTTGCCCCGAGATAGGGGTCGGGGACCCCTGGCTCGTTCCGGTCTTTAGAAAAGGTGGTTCGCGTGGTCATGGTCACGTTCCGCAGCCCCTTTGAGCTCTCCGGAACCTGGAGCTTTTTCTCTTTGAGGTCCTCCTGGCTCTGGGGAGCGCCCTTGCTTTTGGGCTCTGGGTCTCTTGTGGCGGCGTTGCTCTTGCTCACGACGGTCTCTGCTGGGGCTTCGGTCCCTGAGGGTTAGCTGGGGAACCAGAGGGAGGCCACGCAGGCTCCCATTCAAAGGCAGGACTCCAGCAAATATCACGCCTGGGCTCGCAGGACCGCCTCGTATTCTAAGTTGCTGAAACTTTTGAACAATTTTTCCTGGCCCCTGACGGGGCGAGAGGCGGGGTAGACAGGACGGTTGTCGGTCCGCGAGTACCGGTTTGGGCCAGCTGATGCTAAGGCGGCGCCCGATGGGTTTTCCCCTCGAGCTAGCCGTTCGCTACATGGGCTCAAAGAAGCGTTCCTTCATTTCGATGGGAACCTTTTTTGCCATTTTGGGCGTGGCGTTGGGTGTTGCCGGCCTCGCGACGGCAATGAGTGTCACGGGTGGTTTCCGAAAGGAATTCCGCGACAAGGTCCTTGGTGTCAATGCGCACGTCCTCGTTCTGAAGCGCTCGAGCTCCTTTACCGAGTATCGAGAGCTGATGAAGGACATGGAGGAGGTCCCGGGGGTGACGGGGGTTGCCCCATTTACCATCAACCCCATGATGGTCACGCGCGGAGACCGCACTGCCACGGGAGTCATGCTCAAAGGCATCGATCCCGAGCGGGTAGGAGACGTGCTCGATCTCCCGGAACACATGGTCGAGGGCGGCCTCGAAGGGCTTCGGCTCCCAGGAGCACAACCGCCGGAGCCCAAAGGAGCGAGCCGGCTCTATCAAAGCTCCGCCGATCCGATGGGCGATGCCGACTTCCTCGAAGAGCTCGAATCTTTGGTGGACGAGGATCGCAAAGCGACGGAAGAGCAGCAGCCAAAGGGCGATCCCAGCCAGGACGAGTTCTATGAACCCAGCGCGACAGGGCTTGGATTGGATGGCCCCTCGGGAGAGGCGGAGGGTGATGAGCAGGAAGGTAGCGGCTCCGAAGAGATCGAACTTTTGCCCGATGCGCCGGTGGGCAGCGTTGTCCCTGAAGGGGGCTACGAAAGCGTTTTGCCCAGCGAAGACGTCCTCCCGGAGGAGATCAACCCCGATCCGTGCGCCGACGGGGCTAGTGGGTTGCCTGGCATCGTGATGGGAGTGACCCTGGCGGAAAACCTCGATGCCGAAGTGGGGGACTGCGTCCAAGTCACGTCACCGACCATCGGCTTTTCCGTTGGCGGAGGGGACGTTCGACCGCCCGTGGCGAAGCAGTTTAGGGTCACCGGTTTGTTTCACGCTGGCTTCGATCAATACGATTCCAAGTTCGTCTACACGGACATGTACCAAGCGCAGGAGTTTGCTGAAAATGGCGACAGCGTCACTGGTATTGAAATGAAGGTTCGTGACATCGACGAAGCGCGTGAGATTGCCGAGGAAATCGACGAGCGACTCGGACAAAGCCTGCACTATACGATGGACTGGGAAGAATTGAATCACGGTCTTTTTACCGCGTTGCGGATTCAGCAGGTCGTGATGAGCTTGGTTCTTGCTCTCATTATCATTCTTGCTGCGTTCACGGTGATCGCTACCCTGATCATGGTGGTGCTCGATAAGAAGAAGGAGATCGCCGTTCTCAAGTCGATGGGAGCTTCGGACTCGGCCATCCTCCGGTCCTTCTTGTATCAAGGGGGGATTGTGGGGTTGGTCGGAGCGGTGTTCGGCCTGCTTTTGGCGGTTGGGGTGTGCCGATGGCTTTTGATCTACGGCCTGCCTCTTGATCCCAAGGTGTATTTTATCTCTCACCTTCCCGTGGATATTCAGCCACTCGATTTTGCGCTCGTCGGTATTTTTGCCGTGCTCGTCTGCTTGTTGGCGACCGTATGGCCAGCTTTGCACGCCGCTCGATTGCGTCCTGCGGAAGCCTTCCGCGAGGCGTAGCCGGGTTTTGAGGGTGTGCTCCCTAACAGTCGCGCTCGGTCATTTAGGGAGGGACGCGCAAGATGAAAAGCGCGAGGAAAAGCAGAGCCATGGTTGCCATCGTGGCGGCGGAGATGGAGGGCGCGATGTTGAGGGTGGAACCGACGCCGAGAAGAGACTGAATGTGTCCGCTCGGTAGAGCCGCGCTTGCGGCGATGTCCGCGCGGCCGACGGTCCACAAGAGGACGAGCGCGCCCCAAAGTCCATAGCGTCCACCCCAGGCACGAGCAGCTGCACAAAGGGTGAATATGGCGAAAGTCGCGCCGAAGGCGATGGGGCTTGTGGCGAGCAGATCGTCGACCAGCAGAGGATCACCCACGCCCCGCGTCCAGACCAGGGACAGGCCACAGAGGACGACGAAGAGAAGAGCTGCGCCTAAAGAGAGCCGGGCGAGTTGCGTGATGACGATGCGGCGCCGACTTTCTCCCAGGTGGACGAGGAGGCCGTGAGGTTCCGGGTTGAAACTTGTGAGTAGGATGGTGCAGGCAAGGGGGAGCAAAGCACAGAGCAGAAGTGAAAGACTAGCATCGGCGGCTTGGACACCCGATGTCGTGCTCACTCGGATCGTTTGCACGCCAAGTGCCGCAAGCGGGACGCACACGATGACCAGCAAGCCCAGCTGACGCCTGGCTGTGGTGGGTCCTGCTTCGGAAAGATGGCTCGTCATTGCTTCTCTTCAATCGTTTCTATTGGGGGTTCGGACCAGCGGTCGCAGGACGATCCTTATCCGGAGAGGATGCGGCAGGGAGGCGAGCATTCGTCTGGGTTAGCGCTTTGGTGCACTGCTCGATCTCGGGTCTTGTCTTGAGTGGTGTCATCTCTGTGAGGTTGCACCGAACTCGAACAATGACTTCCACGCACGCCTCGGCGAGCTGCTGCTCATCCGGTCCGGAGACGATGAGTACACCGGGGCGCTCCGGGTCGAGATAGGTCCCCCAAACACAGGCGTGGGCTTGAACTTGGACCGCGACGTCGCGGGGGCGCTCCACGCGTAAAAAGAGAGCCTTCTCTTTGGGTGCGGTGGGGGCGTCGGAAAAGAGGACGTGGCTCGTCAAGCGCTCGATGAGTGCTCGTTGAGGAGCCAGGATGAGCGTACAGGTCCTTTCGGCTTCGAATCCACGAATTGTTGCGAGCACTCGCTGTGCGTGCTCCGGGTGCAGGTCCCGCAGAGGTTCACAGAGGACGAGAGCGGACGGTGCTCGGAGCATCAGGGCGACTTCGAGTGCGACGAGGCGTCGTGCGTGAAAGGAGAGCCTCCCGGCGGGCGCTTCGAGCTCTTCCGAAGTGAGCAGCCCCACGAGGTCACCACATGGGGCACCGGCCTTTTCCCGTTTGGCTCGCGCCGCGGCGAGATGCTCTCGAGCCGTTCGAGCGAGCATGGGGGGCTCGTAGCCCTTGGGAAGGAGCAGCCCGATGTGGGCGCGAAGTTGGGGCGAGGAAAGGACCGGACGGTCGTCGAGAAATACGCGGCCTCGGCGCGGCTTGCGCACTCCTGCGAGGACCTCGGCCAATTCGCAGGCTTCTTCTTCCGTCGCGATGGTCATCCCGGAACAGCCGTTTTCGAGCCTTGCCGTCAGCGTGCGCCCGGAGCCTCTCGGCCCGTCTGTTCCGACTGTGATTCTGTCGAGCAGGAGAGTCATACGGCCAGTCCACCCCAGGCAACGAGTTGATTGAAGGCCCACAGAAACGCGCCTGGTAGGTTTGGAATGGGCGACCAGAACAGGCTCAGCAAGAAGGGGAGTAGGACCAGGGTGAGCGCCATGGCTCTCGGCCATCGAGGGGCCAAGCGCTCCGCGAGAGCCCCGAGACCGCCGAGCCCAGCGGCCAGAAACACGATGTAGATGGCGCTGAACAAGACGAGGCTGGCGCGAATGAGGAGGGCACGCGGAGTGGGGCTCGAGACTGCGGCAACGAAGATGCCCGGAAGCGCTGCGAGGAGCATTCCCAGAGCCAGCCGGATGGACAATCCCAAGGCCCTCACGCCCCCGCCAGGGGGAGCCAAGCCCCGCAGCTCGGCCAGAGGCGCAGCCGATTGAGCGACCGCCTGGGGGTGGAGCAAAGCAGGCAGTCCGAGCAGACCATAGAGCCATGCGGCGTAGGCGAGGAGACGCAGCGCCACGACATCGGCGACGTCGCCGGCTCCGATCCACGTAACGAGGAGGACCGAGACACTCGCTCCGAAGGCGAGCAAAAGACCGCTGATTTTCACACTCCGGAATCGTCCAGTTTTGACCTCGCTTTCCGTTGCCAGTAGAGCCAGATGCAGCAAACGGCTGGCGCGATCCCGCCAGCGGAGGGGGCGAGTTGGTTTTCCCATGCCTGGCCGCAAGCATAGCGGAGTTTCTCGTTCGGCGCCTACAGGGCTTTTCAATGACATGCACCAGCCTTTTGTCCTTCGAAGCCCTCATGAAGTGAGGCTTCGAAGGGCTTTCGGCAGCCACACTTCTGGCCTTGGCCTTCTTTTCCGGTTTTCGCGCATTCCACGTTTGTGCAAAGCGCTGTCAGGGATTGCGCAGAGGCCGCTAGCCGGGGATGCTCCGCCCCCATGAGCAAAAAGCCGAGTGATCGCCCATCGGCCCGCAAACGGCCTCCTCATTGGGATCCCGCGAGCGGTCAACGGCCCCCTTTGGGTGCCGTTGACGAAGCCGTCGTGAACGCTCCTTCACGCCAGAGCTTGATTGTCCTGGGGGTCATTTGTGCGGCAACGCTCGTGATGTGGGCCGCCGGACGCGCCGCCTGCAACTACCACGTCCCCGGGGAGGGGTTGACTCCCCGCGAGGTCACGCTGAAGGAACGCGTGAGAAATCCCAAGGGTGTGGGGGTCGAGTTGGCTCAGGCTCTTTCCGGCGCCAATTTCGAGCTAGCCGAGAAACTCGTGGAGCCGTCGGCTCGCTCTCTCATCGACAAGGCTAGGGATCAGTGTGGAGAATGTGAGCTGGAGAAGGCAGCTCGTGACAGCTTGCTCAGCGTGGCAGAAGTGCTCCAGGCCAGTCGAACGGAAGCCTACGTCTTCGTGCGCACCATCGGAGGCCCCCCCGGCGAGGTGGAGCGGGTTTTTCATGTCAAAAGGGATCGTTCTCGAAAGTTGCCCTGGAAAGTGACCAAGGCGATGCCGGGTCGAGCCAACTTGCCGGAGCTGGAGGGAGCGCTCCCTCCGAAGCGGACAACGAGCCTGAACCGTCCAAAGCGACGGAGGAACGTTCCGAGCCGACGGAAGCGAGCGGATTCAGAATCGCCTAAGCGTCCTACCCCGTCTCCACCCCCGCCAGGGGTTCATCCAGCTCCGGCCAAGGGCGATCCTTCGATTCCTCCGTCTCAGGAAGCCGCGGACCCCGACGGCAATCCGACGCCGTCTGATGACTCGGGGGATCAGCCAGAACAATAAATCATGTGGCGGCTCAAATGGGCCTCCTTTTGCGGATGCGAATTCGCCGCGAACCAGTCGGGGCAATAAACGGAGTCGCCCGCCCTTCACTGGGAAGGGGGCGGGCGACGGAGTGGCCCTTTCGCGCCGCGAACCATTCGCTTCGCATGCCGAAAAGGGATGCGAACGAACAAGCAACAAAGCGTTCGACGGCAGAAAGCGGGCAATAGGCGGAGTCGCCCGCCCTTCACTGGGAAGGGGGCGGGCGACGGAGTGGCCCTTTCGCGCCGCGAACCATTAGCCGTCGGGGTTGAGCCAACGGCGCAGATCGGAGGCGCCGGGCGAGCCTGTTTTCACGTCAGCCACTTGTCCGTCGGAGTTGATGAGGATGAAGGTAGGAAGTGAAACGATGTCATAGGCCTCCTTGAAACGGCCGTTTTCGTCGTGGAGCACCGGAACGCGGATCGGCCAATTTTTCTTCGCGGCGAGGGCCTTCTGTGCTTTGTCGTCGACGCTGACGGCGACAACGTCCAGCTTTCCCTTGCGTGCGGCTTCTGCCAATGCGGGGAGCGAGCTGGCCGAGCGCTTGCAAGCGGAACACCAGCTGGCAAAGGCTTTGATCAGCAGAGGACGCTTTCTTGCTCCCGAATGGGAAAACGTCTCGGTCGAGCCGACGATGGGGAGCTCGAAGTGCGCGCTGGGGCTCCCTGGTTCTGGACCGGAATCCTTCGGCCAGAGGGCGAGGCCGACGACGACGATCGCGGCGATCCACAGCGCGGAATCCAGAAGTTTCTTGAGGAAAGACTTGGTGGTTTGAACATTCATGGGAGGAAGCTCATGGACAAAGCCATTTGCGCCCCCCCAACGCTCCTAGCATGGTGGAGATCAACACCATGAGGCCATGTCCGAGTATCAAATGAATCCCTTCCACGCTGGGGCAAGCGAGGCCACCCCCCAATGTGGCCAATAGCCCGCCCATCGCTCCAAGCAGAGCTCCCGTGATGCCGGGAGTGAAAGGATCGGTGCCGCGCCAAGTCAACAGAAGCAATCCCGTGCAGACGGTGGCCGTAAGCATTGCGTGACTCGCGCAACCAAGGACGCCGCTGAGGTGCCCGCCAGAAAAGAACTCGCCCAGGCTGAGGAAGTCTGCAGCCGGTAAGAGGAGCGCGACGAAGGCGCCGACGATCATCAAGGAAAGAAGAGCTCGGCGTCCCCCCAAAGAAAGGCGACGGGTCCGTCCAGGAGCCGCTCCCAGGAGCACACCGTAGCCGAGGAGCGTGCTCAACAAGGTTCCTGCGGTGAGTAGCAGCATCGGCGTTTGGACCATGGCCCGCAGGGATGTCGTCACGAGTCCGACTACGAGAAAGGCGGCGGAGAGCCCTAACCGTGTGCTGCGAGAAAGCGCTTTGGAGGGGCGACTCGGGAAAGAAGGACCGCTCCGCGGTTGTTGCTCCTCGTCGATCTGCTTTTTCAGGTTGAAAAAGACCTCCTTGCGAGGGACGGGCTGTCGATCGGCCAGTGCCCGAAAGGAGTCACTGTTGATGTCAGAGGTCCCGGCCATAGGTCTTCAGCTCCTCTCTTAGGATGTTGTATCCGCGGTGAACTCGCAACTTGACCGCGGTGCTGGTGGTTCCCAGGACTTCTGCTGCTTCGGCAACGCTCAGCCCTGTGATTTTGGTGAGCTGAATGGCTTCGGCGTACTTCTCTGGTAGTGCGCCGAGCGCTTTCTCGAGCGCCTCGGAGAGATCGAGATTCACGCCGCCTGGTTCCATCGTAGGCTCTGGGACGCTGCCGTCTCCCGTGAGATCTTCTGGTCGGACCTTGTAGCGCCGTCGTTCGTCGAGAAAGGAACGCCGGGCGATGGCCAGCACCCAGGGGAGTAGAGGTGCCCCGGGAATGTAGCTGCCTCGAGCTCGGTGGACCTTGGCGAAAGTCACCTGCACCAGATCTTCGGCGCGTTCCCTGTGGCGTGTCAGACGAAGGAGATAGCCGAAGAGCCTCGGGCAAAGCAGCCGATAGAGCTCCTCGAACGCGTCCAGGTCACCGGAGACGTAGCGTTTCATCAAGGCCTCGGCGGATCCATCGTGATGACGAACGCCTGGGGAGGCTTCTCCTGGAGGCGAGACTGGCACGCTCAAAGTGCATAGTACGGGTCCGGTTCCGGCTCCAGTGATCGACGAGTACCGCACTGGGGAGGATACGTAGCCACACGAGGAAGGGTTTCTGGCCGTCAGCGAGCCCAATTCGTGGTCACCACTGATCGGCGCGGAGGAGCGTGCTATGGGCTCGGCCCTCATGCTCGTTTCCTACCGCTGGCTTTGTGAACTGCTCCCCCAGCTCGATCGAGAGCCCGATGAAGTCGCCGAGGCGCTTTCGGCCGTTGGTTTGGCTGTCGATGCAGCCAGCGATTTGACTTCGATGCTGCGCTCGGTCGTGATTGCCACCGTCGAAGGGGTGGAGTCGCACCCGACGCGCTCTGGGCTCCAGTTGGTGACCGTGCGCCTTGAGGAGGAAGGTCCGTCGTCGGAACCCGCGTCGCTGCCACCTTCCGCCGCGGGAGCCTCGGGGGGCCCCGTTCATTGCCAGGTCGTTTGCGGAGCTTCCAACGTCCCGGAGCCTGGAGGCCAGGTGACTTTTGCGAAATGTGGGACTCGGCTGCCGGGCACGGATTTTACGATCGAGCCGCGGGAACTCGGTGGAGTTCTCAGTGAAGGGATGCTGGTGAGCGAGGCGGAGTTGGGACTTGCCGAGACGAGTGAGGGCATTCTGACTTTCGAACCGGGCAGTTTTTCAGCGGGGACACGATTCATCGACGCTTTTCCCGAGGCGCGTGACACGCTTTTCGAGGTCGATATCACTCCCAATCGGCCGGACGCTTTGGGGCATGTGGGGATTGCCCGTGATCTTGCCGCCCTTTTTGAAACGGAGCTGGAGCTTCCCGAAGTGGAACCGGCGGAGGAAAGCGGAGCTCCCCTCTCCGAGGAGCTCGTGCTTGAAAATCACGCCCCCACGCGCTGCCCCAAGTATGGTGCTGGGCTTGTGCGTGATGTGAAAATCGGCCCCTCTCCGAGACAGATGCGTTGGCGTTTGCATCGCCTTGGGGTGCGTCCGATCTCGAATGTGGTGGATATCACCAACTGGCTCCTCCTCGAGTTCGGACAGCCACTTCATGCCTTCGATCTGTCCAAGGTGCAGGGGCGTCGTATCGAGATTCGCGTGGCGAAGGACAATGAGTCCTTGCGGACATTGGACGATCAGCAGCGGACTCTCTTGGCTGACGATCTGGTGATCTGCGACGGTGCAGGACCGACGGCCTTGGCCGGCATCATGGGGGGAGCCGACAGCGAAATCGATGAACAGACGCGAGACGTTCTGCTGGAATGCGCCTACTTTGCTCCCCGTGGGGTTCGTCGTACTGCTCGCCGTCAGGCGATACACACCGAGTCCTCGCACCGTTTCGAAAGGGGGACCGATCACGGTGCGACGGAGCTCGTCCTCGAGCACGCGCGAAGTTTGCTCTGTCGTCTTGCAGGGGGCAAAGCGGCTCCTGGTACCCTCCGGGCAGATGGCGAGGCTCCCAAGATTCCCATGATCGAGCTCAGAAGCGAGCGGGTCGAGAAACTTCTGGGCGTTCCTGTCCCCTTCAAGGATGCCGTTCGCATCTTGGGGCGTTTGGGGCTGCATGTCGAGTACCTGAGGGATACTCAGATCGGCAATTGTCATGCTGTTGTGAGGGGGGCGAGCCATCGCCCCGACGTGCAGATCGAGCCCGATCTCATCGAAGAGATCGCGCGCATTCGGGGGTTGGATGCCATCCCGACAATCCTTCCCGCTATCACTCCTCAGGAGCCACGAGCCTCGGGGCAACTCGAACGGGAGGTGGCCGATATCTCTATCGCTCTTGGCTTGAGCGAGGCCGTGACCTATTCGTTCGTGTCTCCCGCGGAGCTCTCGATCCTCGGCGCTCCCGCTCCCGTGGTGCGTCTCGAAAATCCTCTGTCCGAAGAACGAAGCGTGCTCCGCACGTCTCTCGCTCCAGGTCTGCTGGAGTCGCTGCGGCGGGCCCGTCGCAGAGGGCGGAGCCGTGTGCAGCTCTACTCTCTGGGAGCCATCTTTGTCGGGGTCGATACCGAGCTGCCCATCTCCGCGGCGAGACCTCGTAGACCCGAAGATGCTGGTCTGCTTCCTTGTGAGGTTCCAACGTGGGCGGCGCTTTTGGCCGGCCCTCGTCCAGAACATCTCGTCCTCAACCCCGGCGAATTCGATGTCTACGATGCCAAGGCGGTGGCTTGCGAGATGATCGAACGCCTCACGCGTCGTCGGCCTCACGTCGAGCACGCGACGGGTCCAGATGCTCCTCGACACCTGCATCCGCGGGGTGCTGCGCGCATGCTCGTGGATGGTGTTTGCGTCGGGACTTTTGGTCCTCTGCACCCCGACGTGATCGAGTCGCTGGAACTGGGCGGGTCAGCGCAACTCGTCGAATTCAATTTGGCGACATTGGAAGCGCTGGGCCGTGTCGTGCCCCGCTATCGTCCGATTCCACGCCTGCCGGCAATCACCCGAGATTTGAGTCTCGTTGTTGGTGATCACGTTCCAGCCAGTGCGGTGTCGGATGCCATTCGAAGTGCAGCGGGGGAGCTTTGTGAGTCCGTCGAGGTCAAGGCCGAGTTCCGGGGGGGGTCGGTGCCGCCGGGAAATCGGTCTCTCACATTTCGAGTGATCTATCGGGATCCGAACGCTCGAACGAATCCGGACGAGGCTCGGACCCTCACGGATCAAGAGGTGGACTCGTTGCAAGCCCAGGCGCTCAAGCGGGCCGAGCAGGAGTTGGGGGCGGCGCTGCGTGCGTGATCGAGGGGGCGGAGCGCTTCGCGCTGGATCGAGGCGGAGCCGGCACGACGAGGGCGCTTCGTGCGGCCTGTCCGGACCGTTTTCGGCCTCAGTCTTACCGGTCTGAACCCGTTTTGGCGCTCGGGGCGGGTGACGGGGGGGCGCCGGAGCGAGGAACGATGGCGCTCAGGTGGCGTCCAGACAATTTTCCGTCTCGACGGAAAGAAAAAAACAGCTCTGGCTGGAGAAAGGTGCAACCGACGACGTCGTCGATTTGGTTTTCAGCGACTCCTGCCTGTTTCAATTGGGCTCGTACGAGGTCACGAAGACTCACGTGGGGACGGGGGTGACGCCGCTCCACGATGTCGGGGCCTGGGCTTGCGTCAGCGAGTTGGTGGGCGACCTCCTCGGAGACTTCGAATGCATCCTGGGAGATGTGGGGTCCGATAGCGGCAACCAGATCCGAGGCGCCGCATTCGTGGAGGGAGCTGACGGTCTGTGGGACGATTCCGCGAACACAACCTCGCCAGCCCGCGTGCACCGCCGCGGCCCAGCCGGTCTTTTTGCAACCCAACAGAACCGGTACGCAATCCGCTGTTCGGACCGCGCACGCCTGGTGGCTGAAAGTTGAGAGCACCGCATCTCCCTCCTGGGAGAGCGTCTGAGCCCGATGGGCATCCTTGTCGAGGATCACCACTCGGCGGCTATGGATCTGACTCAGGTAGCAAATGAAATCCGGCGAAATGCCAAGGATCGAGGCGGCGAGCTCCAGATTGCGCGCAACGTTTTCCGGAGCGTCTCCGACAGCACTGGAGAAATTCAGGCTCCGATAAGGACCGCTGGAAACACCGCCTTGGCGTGTAAAAAAAGCGTGCTCGAACCCCACCGAGAGCAAAAGTGGGCTCTGGTAAAAAGGTTTTGCTGAGCTGGAGGAATGGGGCGCCACTGTGGGGTGATCTCGGTGCCGGGGGGGTTCGAGTCTCTCGGTAGGATCCCGCGCTTGACGGGGAATGCAAAGGAAGCGCCATTTTGCGCCGTGAACCAACCGTAGCGCGTTTGACGGACGTAAAGCGCGCGAAAACCAGAAAAGAAGTTCGAGGATCGAAAAGCCCTCGAGGGGGCTTGAGGCAGGCGACGCCGCCTCCGGCTTCTGGTAACACTTTCCCCGGCATGGTGTCTCCGAAGAACGATCCGTTCGTCGGGCACGAAATCCTCGATGGACAATTTCGTGTCGTTCAGCGCATTGGTGCTGGAGGGATGGGGGCTGTCTATCGCGCAGAAGAGCCTGCCATGGGGCGTGAGGTCGCTATTAAGATCCTCCACAAGAGGCTCAAGGAGCGTCAGGACCTCGTCAGCCGTTTTCGCAGGGAAGCTCGTGCGATGAGCCAGCTGAGCCATCCAAATACCGTGCGGGTGTTCCGCTATGGCGAATTGGAGGATGGTTCCCTCTACATCGTGATGGAGCTTCTTGAAGGGCGAAACCTCAACCAAACGGTTCGCCGAGGAGGACCTCTGCCCACCGAAAAAGCCATTCCCATCTTGGCGAGCGTTTGCCATGCGCTCCATGAGGCCCATGAGATGGGCATCGTGCACCGGGATCTCAAGCCCGAAAACATCTTCATCTGTCGCCAGGCGGGGCTGCGGGATTACCCGAAGGTTCTCGATTTCGGGTTGGCGAAGGTCACGGAAGCTCAAATGCAGCCGGGGTCATTGATTCTCACCCAAGAGGGAATGGTATTTGGTACTCCGGAGTTCATGTCTCCAGAACAGGCGCGCGGGCAGACTCTCGATGCGAGAAGCGACATCTATTCGTTGGCCTGCATCCTCTATGAGGCGCTGACTGGAAAACTTCCGTTCGAGGCGTCCACGCCCATGGAATATGTAGGAAAGCACGTGACCGCAGAGCCCATTCCCCTCAGCGAGCGAGCCACGGACAAAAAATTTCCTGAAGGGCTTTGGTCGGTGATCAGAAAAGCGCTCTCCAAACACAAAGACGATCGCTATCAAACGGCCGTGGAGTTTGCCGACGCTCTTTCCCCGTTTGGAGCCTCCGCTCCTCAGCCTGAGACGAGCACTCCGCCGCCGCCCGCGGAGCCGCCGCCACCGCAGGTGGCGGCCAGCCCCTCGACGGCTGCAGCACCCGTGCCGCGCAGCTCGCCGAGCATGGGAACCTTGCTGGGCGTTGCGTTCGGTTGCATGGTGCTGGGAGGCATCGCTGCAATCGTGATTATGAATATGCTCAGTCAATAAGGCGGCTTGGTCGATGGGAGAAGATTCTTCGCGTTGGTCTTCCGCGGGGAGGCCCAGTTTCGACAATGACAGTGGACAAGTGCCAGCCCCTCTCCGGCCGGGGGTTGAGGCATTTGAACCGGGAACTGAGACATCTGAAGAGGAGGGCCGGCCGGAGAGGCCGGCGCTGGCGGGTGCCGAACCAGTTGGTTCGCATCCCCAACAGGATGCGAACCAACAAGCAACAAAGCGTTCGACTGCTGAGTCTGCTGAGCGGGAAGCAGCGAGCGCTTCCGGCAAGGTTGCTGAGTCTGCTGAGCGGGAAGCAGCGAGCGCTTCCGGCAAGGTTGCTGAGTCTGCTGAGCGGGAAGCAGCGAGCGCTTCCGGCGAGTTTGCTGAGTCTGCTGAGCGGGAAGCAGCGAGCGCTCCCGGCGAGTTTGCTGAGTCCGTTGAGCGGGCGTCCGAACAGGAGCGTCGTCACCCCCTGCGTGAGGCGTGCGCAGACGTCATCGAACAGCTGTCGATCTTTCCGTGGCGTCGCGTTGTCATGGGTCTGTTTTGGGTGACCGCGCTTGGCGTGGTCCTTTCGGTCTTGGCGGTGGTTGTCCTGATCCAGCATTATGCTCGTGATCTTCCGGATGTTGCGACGCTCGAAAGCGGTTACGCTCCACCTCAGGTGACCCGTGTCCTCGCGCACGATGGCACATTGCTCGCTGATGTTTTTTCCGAGCGACGGACCGTTGTGCCGTTCGAGCGCATTCCCGATCACGTCAAGAGCGCATTTTTGGCGGCGGAGGATGCTGCTTTCTACCAGCACCGCGGCCTGGACTACTTGGGACTCCTGAGGGCACTCGTGGTGAATCTGCGCGCCGGTGAAGTGCGTCAGGGAGGAAGCACCATTACTCAGCAAGTCGTCAAGAACGTCTTGCTCGACCACGAGCGCACCTACGAACGCAAGATCCGCGAAACGATCTTGGCCTACCGGATCGAGAAGAAGCTCAACAAGGAGCAGATCCTCGGCATGTACATGAACCACATCTACTTGGGTCACGGTCGGTACGGTGTCGAGGAGGCCTCACGGTTTTACTTTGGCAAGCACGTCGAAGAGATCGACGTCGGTGAGGCTGCGTTGATTGCAGGGATCGTCGCGGCACCGGAGCGCTACTCTCCGAGAAAAAGCGAGACCTTGGCCTTGGCTCGCCGCAAGTACGTTTTGGGACAAATGCTGGATAAAGGGTTTATGACCCGTGAGGCGTACGAGGCATACGTTGAAGCTCCCATTCGACTCACTCCTCATCCGGAGACGGAGAGCGATTTGGCGCCCGAGGTGGTGAGCCAAGCCAAGCGCATGCTTGCGGAGGTGGCGCCCGGCAGGGCCAGGCAAGGGGGATTCACCGTTCGAACGACCATCGATCCAGAGTTGCAAGTCATTGCCAGAAGGGCGGTGCAGGAAGGGCTCGACGATTATTTCCGGCGTCAGAAACTCGCTCCACCGTTCACATTAGAGAAACGACGGCTGTGGGGGCCGCTGTTCGAAGGCATGCCCCGGCAGCACGGAATCTATACGGGTAGGGTCGTGGAGCGAGATGACGAAGATGGCACCATTGATGTCCAGGTGGGTCAGGTGCTGGGCCGTGTCGATCTTCGCAGCGAGGAACGATTCAATCCGACCCATCAGAGGCCGACGAAGTTCGTCGGACCCCAAGCTGCGCTGCGCGTGAGGGTCTTGGATGATCCTCGAGACGCCACGGGCGAGGCGCCAGTTCGGCTGGCTCTGGAGCTGGGACCGCAAGCGGCAATGGTGGTGCTCGATGCGGAAAATGGCGACGTTTTGGCCACAGTAGGAAGCTATGAGGGGGTGGCAGGAGGTCTCGACCGCACGGTTCAAGCACGGCGTCAGCCCGGTTCGGCATTCAAGCCGATCGTCTATAGCTACGCCTTGAGCACTGGCGAGGTGACGGCGGCGACACGCTTTCGGTTTCCGGTTGAAGGCGCCAAAGAAGAAGCGGAAGACCCAAGGGGCGACGACGGGGAGGAAGAAACCGAGTACGAGGTCCTTTCTTTTCGGAGGGGGGTCGAGAAAAGCGACAATCGGATTGCGCGTCGGGTTTTTCGGCGGGTCGGGCCTCGGCGCGTCGTGAGTTGGGCGCGGGCTCTGGGGATCGAATCACGTCTGTTGCCTGACGAAAGTCTGGCCCTTGGCGCCTACGAAGTGACGCCGCTCGAGCTGACCAGCGCCTATTTGCCATTTGCAAGTGCGGGTCGAGTGGTTGAGCCACGGTTTTTCAAGTCGATTGAAAGTGGCGAAGGTCCTGTTGATCTCCCGCAGCGAGCGCCCATGCGTCAGGTCATGGAGCCCGCTGCGGCCTACCTCATGACCCATATCCTGCAGGGGGTGATCGAGAAAGGGACGGCCCGTCGCGCGTCTTCCTTGAATCGACCGCTTGCGGGGAAGACGGGAACGACGAATCAGGCGAAGGATGCTTGGTTCGTTGGTTATTCGGTCGACTACGTCGTCGGAGTGTGGGTTGGTTATGACGATGCCTTGCCCTTGGGATGGGGCGAGTCGGGAGCGACTTCGGCATTGCCGATTTGGATGAAGTTCATGGAATCGGCTCATGGCGGGGATCCGGCGGTCGAGTTTCCTCGTCCAGTTGGGATTGTCACCGCGGAGATCGATCCCGAAACGGGATTGCTCGCTCGCTATGGGCAAGAGGACGCGGAGAGCGAGATCTTTCTCGAGGGCACCGTGCCCGAGGATGTTGCGCCAAGACCGGAGGAGCCGGACGAGAACGACGGGCGAGGCGAGGAGGAAGCGCAGCACGGAGAGGAGGAAGTGCAGGACGGAGAGGAACGGCCGAGCAAGGGGAAGCGAGGCGAGGCGGACGCGGCGGAACCGCCGAACGACAAAGGGCGGAACGCAGAAGAACGGCCGAGCAGGGAAAAGCGCAGCGAGACAGCAGACAAGCCAGGCGTCGGCGGCCCCGGGAAGGAAGCTGGGGAACCCACAAAAGAACCAGGAACATCGAAGGCTCCCCCGCCCCCCTTGGAGCAGCCCGAGCCGCCGCCGTTTTGAACCGGCGTTGTTTTTGGGGCCGGCGCGTTCCCTGAGGGACAGACGCGGGCTCTTGGACAAGGACGTGAGGAGGTGCCATACGCTTCCTTGCCGTATGTTGCTCGCGAATCGTCTTGACCGTTCCTCTTGTTGGGGGGCAGCTGCCTCACGGTCTCCCGTGTCCTGTTGCTCTATTCTCTCTGTCGGCCTCGAGAGGGGGGAGAGGTCGTCGCGCCGGGGGGCTGCGACGAGGAAGCTCCTTGTGGTGTTGCTGCTGGCCTTGCCGCTCGGCGCTTGTGATCGGAATGGCAGGGCAGAGCTCGAACGAGGACAGAAGCTCGTCACGAACGAGCCTCGCAAGGCTCTCGAGACCTATTCCCGTGCCGAAGAGAAGGGAGCTGGCTCTGCAGAGGTCAAAAAGGGCAAGGCGGCCGCCCATGAGAATCTTGGACAAAACGATGAAGCTGCAGCCTTGCTGCGGGCCGTTTTGGAGCAGGATCCGGACGACTTCGAGGCGCATCTAGGACTGGCCCGTCTCGCTCTCCGCGCTCGCCGCTTGGAGGAGGCGCGCAAGCATCTCGAGCGGACCTTGGAGAAGTCGCCCCCTCATGTTCCGAGCTTGCTTCTTTTTGCGGCCCTGGCCGATACGAAAGAGCGAGCCGAGCGGGGGCTGAAGGCGTTTCGTGCCTTGGAGGGAAAGACCTACGCCAAGTTCCGGGGGAGTGCGGAGTACGTCGTGGCGCGGGCTGCCTTGGACTCGGCCGCCCGAACAGCGGGAGGAGCCAAAGAGGAGTTGCTCGATGAGCAGGGAGCTCACCGTCCGTTCAACCTGCAGGTGGCGTTGGCGCTGGCGGATAGCTTACAAGTGGCAGGCAGGGACTTTTTGGCGGAGTGGCTGTTGAAGCGAGCTTCCGAAGTGCCTTCCGCAGAGGAAGCCGTGCACGAGGCTCTCGCCAAACTTGCGCTGCGGTTGCGTCACCCCACCACCGCTGAGAAGGCGATTGAACGATTGAGTCAGGGGTTCAAAAGAGATCCCCAGATCCTTCTTCTCCAAGCTCAGTTGTCAGAGTTGAACAACGACGCGCCGAAGAGCGCGCGTCTGACAGGAAGAGCCTTGTCCGCCGTACCCCAAGGTGACGAAAAGCGGCGGCGAGGTGTGGCATTGGTCCATGCGCGCTCGCTCTTGAAGTCTGGTCACAGCGCCCGGGCGAGGAAGATCCTCGCGGAAGTGATCGAAAAGCAACCGGATCACGCACCAGCTCGTTTGGTGCTGGCGGCAGCGCAGATCAAAGAGGGCCTTTTGGAAAAGGCCGCTGAAACGACCGGGCCTCTCGCTGATGATCCGACCTTCGGCGTGGCGGCATCGAGCTTGGTGGTGCGCGCTCACTTGGCGAATCAGGACGAAAAGGCGGCGCTCGCCGTTGCCGATCGGGCGCTCGCACAACATCGAGACAACCCCGAAGCTTTATTGCTTGCCTATGAGACGTATCTGGCTGTCGATCGGAAGAAGAAAGCCTTGCAGGTTCTCGAGAGCGCGACCAAAGAACAGCGAAAAAGCCCGGCTATCCAAGCAAAGCATCTTGCTCTGACCGCGGAGGTGCGGGGATTCACGGCTGCCGAGTCGCTGGCGAAGAATCTTCTGGCCAAGGGCGCCCCGAGCGAGGTCCAACGCCAGCTGGCTCGCCTCTACGCGAAGGAGAAACGTTTTCCTGAAGCAGAAGCGATCTATCGTAAGCTCTCTCAGTCCGATCCGACTCGTTTGGAGGGGCTTGCAGCGCTGCAGCGTCAACAAGGACGGCTCGGTGAGGCGATCGCTTCTTTGCAGCAGTTCGTCGCGGCGGTGCCTCACGATACAGCCGGTTGGCTGAGACTCGGCCTCCTCCAGGCCGAGGCTGGTGACGTGGCTGGAGCGGCACGAGCCTATGAGCGTTTGTTGTCGATCGAGCCGAATTCCCCGGTGGCGCTCAACAATCTGGCTCTCATTTTAGCGGATGAGGACGAGAGCCGTGATCGAGCGGCCAGGCTAGCCCGTCGCGCGATGGCCAGCGCGCCAGACAATCCCGCGATTGTCGACACCCTGGGATGGGTGCTCGTGCGGCGAGGCCGGAAGGAAGAGCTCACCGAAGCGAGAGATCTCTTGTTGCGAAGCTCGCAGGCGCTGGGTACGGCCGAAAGCCGCTATCACTACGGAGTAGCGCTCCTTGCAGCCGATCAGCCGGAGCCGGCGCGCGATGTGCTCCGAGAATCGATCGCCAAAGCCAAGAAGGACGCCGAGTGGTTGCCGGAGGCGCGCCGTCGATGGAGTGCCGCCAAGCGCCGGGCGGCCAAAGGCCAGGCGTCGAAAGACTAAGCGCCGGCTTCCCCAGGCATGAGCAGGGCTGTCGGTCCCATGCCGAGGTCGAACCTGGGGGCGTTGAAGGAGATGCGTTGGGGTGGCCGGTTTGGTGGATTGTTCAAAGGCGCTCGCTCGCTCTCGAGCTCGGCGACCACTTTTTCGGTTCGAGCTCAAAGGTTCCTGTTGATTCCAGAGAGGCCGGAATTGAGGGAAAAAGAGCTCGAGAGGCGCGCGCTTGCGGGCATTTTGGCCCGCGGTTCGCATTGTGTGACAATGTGCGATTTCCCGATTGCAAGGTATTGCCAAATGCACATAGGTGTGGGACTTTGCACTCGGCTGTACGCCAGAAGGAGTTTTCTCGAAACATGGCTAAATTCTGGACCCCCTATGCTGCCGCTGCTTCCATGCTGGTGACCACCGCTGCATGGGGCGCGGAAATCAATCTGACCGATCCCAACGTGGCTGCTGACGCCGACGGACAGTCCTCCTACACCGTCGTCGATGACGGGACGGGGGTCTCAGTGACGTTCGAGGCGACCGGACCGAGCAACGCCACGCTCTCCTACAACGAGGGAGATGGCATCGGGATTGACAGCAACAGTTGCAGCTATTCTGGCTGTACCGATCAGAACTGGGGCAATGATGGTGGTGACGATTGGTCCGACATGACCGACGAAGTCGACCAAAACGAAACCCTCGTCGTGACCTTCTCTGAGGATGTTGTGATTGATTCTATCGGCCTCACCGACTTGTATCAGAGTGAGCGTTTGCCGGGGCATTGGTTCGTCGTCCCTGCGGAGACTGGCCAGTGGGTCGTGATGGATACCAATGGCGAAGTTGTTGTCGACGAAAATGGCGATGCGCTCGTCGTTGGGACGTTCGAGGGTGAAGAAGGGCGCCGCGATAGCAATGGGACTTTGACCGTAGATATCGGAACCCTTGCTGGCGGGATTGCCTTGTCCTCGACGAACGAGCAGTGGGGTTACGAGGACGGCAGCCCCTACAAAGGATTTTCGGTGGGGTCCGTCTCCTTCAGTACGGTTCCGGTTCCCGAGCTGAGTGGCAGAGGACTGGGCGCCTCGGCATTTTTGCTCTTTGGTGCAGCGATGCTGATGGGTGATCGACGCCGTCGCTCCCCAGCCATCGAGCACAGCTAGTGCCTCGGCAACTCACGTTTCGAGCGGTTTCGAAGCACTCCCAGAAGT
>CAYTRQ010000037.1:4257-22290 GCA_964440025.1 uncultured Polyangiaceae bacterium | reverse complement strand
ACTTCTGGGAGGGCTTCGAAACCGCTCGAAACGTGAGTTGCCGAGGCACTAGGGCAGCCAGGTCAGCGGTCCGTCGGGCTGGTCCCATAGCGACGACAGCAGGTCATCCACATCGAGTCTCCACCACCATTGTGTGGCCACTTCATAGAAGAAAAACGAGGGCATGATGTCGTTGCTCCCGAGCTCGAAAGACGTGAATAGTAGAAATTCGCCATTGGGGCCCCAGGTGGGATATCTGAGGGGCGCATCGCCATACACGACCATTTGCGCGTCGGTTCCGTCACTCTTGATTTGCCAAATTTGGCCGTTGTACTCGAAGGCAATGCGTTCGCCACTTGGATCGACTGCCGGGTTATTGACCGCCGCATGGAGGACGTCGCGATCGTCGATCAGCGAGACATCATCGGTTTCAACATCACCCAGATACAGATCTTCGCCATAGGCCCATAGCACCCTACCGTCCGGCATCCACGTGCTGTCGTAGCTCCTTTCGAAGGTTGTAATCGGTTCACCGTCCAGCCCGTAGACACGCGTCGCGTAGCTCGTCGTCGTCGCGTAGCTATATTCACTGGTCACCAACACCAGCTCACCATCGGGAGACAACTCGACATAAGAAAACGTGATTTCCCCATCCACCACCGAATCGGGTTCCGGGGGGCGCTCCAGTTGGTTACTGCAAGGCGTCACGGGACGAATATTGCCCTCGGTATCGAGCAACGCAGCCCGATAGTAGGGCTCAAAGGGAGCCTGGGCACAGGGCTGCAAGAATGCGACTTGGCCGGATTCGTGAGCGCGCGGACGCGACCCCTCGGCAAGTCGACGAAGCTCATGGCGTTCGATGTCGTACTCATAAACGCCGATGTGTTCGTTCGTAATGCCACCATCGACATAGTCAAAGATAATCTTGCCGGTGAGCATCGGATCATTCTCCGCTCCGGCATCCGTCCCCGTGTCCGCTCCCGTTGCCCCCGAGAGATTCCCGTCTTGTGCACCAGCGCCTCCCGAGCCTTGTGCGCCAGCACCTCCCGAGATATGTGCACCACCGTCCCCCGTTTCGTCACCACAGCTAAAGAGAAGAAACAAAAGAAACAAACCAATCACGTTGCGCCATCGCTTCGGGGCGTTTCGTGCCCGGCTCTCTCCCTCCCCAATGCGCCGACGGGAGTCGTCAGCGCCATGGCCGGCGACCCCGAGGCCGGCGGCCCGGGAGTGAATAGCTCTGGAGTGAATAGCTCTGGCGCCGGCAGCTTTGGAGCCGTCTGTGCCGCAGCCGGCGGCTCTGGAGTTCGTGGCGCTGGGGCCGGCAGTCCTGCCGTCGTTTGGAGCAAAAGAAGTCAGCATGAGCCCTCCTCTGGGTGCGACACCCCTACTGGACTCTACTACGCTATCTCGCGGCCCCGAATTTTCAACCCCACGCCACTCACAAGCACGGCCACGTGTCGATCCCTGATCCGATCATCGCAACAACTGACCACGTCGGACCCATCTCCTGCTGACTTCGGACCTATGCCCTGATGAATTCAAACCCATCTCCTGCTGACTTCGGACCTACGCCCGGCTCAATCGGACCTCTATCCACAAACGGCTTTTTTCCGTCTCGAAAAATTCGAAACATCGACGGGGGACACCGCCGCGGGGGAAACATCGCCGACCGGGCGTCGAACTCGCGGGAAGGACTCTGTTGTGCGTCCGTTCAGGGGTTTTCGAGCGGCGCTTCAATCTGATGGCAACCACTCTCGGGAATGGAGGCATGGTCGGCAACAGGCTCGTGGGACGGATCGAAATTCATCGTGAACTGTCTCTGAGGATAGTCCTGCTGCCCCACTTCTTCTTGAATCACTTGATTGGGATTGTCCCCCGCTTCGATGCGATCGATCACGCGCTGTCCCTCCTCGAGCTCCAAGTACGGAATCGTCACGGCAAATGTGCCGCTCTGCGCTTCCCCATTGATCGTCGGGACCGCCACGTTGAAGAGAAAGCTTTCCGTACTGCACTCATCTGCCGGGGGATCGGCCATATCGCGAGCATCACATCCTTGCTCGTCCGGATCCCTCGTCGCATGAGCCGTCGCCAACATCACCATCTGGCACTGATTGCCAGCGCACTGATACATCGTACGAACCGCGGCGGTACTCCTGTCGATATTCATGCAGCGGTACACGCAGAGATCGAACTGCACCGGGTAGCTCATGTCCGGATCGCCCGTGGCGACCTCGGGGGGAGCGCAAACTTGGCCCACGGTGAACGCCGCGTCGAATTGTTCTGGAAGCGGCACCGAGTCGGAACAACCGGCAAAAGCCAAAAGAAAGGAGAAGAATAAGCGCTGTCTTTTCACACCAAGGAGGTTAGAGCTTCCGCTCCGCCCCCACAAGCCTCACTTTGTCAGGAAATTCTGGAGTCATAGAAATCCAACCCGAGTGCGTCCTCAGGCGGGCTCCCTCGATGCGGTGTGACGCCCTCGAAGCAAGACGGTCACCTTCTCCGCCACCCGCAGCCCATCCACCGCGGCACTCACAATCCCACCAGCGTAGCCGGCGCCCTCCCCAGAGGGATAGAGACCTTGGAGGTCGAGCGACTGGAGCGACTCGGTATCGCGCAGCAGCCGAACCGGCGAGCTGGTGCGCGACTCCACTCCCACCAAGATCCCTTCCGAGGAGTCGAAACCGCGCATTTTACTGGAAAAGCCAACCAACGCCTGACGAAGATGCCTGGCCAGAGGCAGCCCCGTTTGATCGAGCACCGCGCTCACGTCCTCGGCCGCGAGCCCCGGAAGATAGCTACTGGTCGGTAACGTCGAGGAACCGTGGCCCGCCAGAAAGTCGGCAACTCGCGTTGCTGGAGCGCGGTTGCCAGAGCCACCGCTTTCACACGCGGCTCGCTCCGCGCGCCGCTGGAGCGCCACCCCGGCCAGCGGACCTTCGAGGCCGGCTTTTGCGAAATCCTCCGGCGTCACACCGACGACGAGCCCCGAGTTGGCAAACGGCGAGTTTCTCTTCGACAGACTCATGCCGTTGACGACCAAGTGATCTGAATCGGTCATGGCAGGGACGATCCACCCTCCCGGACACATACAAAAGGAAAAGACCCCTCGTTCCTCCACTTGTTGAGTCAGACGATAGGAGGCCGCCCCGAGACGATGATGCCCGGCATAGCGCCCGTACTGGATCCGATCGATGAGTGGTTGAGGATGCTCCACGCGTACACCCAGCGCAAACGCCTTGGGCTCCAAGGTCAGCCCCACGCGGCGTGCCAGGTCGAAGACGTCGCGCGCCGAATGACCGACTGCGAGGACCACGGCCTCCGCCTCGAGATCTTCCGTACGCCCCGTTTCGACGTCTCGAAGCGTGACCGCAGCGATTCTTCGATCGCTTCCGCTCTCTTCGGTCTGCAGATCGACCATCTGCTGTCCGAAACGGAATTGCACCCCACACGCTTCTAATCGCGTCCGCAGGGCCTCAATGATCTTCGGAAGCAAATTGCTGCCAATATGAGGGCGCGCGTCCTCCAGGATCCTGAGGGGCGCTCCGTGCAGAGCGAGAATTTCGATGACATCCCTGACCGGGCCGCGCTTGTGACTCCGGGTGTAGAGCTTTCCGTCGCTGTAGGTTCCCGCGCCTCCTTCCCCGAAACAGTAGTTGCTTTGTGGATTCACCGTGCCGCGGGCGTTGATTTGTTTCAAATCACGACGGCGCGGCTGCACCTTCTTTCCCCGATCGATCACGATCGACGCAAGCCCCTCTCGCGCCAGGCCATAAGCCGCAAAGAGGCCAGCCGGCCCATCTCCGACAATGACCACACGCCGAGGCCCGTTGGTCTCACGGGGATGAGGAAGCCCCAGTTCGGCGAGCGGTGGCTGGGGCTCCCCCAGGGCCACCGTGTAGTGCATCACCACTCGACCGCGGCGCGCATCAACACTGCGCTTGAGCACCCGGAGTCGCCCGAGCTCGGCGGGCGGAACCCTCAGCTTCTTCGCCGCTTTCCGGAGCAGAGCCTCCGAGTCGTCAGGTTCATCCAGCCCCAGATCGAACTGGAGGATCCGGCCGCTCATTCGGGCTTGTCCGAGCCCGCCGGCGAAGAACCGTTGTCGGCCTCTTTGGGCTGCGGCGCCTCCTTCCGTTGAGGTCCTTTCGCCTGCTCCGGTTTCGCCTTTTCGTTTGTCCCCTCTTCGGACTTGTCCTTTTTGGACTTGTCCTCGTCCGACTTCCCCTTCTGGGTCTTGGGTTTGTCGGGGGGACCTTTGGGTCCTCGGGCAATCTTGCCACTGCGCAATTCATAGCCACCAAATGGTTCGACCGTGGGGATGTCCTCGAAATACTCGTCGAGCTTTTTTTCCAGCTCTTCGACCTTCTCCGGCATCTTCTCCGAGAGGTCTTCTTCTTCCCCTGGGTCCTCTTCGATGTTGAAAAGCAGCTTCTTCCACCCCGTGTCGTACACGATCAATTTGTAGTCACCGAGGATGATTGCGCGGCGCGCTGGATTGTTCGTATCCTCCGTCAATTCGAGCACGATCGGTTCACGGTTTTCGGGTTCCTCGATGCCGTAGATCTCATCGACCAAGCTCTGTCCTTGCATCCCTTCGATCCGCTCGAGTCCCATGAGATCCAAAATGGTGGGCGCGATATCAAGGTGAGTGCGGAGCTCCTCGATGCGCTGAGGTTCGGCTCCCGGAGCTTTGACAATGAGAGGAACCCGCGTCAGCACGTCCCAAAGCTCGAACGCATGCTTGTACATGCCATGCTCACCAAACGCCTCGCCATGGTCAGCACTCACGATGATGACCGTATCGTCCCAATACGGCTGCTTTCTTCCGAACTCGAAGAGTTTGCCCAACCAATAGTCCGTGTACCAAACCTCGGAGTCATAGCGACCTCGATTGTCATCACCGAAGTCCGGTGACTCCTCGTGTTTGACGTACTGATCGTGAGGATCCATGAGGTGACTCCAAAGGAAGAACTGTCCCTTGGTATTTTTCGGATCGCTCAAAAGCTCGATGATTTCCTCGACGCTCTTCTGACTGGTGACACTTTCGTCGGTTTGGGCGTTCCAGGTGAGTCCCGGTACCAGCTTCCAGATATCGAATCCCTGTTGAAGACCTGGCGCGCGATCGAAATAGAGGTGCGCGTGAACAGCCATGGTCCGAATCCCCTCTTTCTGCATCGACTCCGTTATCCAGTCGTTGGACTCGAAGTAGTTGGTGAAAAAGACTCCGGTGCGATACAGGCTGGAAGCAAAGCGCCCGCTCATCAGTGTTGCCACGGTCTGTGCGGTGTAGCTGGAGATCGAGCGATGGTTGACGTACACGACCGATTCTTCGGCAAGCTCGGTCAAGTTCGGTGCTATCGGCTTATCGTACCCCGTCCAAGGCATGTCCGAGCGCAACGCATCGACCGTGAGGAGCAGCACGTTGAGAGGTTTTTGGGGACGTTTTGGTTTTTCCGGCTCCGGTGGTTTTTCGGGTTTCTTGGGTGGAGCCTTTTGGGCCGGCTTCGATTCCGCTTTCTCGGCAGACGCCGTTTTCTTTTTGTCTGAATCCTCGTCTTTGTCGCATCCGGCAAAAAATAGGCCCACAAAAACAAGGACGGCTCCAAAGGTACGCGAAACACTCACGTATTTGGCTGTAGAGCGGCCAAGGCCTGGAGACAAGGGGGCGCCGCCGGGGTCAGCGCGAATCAGCCGTCTTCATTGAGTTTGTGCAGAAACAGCTGCCCTCGCGGCACGGCGGCGTCGGCAGCTTCAACGTCGCGGGCCAGGTGCGTGTAGTAAAGGATCTGGGTTCTCGAAGACAGCTCGCCCAAGATTTCGAAGGCCGCCGCCGCGCGGTCGTCGTCGAAATCAACGAAAAGATCGTCGAGAACCAAAGGAACCGGACCATGGTTTTGGAAATGGCGCTCCAGGCTCGCCAGACGGAGCGCCAAATAGAGCTGGGAGCGCGTTCCCCGACTCAACCCCTCGACTTCCACGTCCTTCCCCTCCCGCACACAACGCAGCACATGCTCTCCCAACCCCACCCGCAACCCCGTGTAGCGGCCCAGCGTGAGGCGCCGGAACAGCTCATCGGCCCGAGCCAGAATTGGCCCTTGGTGCGCGGCTGCGTAGCGCTCCACCTCGGCTCCTAGAAGGACGCGAGCTGCTCGGAGAACAAGGTACTCCCGCAAGGCGTGGGAGACCTCCGCCCGACGCCCTTCGAGGCGCTGGCGCGCTGCAGCGGCATCTTCGGTGCGAAATCGCTCGAGCCCTTGCCATTGACCGTCCGCCTCGCGACGAGCCAGGCCGAGCTCCTCGTCCACCTCTTCCTGCCGGTTTTCCAAGTCGATGATATTGGCGCGCAGCTCGTCATGGTCGAGATCACGCACCTGCTCGACCAGCTTTTGCACCGATCCACCGCCGGCGCGTTGTCGCAGCGTTCCCTCAAGCTGTTGCAGCTGCTGCCGCAAGACACGTTTTCTTGCCGCCTTTTCTTCGACTTCTGCGAGATCACCCCAATCAGTCACACCAGCTGCATTCATCAGCTCTTTGAGCTCGGCACGGGCTGCGTCCACGCGTTCGCGCGCCTCGATCTCTTGGGCACGGCGGCGCTCGATTTCTTCGACGAGGCGCTTCCGTTCCCTTTGAGCCTCCTGTGCGTCCCTCACACGGGCAAGGAGGGCCTCCGCCGCCTCGATGGGATCGGCGTTCAACAGATCGGTGGCATGATGGCGGGCAATGCCTTGCAGCAGCTCGACGAAACTCCGGGTGTCACGCTCAATCCCTTCCACCCGACGCCGCATCTCATTCATCTCATCAACAGCTCGAGAAAGTTGCGAGAGGCCCGAGAGATAGCTCTGGATCTCCTCCGGGGTCGCCGACGGCGATTGCCCGAGCTTCCGCATCGCCTCGGCCCACTGCGTCTTCCAGGTTCGAAGGCCTTCCTCGGCCTCGGTCAGCGCTTTGTGCTCCTCCTCTCTCCTCCTTTTTTGTTTCCTGAGCTGCTTGGTGCGATTCTTGGCTTCGATCTGCCGCTCGCGATGTTCCTCGACAGCACGCTCCGCCTCGTCGATCAAATGCTGAAGCGAAGGTTGCCTTCCTACGCGGGGCAGCAGCTCGTGAAGTTGCTCTCGAGCTTCCTCCAACGATTTGCCGAGCACCTCGAGCTCGGAACGTTGCCGCGCCGCCACCTGCTCCAGTGAAAGCACCTCCTCGATGCGCCGCGCCACTGGACGTGCTGCCGTCACCTCGGGAGTGGCGACGCCGCACTCCCGAAACAGCTCCCCGAAGTTCTCCTCGAATTGTGCCCACTCCTTGTCGTGCTGCCGCGTTGCTTCCCGGACGGCAAAAAGCTCGGCCTCCTGAGAGAGGGCCTCCTGCCGAAGCGCGGCAAGCTCGCTGATCCTCTGCGCTTCTCGCCGCAGCCGGTCCGCGATTCGATCCGATTCATCGATGGCCCCCGGCAACCGCTCGAGGAGCTCGTCCCTGCCTTCCGCGGCCCCTCGGAGCCGATCCATGATCTCATCACGCTTGGCGCGCTCGGCAAGCAACTGTTGTTCCGTGGGCAGCTCGAACGCCTCTTGAAGGGCTTTTGCCTGAGCTTCAGCGCGTTGCTGATTCGCCCGAGCTGCAACTTCCCGATCCCGCAATCGCTGCTCCTGACCGACAAGCTGTTGATGGGCCCTCAAAAGCGTCTCGAGCTGCTCGGCATCCGGGGAGCGAAGTTTTGCCCCGCTCAGGGGGAGACGCTCGCGGAGCTCCTGGCTCTTTTTCTGCGCCGCCTCCACCTCCCCGCGGAGCTCCTCGCATCGGCCCGTTTGCGGCTGGACCTCACGGGCCTTGAGCGCAGCAGCCTGCAGATCTTGGATCTCGCCAACCAGCCGCTCGAAATCCTCTTCATCCTCTCCCTGCTGCAACTGCTCGAGCTCACCATCGAGCCGAGAGACGCTCCGGCGCAGCTGCTGCACCTCGGAGGCGATACTTCCATGTTGAGTCGACAAAGTGGCGATACGCCTCTCGAGGGGCGCATCGATCAGGGTTTCCTCCACCGACGCCTCCGGGCGCCCAAGTTGCCTCAGAAGTCGATTCACCTCGTCCTCCAAAGCAGACAGTTTCCCGCGACGCTTGGGAAGATCTCCACGCGCCTTGAGCTCGGAGCCGATCTGGTTGCGGATGAGAGCAATCCGCTCCTCGTCCACGTCCACGATCGATGACGGCTGCGGCAATTCCTCTAGGCGCGTCTCGAGCCGCGCGAGTTCTTGCCGATGACTCCGCGCTTCCACCTCCGCTTCCCGCTCTTTTGAAAGAACCTGGTGGCGGCGCGCCGGCGCGTCGTCTGCAAGAGGAGGAACGTCGCTCAAGCCACGGAGCTCTTCCTCGGCATCGACCCAATAGGAGACCTCGGTGAGTACGGAGGCGAGTCGGCTGAGCCGGCCCAGTTCTCGGCGCACTTCGTTTTGCTCGCGCTCCAGTTGCTCCACCCGCTTCTTGGTCTTTTCGTAGGCCCGCTTTTGCTCCTGCCATTTCTCGGGAGGGCGCTCGGCAATCCAAGCCGCCTTTTCCGCCTCTGCTAAACGACTCAGTGCCACATTGAGACGGTACTTCTGCCCGCGAGGGCGAAAGAGCGCAGCCATTTCTGCATCCAACTCGCCGAGGAGCTGACCCGCCCTGGCCCCCGCCGTGCCCGCGGAGAAAATCCCCTCCTCACTCCCACCGAGCAGAGCCCGCGCGCCTTCTTCCAGCACGGACTGATCGAGGCCAAAACGAGCTTCGAAGGAGCGCTGATCCAACCCGCCGAGATAAGGGACGAGCACGTCCTCGGGCAAGGGACGCCCTTGAGGATCGACCAAGGAGTCTTTGCGCCGCTTGAGCCGCGTCACGGAAAGCTCCCCAACGCCGGCGTCTTCAGCGGTCTCCTCCTTCGACCGCAAGGAAGCAGCCGAGCCTCCTCCTTTTTCCAACACTGCACTCACGCGCAGGTCCGCGGAAGGATGCAGATGGGCATCGACACTTTGGTGCGGCATACCAAAGAGCAGCGCCGAAACAGCGCGCAACGACGTGCTCTTGCCCGCTTCATTGGGACCGTAGATGAGATGCAACCCTCCCGGCGCCCCACCACGGAGATCCAGCACTTCTTCGGTGAAAGGACCGAAGGCTTCAAAACAGAGCCGCTTGAGCCTCACTCGCCCTCCCCCGATTCGAGCAGTCGGGCCATCAAAAGCCTCTCGGCGTCGGCAAAAATGCCGTCCAGATCTTTGGCTTGGGCTCTTGTCAGATCGGACGGCACGGCCTCCAAGCCGCGAAAGAGCCGCTGAAGCAACTCCTCTCGCTCTTCCTCTCCCGCCTGAATCGTTTCTCTGACGTTTTGAAAGAGCTCTCCCAGCGCATCTCGACGCGCCCGCAGCGCATCCAAGTCGATCTCAGGCAATGTCTGCACGTCGACCCGCTCGATGTAAATCTGTCCCAACGAATGAGCCTCGAGCCGCAACTGTGAAAGGAGTCGAGAGGGATCGTCCAGAAGCTGCGAATGAATCCTCGTTTGTCCGACGAATTGGATTCGCGTGGCCAGAATGCGGCCCTGCGCCTCGTCCAGCGCCGCTCGAAGAGCTCCTATCGCAGCTTCGATGGCCTCCTCGTAGCTGCGCAGCTGCGAGGCGTCGATACACGTTGGTTGCCACCGAACGACATCCAGCGCTTGATGAGTCACTGACTGGATGGAGTCGGCATCGACTTCGATCAACGTGGCGCCCTTTTCGCCGCTTTCGCGAATGTGGCGCCCCTGAAGATTGCCGGAGAAGACGACCCAAGGGCGCTCCGACAACACCTCCCGCTGATGAATGTGTCCGAGCGCCCAATAGTCATACCCATGACTGCGCAGCTGCTGCAGTTTGCACGGGGCATAGGGAGCGTGTCCGGGGCGTCCGTCCACGGCGGTGTGGAGCAGACCGAAGTTGAGCATTCCAGAAACCGGTGCCGGATAGCGGGCCGCAAGATTCTCCTGCACGTCGCGCGTAGCGTACCCAATCCCATGCACCGCCAGCCCCAAATTCTGAAAAGTCACGGTTTCCGGTGAATCGGTGGACAGTTCCCGCACATGCGGCGGAGGTGACAGGTAGCGGGTAATCTTGCTGGCAGCGTCGTGGTTGCCACGGATCCAGACCACCTCCGTACCGACCTCTGTCAAACGCCCCATCTGCTCCAAAAAGAAAAGGCCCGTCGAGTAGTCCCGCCATTGTCCGTCATAGAGATCGCCAGCGATCAGCAACAGCGCCGCGCGACGTTCGAGACAAAGATCGACAAGCCCCTGCAGAGCACGCCGGCTCGCCCCACGAATCTCTTCCAGGGGAGCTCCTTCATAGGGCTCCAGTCCGCTCAAGGGACTGTCCAGATGAAGATCTGCGGCGTGAACGACGAGCATAGAAGGGACAACCCTGACGACCGAGGCCGGGATCGAGCGCTCTTTTTTCGTGACTTGGCTTTGACTGTCAACCTTCAGCCGACCAACTTCAGCGTGAAGGCTTCAGCCGTTCGTCGAGGCCACCACCTGTTGACGAGCCTCCCCGATGCCCTCGATTCCGTAGTGGACCACGTCTCCCGGTTGTAAAAAGCGCGGCGACGGCATACCCAGCGCCACGCCCGACGGCGTGCCGGTGGTGATGACGTCTCCTGGCAGGAGCGTCATGTAGACGCTCGTCCTGGAAACGATCGTGGCACAATCGAAGATCATATCGCTGGTCCGCGAATTTTGGCGGATCTCTCCGTTCACCGACAACCAAAGGCCAAGGTCACGAGGGTCGAGCTGATCGGCGGGCACCAACACGGGCCCCAAAGGAGCGAACCCGTCCGCGCTCTTGCCTTTGACAAACTGCCCGGAGCGATTCTTCTGCCAGTCGCGCTCGGAATAGTCGTTGCAAACCATATAGCCCGCGATGTGGGCCTGTGCCTCTTCCTCGGAAACAGAGGAAGTCCGCCGTCCGATCACCAGCGCCAGCTCGACTTCGTAGTCGGTTTGGCTCGCCCCGCGAGGCAACACAAGAGCATCATTGCATCCCGCGATCGCGGTCGTTGCCTTCATGAACAACTTCGGATCGTGGGGTACCCGACCTCCGGTCTCCTCCGCATGAGCGCGATAGTTGAGGCCAACGCCGACGAGCTTGCTGGGACGGGCCACCGCCGGACCGAAACGACACTTCCGGAGATCGAGTTCTGAACCCCAATCCTGGTTTTTTTCGAGCATGCTCTTCAGGCGGGTGATTCCCCCCGAGGAAAAGAACTTCTCATCGTAGTCAGCCACGAACCCGGAAACATCAAATCCTCGCTCTGTCTGTCCATCGAAGACGAGCACGCCCGGCCGCTCGGCCCCAGGCTTTCCAAACCTGAACAAGCGAATGCGTTCGAAAAGGCCCATCACGCCGAACCTATCACTGCAAAGCCTGTCTGGCTCGGTCGCTAGCTCGGGAATATGTTCTCGTCGCCCGCCCTCGCCCCGAAGGGGCGGGCGACGAAGTGGCCATTTCGCGCCGCGAACGATCTAGTTCTCTTCGACGATGAGGCCATCGCTCGGAAACAGCGCCGGCGAGCAACCGTCGGTACAATCCGGGGCTTCTTCGGGACCTGCGCCCCAGCAACTCGGTTGTCCCTCGACCTCGGAGTTGTCCAAACAAACGGCGAGCGGAGCGGAAACTCCTCGGTTTCCCGCAATGTCGTAGCCTCGTACAGCCACACAGATCCAGCCCTCGACGTCACCCACTAAGGCGCTAATCGACTGCTGATCTCCCGTGCACGTTGGCCCGTCGCCGACGAGCGAAGCGTAGACCGCGGGAACGAGTCCTGCGCTGAGATTCTGCCCCGTCACATAGGTCAAGTCAGAATCACCATCACAAAGCGGCGTGGGAGGTTCGTCTTCTGGCTGCGCCGAATAGTCGCAGACGCCTTCCATGGGAGGCAAAGCGTCGTCATCCGTTCCTGCACCGAAATAGACCGAGCCCCTGGGGTTCAACGATGTCAGTTCAACGGTATCGATGTCCTCGTGCGACGAGGAGATGTTGTCGCAAATTCCATCTTCGGTCGTGTCAACGACGAGCGCCTCCCCAGCCGGCGCCATCCAGAGCCGCAAGCTCGAAGTGTCCACCGTAGAGAAATGAAGGGTGATTTGCCCTTGCTCTTGATTCGTCAAATCCCAGGCGAAGGCTCGGAAAAGAGCCAGATTGTTCGTATCTGCGCCATGGTCGATCGCGGCACCGAGCGGATCATAGGAATGCGAACAGACTGGTCCCTCGTCTTTCTCGACACCAACACGCAAGTGGGGCGGATCGAGAGAAAGCAAGGGTGGCTGCTGATCGAGATAGTACGTACTCTCCGCACCATCGTTCGACTCATTTCCGGCCAAGTCCTCGACGGTCACGTTCACGCTCATCTGTGTTGCTACCGACAGTTCTGTCGTCGTCAGCTCGAGCACTGCCGTATCCCCCGACTGAGACCAACGAGGTGAATCCGCATCGAAGGGAATTTCCACATCCTTGGCCTCGACAACCAGGGTCGTCCAATCGACTCCGCTGTAGTCATCCGTTGCCTGAAACGAAAAGGTGGCGCGGCTTCCCACAATCGAACCACTCTCCGGGGAGGCAACGCTGATCGTCGGCCCCTCACCATCGACAAAAATCGGGTAGTCGGTCTGTCCGGTGATCCCGCGACGATTCGTTGCCTTGACACTGACGATGGTTTGTCCAGGCGGAGGCTCGCTAAAGATCTCCGTATCTTCGAAATCGATCTCCGAGACTCGATAGACGTTATCCTCATCCTCTTCTAAGGCCTCGAGCAGAAAATCGTGCTCATCGATGCTCAAGACGGGCTGACCGTCCAGCGCCGCATCTTCGTCGCCCGAAAAAAGCTCCTGCGGTCGGATCCGCACGACAAACTCGTGTTGCCCCGCTTCGGACAAAAAGCCCTCGGCGATGGGTGACAATGGTTCGATACTAGGACCGTGATCGACGAGCACACGGCTGTCCGAGACGCCTGTTGTCGGCTCGGAGCTCGTATCGCGGGCAGAACAGCGCGCCGTATAGACCCCGGGAGGCACCTCCGTCAGGGGCAGCTCGGCGACGTATTCGTCTGCTTCTCCTGGTTTTGCCGAAGCCTCCACGACGGGCTCTCCCTCTTCCTCATTGGGATCGAGAAGGGCAATCGAGATAGTGTCCGGGTCCACCGGGTTCGCATCGTCGGCAGTCCCTCGGGCCACCGAGCAAGACGCCGACAGAACGTTGGTCAAGACAGCGTCCGCCTCCGGAGAGCGAAGGTCGACCTGAGGGGCAGACGAGACCATGTTCGATCCCCCCCCTGTTCCGCCCCCGCCGCCGAACGAACCGCCCCCCAAAGAACCTAGTGGCATGCCGTCCTCATCGGGATCCGAGTCGACCGGAGGCGCTCGCTCGGGCATATTGTTACAAGCGGCAAGGGCCAGCGCGCCGCAAGCAACCAGAGCTCGACAACCCACCGCTCCCCTGGGGAAGTTCGCCACCGGAGAACACCAGCACAGAACGCTCGACCATCCCCTCACACGGGCCACCCTCGCTATCCTCTGTGAAACTGCCGGCAAGCGCAAGACACCCCCTTCGCAATCATCGGATACCCCCCATTTCATCGACCGACCCCTACCGACACCTCGCCGGAGAAAATTAATGGCAGGGGAAAATTTTATCGCAAACACACCGTGAGAGGCCGAACTCTCCAACCTCCCTGGTCTCGACCCCCCCTCATGATTCGCGGGGGCACGAGCAATCGCGCTGGGGGGAGACGAGCAGTGGGAATCCCACGGGCGCGCGGCCCCGCTTTCCTCTGACCGCTTTCCTTAAAGGGCAGCAGGCCTTGAAGGCAGCAGGCCTTGAAGGCAGCAGGGCCGACAAAGGCACTCGATTCGTTCACACGATATCGAACTTACCCGTCGCGCCAAGGTCCTCGAACGCTTGGACGAGACGCTTGGCCATTCCTTTCTCGCCGAGGTGGGTCCAGCCGCGGGGATCGATGTACTTCTTGTTCGGCTGGTCGGGGCCCTCGGGATTGCCAATCTGCGATTTGAGGTACCCGTCCTTTTCGTCCATATAGTCCTTGATCGGCTTACAAAAGGCCCACTGGGTATCCGTGTCGATGTTCATCTTGATCACCCCATAGGACACCGCCTCACGGATCTCCTCCTGGCTCGATCCACTGCCTCCATGGAACACGAAATCCACCGGTCGATCGCCGGTCTTCCGCTGCTTCTGAATCTCCTCCTGGCTATTCTTCAGAATGGCCGGCGTGAGCTTCACGTTCCCAGGCTTGTAGACGCCATGGGTATTTCCGAAGGATGCGGCACAAGTAAAGTGGCCGATACCATTCAGTTTGTCATAAGCGGCCAGCACCTCGCTCGGCTGGGTGTAGAGCTTGGAATTGTCGATATCGGTGTTGTCAACTCCGTCTTCTTCACCACCGGTCACTCCCAGCTCGATTTCGAGAGCCATGTTGATCTTGGCCATTCGCTTCAAGAACTTCGCGCAGGTCTCCAAGTTCTCCTGCAGGGGTTCCTCCGAAAGATCGAGCATATGAGAGCTGAATAGGGGCTCTCCTTGTTCGGCGAAAAACTTCTCCCCAGCCGCCAACATTCCTTCCACCCAGGGAATGAGCTTTTTAGCAGCATGGTCCGTGTGGAGAATCACCGGTACATGATAAGCTTCGGCCATCAGGCGCACATGTTGAGCACCGGCAATTGCTCCGGCGATCGCCGCCTTTTGACCGTCGTTGGAAAGAAATTTTCCACCGTAGAAGTGTGCGCCGCCATTGGAAAGCTGGACAATGATCGGGCATCCTGCCTCCCTGGCCGCTTGAAGAGCAGCATTGGCACTGTGCGAGCCGATGACATTCACGGCTGGGAGAGCCGCTTCGGCTTGCTTCATTTGGGCAAACAGTTCCTTGAGTGCACCACCAGTGACAATGCCGGGCTTAAGCTGAATCTTGGACATAGGTTGTTCTTTTTTTAGTTGGGGGAAGGGCTAGAGCGCCGGCACGTTCCCTGTCGTTCACGCACGGCGATGAGGGGGGTGCCTCGAAAACCTCGAGGCTCGGCAGTGCCCCTCCGCCGATCGCGGGCGACCGCGGCGCCCGGGCGGGAGGAGGAGCAGCCTTGTTGGTCTCGGAGAGCTAGCAACAAAACGCCGCGCTTTCGAGTCCCAAATCGCCGAGTTGGCTCAACCGACGTCCAACTCCGATGGAAAAAGCGTCCTCCTGTGCCAGCGCGGCCTCATTCGGCCCCCGGCCAGGGTCAAGGAAACGCCAACGAAACGTACGAGGCAACGCAGCGTGGTGGCGTCGGAAAATGCGACCGCAGCCATAGATCGCGTGAAAAACGCCGGATGTTGCCGCCTCCCCCCGGAAAAGACCGAACTTCAAGGAAACCAACCAACTTCCACCACCATTGTTCCCTCGAAGCGTGTCGGGAGCTTTCGTGAACAACTGTTGTCCTCGACGCAACTCCCCTCTCCTACGGCGCGGAATTGATTGATCAGGGGCACACGCGCACCCAGGGAGGGGCCAAACCCAAAAAGAAAATGATGGAAGACCCAGCGGTAGCCGAATTCGAGAGATGCCCCGGCATGGTGCGTGCGAATAGCATACCGCTGATTGCTGTCGTCACGGACTTCGGTCAGCGAATAGCTGAGCCCACCTCCGTAGTAGAAACCACGAAGGTTGCCCCATTGCGACTCATAGCGTCGATAGCCGATGGAGCCACCAAACCCCCACTCGAATCGCTCGAACTCCGTCTGAGGTTGCAGGAAGTAGCTCATGAATCCCGTGTTCATGAGCAGCGCTCGCACATGAAAAGAATGACGCGCTCCCCATTCGAATGTTGGCCGAGCCCCCAAGAAGAGGATTCCGCCCACATCCACGAACGCCGCCTTGGTAGCGTCTCGAGAAGACTTTCCGAGGCGGATCTGGAGCTCTCTTTCCGTTGGTTCGTCACGCGGCGGTTCGGGCATCGGCAAGCACTCACCCGCCGCTGTGCAGTAGGTCCCTTCCCGGCAACTGGGACTACACCGGGTTTGACAGCGTCCATCGATGCATGCCTCATCCTGACCGCAGATCTCCGGGCAGAGTCCGTAACCGGCGCGCGGGTCCCAGGAATGACGAACCCTCGGAGGGGGAGTCTCGTCCGGCTCCCGACAAAGCTCCTTTCGATCTCCGGGGCCCGCGCTGGGCTTCACATCGTCCGAGCCGTCTTCGGCAGCCTCGGAGGACGAGTCTTGTCTCTGGCTCGAAGAAGCCCTGGAAGAATCTTCCGAAACAACGTCTTCGGGAGGACTCGGGAGCTGCCCAAACGGATCGTCGAATCCCCCCGCGCCCCGTGGCTCTTCCTGGCTCCTCGGTGAGCTTTCCGTCTTCTCTCTCTGCTTGGGCGCGGGGGGGTCGCCGTGGCCCGAGGCCGACCGAGACTTCTCCTTTCGGTCGTCAGCTTCCGCCCGTTCCTTTTCGGACCGCTCCGTCGACTCCCCTGGGGCGTCCGTCGATTCCGCTGGGGGCCGAGCCGATGCATCTTTCGGCTCGTCCTGTTGAGCGGTTTTCGGGGCTGCCGCCTTTGTCCGTGGCGAAGAATCGTCCTCCTGGGCCTTCGCGCCTTGAGCCACGAGAAACAAGAGCAGCAGCAAGGACCGCTTCGTCGACCTTCGCTTCACTCCTCGTCCTCCCGTCCTGGCTCAAGCGCATCGGGAATGCGCTTGAGAGGAGAGGCTGCGCGAAATGCCGTATCGCGCACGGCCTCGAAAGAGATCTGCCCGGAAACGACGAATCCCAAAGACCACTCATGCTGCCGGATCGACGTGAGTTGGGGCTCACCCATGCTGGGATCCCCCGAGAGGAGTTGTCCACGCGCGTAGTGCCCCCGGAGACCCAAGAGGAGACTTCCCGAAGCGCCGTAGCTGACGACTCCGAGAGAGGCATGGACGCCCGACTTGCGCTGACGAAAGAGCACCTCGGAAGCCTGCTCCGATGCCCGATCGGGCAAACCGGAAAAGTCGGTTTGCAGCCCAGCCATGAGCGAGAAGTCAGGGGCCACAAATGCTTCCAGTCCCATCATCAAGTTGGCAACCGGACGCGCTTCCTCCACGATTTGGTTCCGCGTTTCACGACGCTCGGCGACGCTAGCTCCCTCCGAGGAGACCACCGATCGATCGAAAGTGGCCACGGCGAGCTCGTCGGATGGAGCGAACAGACTCGCATCGACCTCGAAATTGAACGTGGGCCAGGCGAAGGCAATCCCAAGACGCAGGTTGCTCGGTTGATTGTAGCGGAAATCGCCCACATCCTGAACCAACGAGTGGACTCCGGCCTGGTTGTCGGCAAAAGCTTCCGTGCCCTGATAGAGACCATAGAAATGCTGGCTCGGCGAGCTGAGCGAAGCTCCGAAAGTCGCAACGGAAGAGAGTTGATGAGAAACTCCCACGGTCACGCCGGCATCCCAACTCGAAGCCACCCGACTGTGGTCGAGCGTCTGTAAGGCAGACTCGGTTCCATCGAGCGCATAGGTCGAAACACTTGTTTGATCTTCCAAGCGCGAATTGTCGATGCGAGCGGTCACTCCAATTGCCGTTCTTGGAGCCAGCTGCAGAGCCCAAGACAGAGCCACGGTACTTCGCGCCCACTTGAGGCGCGTTGTGTGCGAGATCCCGACTTCACGACCTCCCAAGGAACCTTGGCCAACGTTGGAGGACATCAAGAAGGAATCCGACTCCGTGTCCGCAGCACAAACTCCATATTTATGACGACTCCGGGGACTCGAGCGTTCTTTTGGTGGTCCATCCAGAAAAAGGCAAAACGTGTTGGGCAGAATGTCGACGGACAGATCATCCACCGAGCGCCGGGAAAGCCCCAAGCTCCTCGAGGGATCCAGGTGGTCATTCAAGGTGCGCTCGCCCACCCGGACCGCCACGGTTTGAAACGAAAACGATTCTCCAGGGATCCGCGCCAAACCGGATGGATTGATGAAGGCCATGGCACCATCGGAACCTCGCGCCACCCCTGCACCGCCCATCATCGCCGTGCGCC
>CAYTRQ010000037.1:0-4247 GCA_964440025.1 uncultured Polyangiaceae bacterium | reverse complement strand
GTGGTTGTCCGGTTGCCCCTCGTACGGGGCGTGCATCATCGCCGTGCGCCCACCCAAATTGACACCGTCATAGTTGGCCTGAGCAAATAGCGGGGTCGACCAGAGGCAGACGCAAGAGATGCCGAGAAAGAGATGAAGTGCAGATCTCGTCTTCGCCAACACCATAACCCCTATCGAGACTTCCAGAGGGGAGCTCAAGCTGCAGGTGTTGCTCCTGGAAGGGCAGAACCGCTGCGCTCCAAACTCCCCCCGAATGCATCGAGATCGAGCTTCTCTGGGGCCAGGGGTGCCAGGTGCTCTTCCAAAAACTCCAGCAGAGTCTCCAGCGACGTTTGCCGACACGCATGTCTCGTCAACCAGCCTCGATCGAAGACCGCTCGCCCAATGTACCGGAGCTGTTCCTTCAGCATGCCGACCACTCCTGAGCGCGGAAGGAACTCGCTCAGCCCGGCCGTCAACTCATACAAGTGCCTCATGAGCATATCACCATCGACCCGTGGCGGGACGTCTCCCCCTGCCAGCGCCTGAAGCTGCTCGAAAATGAAAGGATTCCGCAGCGCCGGGCGACCCATCATCACCGCGTGACACCCTGTTTCCCGTCTCATGCGCAACGCATCCGCCGCATACCAGACGTCTCCGTTTCCCACGACGGGAATGGAAAGCGCCGCGGCAAGACGCCCAATGATTCGCCAGTCGGCCACCCCTGAGTAGTGATCTACGCGGCGTCTGGGATGCACCGTGATGAAGTCGGCACCCGATTCCTGCACAACGCGAGCAACATCCATGACCCGCGACGTGTCGTCAATGCCAGCACGAATTTTTGCGCTCATTGGAAGGTGGGTTCGGCGGCGCATCATTTCCAGCACCCTCGCCAGCAGCGAGAGATCCCCCAGCATCGCCGAACCGACACCCTTGCGGACCGCCTTGGGTGCCGGACACCCCAGATTGATGTCAACGATGTCTGCGCCCGCATCGGTGACCAATTCCGTTGCCTCGCCCATTTGCTCGATATGGTTTCCCATGACCTGAACGCAAAGCGCACCACAGGGCGGGCGAACCACATGCTTTTCGAGAGCCTTTCTACCGAGCGGATGGGAGGTGACCCGAACGAATTCTGTACAAACGACGCCAAGCCCCCCCTTTTTTGCCATGATGCCCCGCAGAGTCGGATGGGTCACGCCCTCCATGGGCGCGAGAAACGTATTCGGCTCCCAGAACCGCACTCAGTCTCCACACTCGAGCTCCACAACGGAGCTCAATCCTCGCGACCAGGATCTTTCACGGGCCGCGTGGCGCTATCATGGGCGGCCGCAGCCTGCTCGGCAGGAGTTTGATGCAGCGTGTCCATGCTCTGTTGCTGCTCCCCATAGCGCTCCTTGGATCGCTCGCGAGTCTCTTCGGGCACGATCGGCTCCTTCTTTTGGCTGGTGCAGCCCAGAAAGCCCGCGAGGGAAAGGACGAAAACGCCTCGAATGAATCTCATCCCCCCCCAGGGGCTAGCGGAAACACCGCACGTCGAACCAAACGCTGGAAAAACCTCCGCCAAGGCTCGCCTCACCCGATCGTGGGTGAGCGGCGGCGGAGCCTTTCGAGGTGGGGAGCAGAACTTTTGTGCGATGCTTCGCCCAGTGGAACGGCTCGTCACAAACCCCGAGAAACGCCCGATGAAGCCGCCATCAAGTTGCCGCAATCGGAAAACCAATTGCCGCTCGGAAGGAGATTGCTGAGGCATGCCTCCAGTGTACTCGGTCCGCGACCAGCCGCACCCCCATTGAGGCCACGAGGCGATTCCAAGCGATCTCGCTTTCTCTCGCCTGATTCCCATCCTTCGCTGGAAAAGGCTCCGCCGAGACTCGCCGCACCCGATCGTAGGTGAGCGGCGGCGGAACCTTTCGAGGTCGTGAGATGGGCTTTAAAGAGCCTTGGCGTTTTCGGCCAGATAGGACGCAACGCTGGCGGCGGACTCCTTCATCCCCTTGGCACCCTTCGTCCATCCGGCAGGGCAAACCTCGCCATGCTCTTCATGGAATTGCAGCGCGTCGATCACGCGCAGAAGCTCATCGATATTGCGACCGATCGGCATGTTATTGACGGTCTGATGGTGAACGAACCCGGTCTTGTCCATAAGAAACACACCACGGAAGGAGTGTTCCCCGTTTGGGATCTCCACATCGTAAGCCCGACTGATCTCGTGTGCCATGTCCGCCACGAGTGTATAGCCAATCGCTCCGATGCCGCCCTTGTCCACTGGCGTATTGCGCCATGCTTCATGGACGTTGACCGAATCGACGGAAACGCCCACGACCTCGACGTTTCTCTTCTTGAACTCCTCCAGGCGATGATCCAAGGCAATGAGCTCCGTCGGACAGACAAACGTGAAATCCTTCGGATAGAAAAAGAGGACGGAATATTTCCCCTTCGTCGCCTCGGAGAAAGAATAGTTGTCGACGATCTCGCCTGTACCCAGGACCGCAGAGGTTTTAAAGTCTGGAGCCTGACGTCCTACCAATACACCCATTTTTCTTGTTCCTTCCGTTTGATTGTCTTCGGCTCTCTTGGAGCCTGTCCCACTGCGCAATCTGCAAATCCGAGCTCAAACATGGCCGAACTCGAAATGGTGCTGCGCCGCCCGCCGCGCCCAAGGAACGCAGCTCCCCCTTGGCGATGCACGCCCCACGTTCGTGACAAGGTCTCTAATCATGGACCTGACATAGCGCAAGGGGGCTCCAATTGACGCCACTTCTCGCCATCCCTCGGAAGCCCTCCTTTTCGCCGCGCACCGGCGTGACATAAGCTACAGTCCGGCCGTGTCTCGCACGATCGACGTCCGCTACATCGATCCGCTCGACGAAATTTGGATAGCGGCAGCCCGCGCCATCGGTCTCCGCGTCGAGAGGACTGCCGACAGCTATGCGTCGACCGACGGCGCCGGACGACTGCTGCTCAGCAACGAGACGGATCTGGATCCAGACGATTGCCTCGCTCAAATGATCCTTCACGAGCTCTGCCATTTCCTGATCGGTGGCTCGGAGAGCTTCAATTGGGTCGACTGGGGACTCGACAATCAAGGCCACCGTGACGACGTGCTCGAGCACGCATGCCTGCGACTCCAAGCCGCTTTGTTGACCCCGCTGGGCCTGCGTTGGGTCCTCGCCCCGACCACCGACTTTCGTCCCTACTACGAGGCACTTTTGGCCGATCCGTTCGCAGAGCAAAATGAACACGAGCGCGAATCGATTGTGCGGGCCCGCGCCGGCTTTGCTCGACGGCAGCGCAAACCATGGGGCCCCCATCTCGAACGAGCCCTGGAAGCAACCCAGCAGCTCGTCGCCATCGCCGCACCATATGCCCCCTCGCATTCCCTCCTCTCGCGAGCCGAAGAGCCCCATCCGCTGCATCCCGTCGGCTTCCCCATTCACCCTGAGCTGGTTCGCAGCGGCTCCCCAGAAGCAGACAGGACGACGCAGCATTCCTCTTGCGTCGCACACGCTCGGAAAACCGAATCAGGCAAAACGGCCCACTTCCGTTGCGGTCACTGCGCGTGGGCCTATCGGGGAGGGCGAGGGCCCCCGGTGTGGCGCTGCCGACAAGCGGGTGGCTCGCGGATCGACCCGGACTCGACCGCCTGTGACAGGTTCGAAAGACAGCTCGACTGTCTGACTTGCGGCGCTTGCTGCCGCGAAGCCTATGATACGGTCGAGGTGGGCGAGCGAGATCCAGCAAAGAAGAAGCACCTCCCCCTCATGGTCGAACGAGGAGGTGGGCTCGACATGGCGCGAGTCGGCACGCGTTGCATCTGCCTCCAAGGCGGGATCGAGCTCGAGCCGCCTCAGCCCGCTGAAGTTGGGCCGGCCGCTCGAAATCCGCATTCCGATCCCTCACCACCCTTGGCGATGCCCGGCGGAGCGCCCTTTACCTGCTCCATCTACAGCGAGCGCCCCCGCACCTGTCGGGATTTCACGCTCGGTAGCGAACACTGCCTGAGCGCGCGACAGGTCGTGGGCTTGAGCAGGTAGAGCCCTTGTTGGCTCGCATCCTTGTGTGGACGCGAATTAGTCCAGTTCGCGTCCAGAAATGGACGCGAACCAACAAGCAACAAAGCGTTCGACGGCTAAAAATGCCCGGGAAAAGCGGAGTCGACCGCCCTCGCCCCGAAGGGGCGGGCGACGAAGTGGCCATTTCGCGCCGCGAACGAACTAGTGCCTCGGCAACTCACGTTTCGAGCGGTTTCGAAGCACTCCCAGAAG
>CAYTRQ010000036.1:0-22466 GCA_964440025.1 uncultured Polyangiaceae bacterium | reverse complement strand
GAGAGAAAAGTGGTCTCCCTACCGACCACTTTTATGTGGTCGCAGCACTAGAGCCAGAGAATCAATGCAGCAATGAAGCGACGCAGCAATCTGGGAGAGTTGTGAGTTGCTAGAGCTCGGCGAGGATCGATTCGAGCTCCGCCAAATGGGTGATCAGCGGTGCATGTTCTCTCTCTGCCAGCTTGGTGACATCCCTTGCCGCATCCGAATAGGTGGGCATGATGACACAAGGAACGCCGTTTTTTTTGGCAGCCGTGAAGTCCTTGACCGCGTCACCCACCATGACCGCGGATGCATCTTTTGGATGACGCTCCAGAACTTGGGCGATGAGCTCGTCCTTTGGGGTGGGAGATCCTAGGACATCGGCGAAGTAATGCGCGACGCCGTGGTAGCTCAAAGCAGCGCGGAGCTCTTCCTGGTCTCCTCCGGAAGCCACGTAAAGCTGATGCTGATTGGATAGCCGCCGTACGGTTTCTCGAGCGGAGGGGGTCATCGAGCAACTCTTATAGAGCTGGCGGCAATGCTTGCTGAATTCGGTGAGAAGATGATGAATGGCCTGTTCGTCTTCGGGCTGTTGCAGGATCTCGGTGAAGAGCCGTCGGAACTTGATGTAGCGCGACACCCCCCCATGCTGGCGATGGTGCTCGAGAAAGGCCTCGACGATACGTGGTCCGTAAGGTGCCAGCGTTCGTGAGAACGCCACGTTCTTCAGCTCGTTGGAATCGAAGAGAACCCCATCACAATCGAAAATCAGCTTCCGGATGTTCATGGGATGGTTCTGGGTTCGAGAACTGCGCGGCGCGCTATTGGGTTTGCTTGGCGCTATTGGGTTTGCTTGGCGCTATTGGGTTTGCTTGGCGCTATCGGGTTCGCTTGGCGTGAAGAATGAAATTGTTGAGGCCACGTTCGATCGCAAGGGGGGGGACTTCGCTGTTGATGAAGTCGAACCCATGCTTCTGCAGAAGGTTTTTGATGGCATTCAAGCGGCCATCCTTGTCGTGCCCCTCGAGGACCACTTGGCGGATTCGTGGCCAGGTCTTCGGACCGATGCCGAGAAGGACCTCGTACTCGGCTCCTTCCACGTCGATCTTGAGGAGGTCGATGCGGGAAACCGCATTTTCGTGGACCACGTCTTCGATTGTGGAAAGAGGGCAACGCAACTTGGTGAGACCGATCGCCCGGTCGAAAATGACCCGAGAGAAGGGGCCAGTTGCTACGCCCGAAAGAGCAGAGGCCGCAGCCTTGCCTGTCATTCTTCCCGCGGCCCCGGGAATGCGTTGGCCCAAACGTTGCTGGAGTGAATCACCCCTGGCTCGGAAAAAGGCGGCGAATTCGCTGCGCTTTTCGTCGATGTGTTGTGTCGTGTCGCAGGGGAGGCGCTTGAAGTAATGAAAAACCGCTTCTCGAGGTCCCTCGAGGCTCGTCAGGCCTAGAGGAAAGAGGTGCGATTTTTCTTGGTCGAGCAGGGGGGATTCGGCAAAATTTTTCTCGAGGGCGGCAAATACCGGCGGGATGGGCTCGAAGCAGTACATCTCCAAGGGGCCGCCAGCGTGGCGACTGGCTTGCAGGGCGAAGGCCCCGATATTGGCTCCGACGTCGAACACGACGTCTCCAGCAGCCAGGGAAATGCCATGCGCGAAATATTCGTCGATCTCTTCGATGAGGTCGTCGAACTGCGCCCCGGCACCGAGGGGATGATAAACCGATCCGAGGCCCGGAACCTCTTTTGAAAGAAGCATCTTCTTCTACCCTGCTGAAAACCGAGTCTTCGGGTATCCCTCGGCGGGAGGGGAGTCAAGTTGACGTCGCTCTGGCGGCGGGATAGCGAGACTGTCGTGCAGATTCGTTCTCGGCAAAACAAGGCGTCGTTGCCTGCCTGCTCGGGGCGAGGGCGGGCGACTCTTTCGTGTGTCCTTCCGCTCACCTTTGTTCTGCTCGAGGTGGGCTGTGCGCCTCAAGTGGTTACGGTCGAGGAAACGGATGTCATCGCGACCGTGATCGATCCGGAACGAGACTTCGGAGAGTTGCGGACTTACGCCGTAGCGGGACGGGTGGTTGAGCTCTGTCATGAGGCGTCATTCATTCCTGCCAGTGGTCCAGGGGGAGCTGGCAATGCAGAGACTGAAGAACGTCAAGAAGGCATGGGGGGGGCACAAAGTAGTGATTCCGGAGATTGCTTGGATGTCGATCACGGTCACGACGATGCCATTTTGACAGCGCTTGATGGCCAAATGAACGAGCTGGGCTATGAAAGGGTTGATGCTACCGAGCAAACACCGGATGTGATTCTCGTGGCAGGGATCGTGGCACAGGATGCACTTTACCTTTGGCGTAACTTCCTGTGGTGTGGGGCTCACTTCCTCTACCAGGGGTGTTGGGCGCCCACCTACGAGCATCCGTTTCGACTCACAGAGGGCACGGTGATGGTCGATATGATCGTGACGGCCGAGTCCGCCGGGGGTGAGCTGACCTCTGCGTGGACGGGCGTTCTGTCCGGGTTGTTGTCCCGTTCTCCTGACTCCGAGGAGATTGGGAGCGCTATGGCTCAGGCTTTCGAGCAGTCGCCCCGGCTTGCCGAAGGAGGTACCCCGTGAGAGCGGCACAATCGTGGTGCGTGCGTCTTTTGGTGCTCGGCACAGCCTTGGCGCCGATTTCGTCGGTCGAGGCGGCGCCGAGCGATGCGGGCGGTGAAGCCGATCGGCAAGCGGCCGAGGAAAATCCTGGCGCCCAGGAAGAACAAGAGGAAGGCACTGAGGAGGAGCCGGCCCGGGCACAGGAAGAACAACAAGGCACCGAGGAGGAGCCGGCTGGCGCCCAGGACGAACAGAAAGAAGGCACTGACGAGAAGCCAGCCCGCACAGACGAAGAGGCCCCCACCGAATCCGCGGCCTCTTCGGCGGAGGAGGCCGCTCCAGAAGGCGCGGCGGAAGCGCCCGGCTCCGGAAAAGACGCCAGCGAGCCGCGCTCGACTGAGTCGGAACCACCGCCTCTGACCGGTCCAGCGAGTGAGGCGAGGGAGTCCGCCGCATCTGGCTCGGCGGAACCCGGCCCAACGAAATCTGGCCGGAAGGACGATTCGGGCCGCACACGGGGAGCCGATGAGGGGGAAGCGCCTGGTGGCTACTCTCCTCGAGCGCCGAGTGACGTCAATTTGGTTCAGGAGGAAGAACGAGCTTCCGATTTTTTGGTGGGAGCTTTGATCGAGGCCAGCGCCGCCTTCGGAGAAAGTGCGGATTTTGCCGGAAGTTTTGGGGTACAGGGATTTGGTATCGACGTGCGCTACCGAGGACTTGCGCCGTGGCGTTTTGGGGTTTCCATTGCATGGCACAGTCTTGTTCAGGACACGGTCGATTCTATCCAATGGGGGAGCGGTGGTGCCTATACGGGCACAATGATCAAGGAGCTTTCGTTCACGCCGATACTAGCAAAGGTGGGATACTCTTTCGCACGTGAGCGGCGCCTAGAGCCGACAGGTCCTCGATCACCAATGGACAAAGAAGGGGATGAAAACGGTGGCGGAAAACAGATCGTCCCGTATGCCGCTCTTGGACTTGGCGCTTCCCGAGTTGCTCGTCGAGCCGACGTGGGCATCGTCGGCCTGATTGCAGACAGTTGGCACTTTGCTGTTGCTGGAGAGTTGGGGGCGGAAATTCCCGTTGGACCCGTGAAACTCCTGGCCGCCGGACGCCTCAACTTCTTGATGCCGTCGGAGGGGATCTCCGAGCAGATCTATATGAATCTTTGCCTGGGCGTGGGGTTCGACTGAACCGGAGCGAGCGCGTTCTGCGTCGGTGGAGTGCGCTTCAGTAGTTGGACTCCGGGCGCACTCCCACGGCGTAGGCAACTGGCTCATAGCAACCGTCGAGATCGAACGTGATCGTGTGATCTCCAGAAACCGAGCCGGAAAGTCCTGTGCCGAGGAGGATTTCGTTGAGATAGCTGTCGCTAATTGAATCGGCGAGGGGGCTGGAGACCGAAGTCGTCGTCGTTGTTTGGTCGGAGCCACCATAGCCACCTCCCAGGGCGTAGAGATAAGAGCCCGCGGGAAGGCCGGCGAGTCCGACGGAGATATCACTGTTCCCCGTACAGGCCAGCGCGACATGTTCTCCGCCGCTGTCCGCAAAGAAGGTGTCCTGTTCGGCTCCCGTGATCTCGATGATTTGAGCCGAGAGCGATCCCCAGCCTTGGTGATCGTTTTCGAGTGTCAGAGTGTAAGTTCCGGACGCTGGAAGATCTGCGTCGAGTGCATAGTAGATGGCTGCTTGACTGGCGTTCCCCCAGGGGCTTGTCCCCAGCTGAGTCAATTGGGTGGTCCCGTAGGTTGCCGTGGTCATCGCACAATTTGCCGCCGTACTTGCGCGGCAGATGAGCCCAACGAGAAGCAATCGATGATTGCCCGCGTCGGTCATGAGATCATGGGAAACCGTGAGAGCGCCGTTGCTTCCCGTGTTCTCGCCGTATGCGACGCTTTCGCTCTCTATGGCGATGATCCGCGTCTCACAGCCGTCGGAAGAGGAACTGGAGAGATCGCCATTTTGGTCGATCCATCCAGAGTCGCACTCGTATTGGCATGCCCCGCCGGAGCAACCGGTGGTTGAAGCATTCGTCTTGTCCGCGCAGGTTTCACCAGTGCCAGAGTTGGCATCGCCCGGGAGACAACCACCACAGCGAGTGGCATCGCTGGTGATGTCGATCTCGCAGCCGTCGTTGAAATCGGCGTTGCAGTCGGCGTAGCCGGCCGTGCAACTAGCCACTTGGCAAGCTCCGGTCCCGCAGCTGACACTCTCGATGCTGTAGTACCCAACGGCGGTCGTGCAATCGATGCCGCTGCCAGGGTTGTTGGCGCTGTCGTTGCAGCCGCCGCAGTGGTTGGCGTTGCTTTCGGTATCGATCTCGCAGCCGTCGTTGAAGTCGGCATTGCAATCGCTGGCCGGCGCCGTGCAGCTTGCGATGACGCATCCGCCACTTTGACAACTCGTGCTGGACACCCCATCCGAGCCCTCGGCGGTGGTGCAATCATTTCCGCAGTCCCCGCAGGCGGTGGCGGTAGAGAGCAAGGACGTTTCACAGCCATCGCTGAATGTACTATTGCAATCATCGTAACCGCTCTCGCAGCCGGTGACAGCGCAGGAGCCGGAAGAGCAGGTGACGGAAGAGACGTCGTCGGTGCCTACGGCATCCGCGCAGTCGTTTCCGCAAGCTCCGCAATGGCTCACGGCACTTTGCGTGTTGGTTTCGCATCCGTTGGAGCCGCTGCCGTCGCAGGTTGCATAATCCGTTTCGCAAGAAGGAACGCAGGAAGTGCCACTGCAGACGTTTCCGCTCGTTCCCGTCGGGGTCATGCACGCGTTGCCACATGCGCCGCAATGGGTTTCGTTGTCTTGGGTGTCCGTTTCACATCCGTTGCCCAAGGGCCCCAGCTCAGCATCGCTGTTGCAGTCTCCCCACGGGGCCGAGCAGGCGTCGAACTGACATTCACCCCCCGTACAAATTCCGGTGCCATTTTCGTATTGATCGTCACAGGAGAGCCCACCGTCCCATTGGGTCGTGGGTCCTGCCGAACACCCACCGCAATGGTCGGCGTCATTGTCGATGTCCGTTTCGCAGCCGTTGGAGAAGGCGCCGTCGCAGTCGGCCCAGCCGCTCTCGCAGCCGGTTACGGCGCAGTTTCCACCATTGCAGCTGGTTTGGGCGATATGGTTGGTGCCCACCGAGTCGGCGCAGTTTTCACCGCTTCCGGCATTGGTGTCGTCGGCTAAACAGCCGCCGCAGCGGCTTTTGCTCGTATCGGTGTTCGTTTCACAGCCGTCGTAGTAGTTCCCATTGCAATCAGCGTAGGAACCCGTGCAGGAATCGATCGCGCAGCTGTAGGTCTCATCGCCGTTGTCGAGGCACGTTGGCGTACCGTTGGCGGTGGTGCAGGTGATGCCGCAGCCGCCACAATTCGACACGGTGCTGAGCAAGTCGTCGCAGACGCCATCGCCATCACATCCGCCGCAGGGCGTTTGCCCATTGCAGTCGGTTCCCTGGTCACAGGCAACCTGGTCACATCCAGACTCCTCGGTGCAGATGGGGGAATAACCGGTATCGGCGATGCAGGCGGTTCCACAGCTCCCGCAGTGGAGAGTGCTTTGGCTCAAGTCCGCTTCGCAGCCGTCGAGCAGGTCGCTATTGCAATTGTCGAATCCGTCGTCGCAGTCGATATCGCAGACTCCCTCCGAGCAGGAGGGGGTGCCGTTGTTGTCCGAACAGGCGGTATCACAACTTCCGCAGGTAGCGGGATCGCTATTCAGATCGGCTTCGCAGCCGTCGTCCGCAACTCCGTTGCAATCCTGGTGACCGTCCAAGCAGCTGTAGGGCACGATCTGGCAGTTGCCCGCAATGCACTCGCCCTCGGCGTAATCCGGATCGCAGACGTCCGAGCAGGCGCCACAATGGGAGAGGGAGGTATTGAGGTCGGTTTCGCAACCGTCCCTCACCTGGCTGTTGCAGTCCCCTTGGTTGGGGGGACATTGCAAGACGCAGGTTCCTTCGACGCAGCTGGCGTAGGAGGGGTAGTCTTCCGAAGGCTGCCGGCAATCGTCGTCGACGCGACAGCTCAGCCCTGCCTCGCAGCGCGGGCACTCACCGCTTCCTCCGCAATCGTAGTCGGTTTCACTTCCGTTGATGATGCCATCTTCGCAGGACGCTGGCTGACAAGTGCCCGATACACAGACCTTGCTGACGCAGTCCCGGGGCCCCTCCTCGCAGCTATCGTAGACTTCGCAGGGCCCGCAGTTGTTTCCGCCACAGTCGACATCCGTCTCGCCTTGGTTTTTGACCTCATCGGTGCACTCTGCTTCCTGGCAGACATTGTTGACGCAGCTATCAATTTGACAATCATCATTGATTTCGCAGCCCCTCCCGTTCTCACAGGGGGGGCAGTCGAGGCCGCCGCAGTCCCTGTCCGTCTCGTCAGAGTCCTGGACGCGATTTTCGCAGTGGTCGATCAGTTCAGAAGAACCGCCCATTCCACCAAGAGCTCCCGTGGCCGGCGTGCCGCCGCTTCCCGGTACGCTTCCCGTCGCGTCGGACCCACCGCCGCTGGTTGACCCACCGGTCGAAGGGTTGCGCTCCTCGGGAGGGTCTCCGAGCTCGAAGGAAGGGGTGAGGCACGAACTCAGCAAAGCCGATGCGACCACCATCGCAAAAGAGACCAACACACCTCGAGCGGTGCGCCGCCGGGATAAGGAAGAAGAGACGGTCGCGGACATCGTCTCATAATGTAACACGCCAGTTCCAATGCAAAAACAGGAGCTTTGAATACATACGGTGCCAGTGTAGGCCTACTTCATTATGTGCAGTCCTGCTTCAACAGCTCGCTGACTCGGTGTAGTTTCCCGGCCGTGAATATGCTGTGGGATTGGGTAACGGCCTGGCCTCGTCGCCAACGCCGTGTCGAAGCAAGCGGAAGCAGAGAGCGATCGAATCGCGGCGAGCGCCGCGGCATCGGAATTCATGGCGCGTGCGCCATCGCTTTCGCCTTCGCCTTGGCGATCGTTGGGTACAGCCCTTTTGCCTCGGCGCAGGCAGAAGTTTTTGATCTCGATCGAGCGCAGATCTCGGGAGCACCGGGGGATGGCTTCATGGTGCACCGGCCGTACATGGCGGAGAAAACCCGCTTCTACGGGAATCTGGCTCTCGGGTATGCCCACAACCCGCTCCGCAGAGATGCCGTGACGGATGATCTTGCGACTCAGCTGAACATTCCCAACCCGGTGCAAGGTCAATTCGTTCTGTATCCCTCGGTGGGAGTGGAAATCCTGGGGCGCATTGGTTTCAACATGCACCTCCCATTTATCCCACTCCAGTTCATGAACGCGGTTGGGGAATTCAATTTGACCCCCTACTACGTGGCACTGGGAGATTTCCGTTTTGACGCTCGGGGGATGCTTTGGGAGTCGAATGATCGGAGAACTCGGTTTGGCGTGGAGGGCTTTTTTACTGCCGGTACTGGTCTCAATGAGGCTTTTGCCAGTGATCGCTCGGCCTCTGCGCAGCTCAGCGGGTCCTTCGAGCATCATTTCGATGGCTTCTTTATTGCGGCTCAACTGGGTCCCCATTTCCGCCCACGCAGTGACATTACTCAGGGTGAGGGCGATCTCGTTCTCGGCAATGAGCTTCGTTGGGCCCTCGGTGCCTTCATTCCGTTGCGTGATGATGCGGTGCGGCTCGGCGTCGAAGTTTGGGGCGGCACGGGCATTGAAGAAATCGACAATCAAATGACGTTCTTGAGTCGGCGCAATACCTATTTGGAGTGGCTGGCTCAGGCCAGATTTCTCGTGGGCAAAAAGAAGCGCCTCTATACCAACTTCGGCGCGGGGACGCGCATGTCGGCAGGGTACGGTGCCGCGGATTTTCGCGTGCTCGCCTCGATCGGCTATTTCTTCCGCCTGACGGACAAGGAGCCCGCTGCCCCACCTGAACAACTGACGATTCAGTCACGTCCCGAGCACTATGAGGTCGACACGGATGGCGACGGCTATCCCGATGGCATCGACAATTGTCCCAATGACAAAGAAGATGGTGAAAAACCCCACCAGACCGATGGCTGTCCCAACGAGCCCGATCAGGACAATGACGGCATTCCCGATCGGCTCGACAAGTGTCCCAACGACCCCGAAGACCTGGATAAAATCGAAGACAAGGACGGGTGTCCCGAAGACGACGCGGACAACGACAAGGTGCTCGATAAGGTCGACAAATGTCCTCTCGAGCCAGGGCCTCCCAACGCCGACAAATCGAAAAACGGCTGCCCAACGCTCACCAAGGTCACGGACGACGGATCCATCTCACTCCTCAAAAATATCGAGTTCGATCTGGGGCGGTCGACCATCAAACCGGTCAGCTATCCGATCCTCGACGAGGTCGTGACACTGCTTGAGGCACGGCCCGAGGTTCGCTTGGCCATCCACGGTCATACGGACAGCCAGGGGAATCGTGCCAACAATATGAAACTCAGCAAGGATCGCGCGGCGGCTGTACGTCGCTATTTGATTAACAAGGGAATTTCAGCCGATCGGTTGGAGTCGGAGGGCTTCGGTCCTGACCGACCTATCGACACCAATGCAACCGCGGCGGGGCGGGCCAAGAACCGGCGTGTGGAGTTCATCGTGCTCGAGGAGGACAGCGGGACCACCGACTGGTGAGATTCTCGAAGGGCCGTGAGTGCTCGAGAGCTTAGCGATCGATGAACAGTTGAGTGGCGAACAAGGTGCCATCCTCACGCTCCGAGATTGCCACTCCCACCTCCTCCCAGCGGCGGAGCAGGAGATTTTCGCGATGGGATGGACTGGCCCACAGCACTCGGTGAAGTCGTGGAACACTCGCCGCGAGGGCGACGTTCTCGCCGACCGCTGCGACTTTGAACCCTGCCTGCTCGGTTCTCCTTGCAGGATTGCCGGAGCCCGTATTGTGGCTGACCCGGCCCCGCTCGAGCATCGCGTCGCTGTGCTTCTGGGCGACCGCGTCGAGCTTTTCGTTGCGGGTGAGCTTTGGCAGGCCTTCTTCCTGGCGGGCCTGATTCATCAAGGCAAACAGGGCGTCTTCTCGGCTCAGCCGAGGATCGAACGCCTTTTCCCCGGGAACCGGTTGTTCTGCGAGACGACTGGGGCGCTCGGTTCCTGCGCTGACCAGCGCTTCGGCAACGGGCCGAGGACCTCCTTGCTGGGTTGCCATGACCTGCACGAGCCACATCCCCTCTGTAGGAAGGGAGAGCCGCGCGTGGACGAGCTGGCCATCCAGATCGGGAGTGACAGAAAAGGGCCGGCCCTTGGGGGGAAGGAGAACGACGTTGGCGGCCGTGCTCCCAGCAAGGAGCTTGGTCTCGAGATCGAGGAAGCTGCCGGCCTGGGTCCGGGTGGGGAGGGGCATCATCTCGGCGAGCACATCGACCTGAATCACGCTCACGATTTGGGAGCCGTCCGGCGCTTGGGCGCTGGCAGCCCCGCAACGAAAGCTCCCAAACGGCGTGTGCGTTTGCGCCCACTCTTGAACGTCTTCTCGTAGGCGCGCAAAGCTGACACCCACCACTTGGGCAGACCAGAGACGGGGCATCACGTAAGGAGCGCCACGTCGATGCAGATGGAACCTGACATGATCCAGTCCCGGGGTTTGTCCTTCTTCGATCTGTCGCTCCGCTACCCATTTTGCCACTTCGTGCAACGACTGATCGCCTGCGCCGCACACGCGCACCAGTTCCTCAAGCTCTGGCTTTTCGGGAGAGGCCGGCCGAGGGGAAAATGTTTTTTCCTCCCAGGGCAATGGAGGGGGAGGAGACGGCTCTGAAGGAGTGGTCTCGTTCGTTGGTTCGTGGGGAGGGTTGTCGCTCGGTGCCTCGCGAGCGGGGGGAGCGGGAGAATGACTGCAGGCGAACCCGAGTCCGGCCAGCAGAATCATTGCGCTCGCCTTGCCCGCCAGTGGGTGAGCGTCGGCGAGGGCCCTCGACGTTGTGAGATGTGCTCGAGAACGTATCTCGAAGCCCCGAAGGGGCTCGGAGATACGTTCCAATAAGAACCCCGGCACATCGAGCAAAGCGGAGGAAAAGGCCTCGCCGATGCTCGCCTCGCCCTTCCGTGGGTGAGCGTCGGCGAGGGCCCTCGACGTTGTGAGATGTGCTCGAGTCCTCTTTTGAAGAGCGCGGGAAACGATGGAGACCATGTGCCCAGCATACCTGAAAGCCCGGGGGAAGCGCTCGCCCCATTCTTGCTCACGTTCCTGTGGTGAAATCGGCTGGGGGAGCGCCCTCCGCATCGCCCCACAGCGACGCTCATGATAGTGCCCTGGGCATGCCGCGTTTTCCTCTTACGGGCGTTCTTTTGGTCTTCGTGCTGGTTGCGGGGGTGGGGATCGTTGGTTTGAGTGGCTGCCGCTCGGACAAGAAGGCGTCTTCTCGGTCTCCTGCGCAAGCGCAGAAGCCAACCCTGCGTATCTTCACTTTGGGCGGTGCCGCGGGGGCGATCGAGCCTTGTGGGTGCGTGGAAGACATGCTCGGCGGAGTCGATCACGTCGCGGCGCTCGTGCAGCGGAGAAAGAAGGAGGCGGCATCCGGCCTGGTGCTGGGGGCCGGTCCCATGTTCTTCCAAGATCCGAAGCTCCCCGAGGACAAAGTGGATCAGGCTCGGCTCAAGGCCGAGACGATGGCGGCGTCCCTGGAAGCCTTGGGCCTGGTGGCGTGGGCGCCGGGAGCGAACGATTGGGCTCTGGGTCAGGAGTCCTTTCGGCATCTTGCCCATCGGTCCGGGGCGGCGCCATTGGCGACCAATCTTCCGAATGAATCGGGGGTGCAGCACGGGGTTCAGATCGTCCAGCGTCAGGGGGTCCGCGTGGGGCTCGTCGGAGTGAGTGTGCCTCGCTATCGCGGGGGAGAGGTCGAATTCGAGATCGAGCCAGCGGAACAGGCTCTTCATCGAGGGCTTGCCCAAGTGAAAGAGCAGGGCGCTCAGATCCGAGTTGCGCTCATCGCGGCGCCCCGCGGGAAAGCCCTGCGGCTCGTCGAGCGAATGAAAGGACTGACGCTGGCCATCTTGGGAAAGCCTTTTGACCAGGGAGAGTCCAACGACGAACCGTTCGAGCCGGCGATTGTTGGTCGAACTCTCACCATCCAAGCTCCGAACCATCTGCAGGGAGTGGCCGTGGTCGATTTGTTTTTGCGGGACGAGGACTTTTCCTTCGAGGATGGTTCGGGGATCGAACAGGCCCAGGAGAAAGCGAGTCTGCGTCGGCGCATTCGGAAGCTCTCAGAAAGAATCGAGCTCTGGAAGAAGAAAGAGAGCGGTGTTTCTGAGAAAGAAATTGCTGATAAAGAGGAATTGCTCGGCCGTCTTCAGAAACGTCTTGCTGCATTCTCTTCGCCTCGCCCTCCCCAGGAAGGGAGCTACTTCCTCTACGATCTCGTGTTGGTCAAAGAGGAGCTAGGGCAAAATCTCCAAGTCGCTTCCCGCCTCATGGCCTACTATAAGAAGGTGAATGAACGGAACCGAGAGCTTTTCAAGGACAAAGAGCCTCCGCCGGTTGAGAAGGGACAAAGTAGCTATGTCGGCGTCGAGCAATGCACCATCTGCCACCAGGAAGAACGCGCTTTTTGGGATGGGACCAGTCATGCTCAGGCGTATCGGACGCTCGTGCAAGGTCACAAACAATTCAATCTCGACTGTGTTTCGTGTCACGTCACCGGCTATGGGCGGCCGGGGGGGAGCACCGTCACCCATGTCGAACAGTTGAAAAACGTGCAGTGCGAGACATGCCATGGCCCCGGTTCACGCCATATCTCCGATCCCGCCAATCGTGAGCTGATTCAGCGGGTTCCGTCTCAGGACCTCTGTACGACCTGCCATCATCCACCCCACGTCAAGGAGGATTGGACCGTGGGCGCGGCCTGGCCCCACCTGATCGGCCCTGGCCATGGGATGTAGGTGAGGGCAAGTTTCGGCGGGGTCGGCCGCTCATCCCGGGGGCCGGTGAGGTGAGCCTCGGCGGAGGCTGTGCCAGGGCTTGGTCGATGCGTCCGTGTTCTGATGAGAGCGTGCTGGTGTTCTCGCGCAATTCAGAATAGCTCTCGCTGACGAGCCGCAGGCGACTTTTGTCTCGAAGGATCCAGTGGTTCGCTTCCTTCCGCCGAGGAGCTGTCGCCTGTGGGCCTTCGCTCGGCTGTCGAACGCTGACCAGCAGCCTTCCGTTCCGATGCAGAGTGTCCTGAGGCGGAGTGCTCCTCTCTGCTGCGGGAGAAGCAATCCGAGACAACATTGAGCCGACGCCTCTCTTCCGTGGTGGCTGCAATGAACCTCGCCGTTACCGGGTCATGATACCCGCTCGGAGGGGCATCGAAATCCACGTTTCGATAAAACCGCGACACGCGGGCCATCAGGAGTTCACGGATGTATTTGCCCACGAGGGAGGCCAGCATGACGAGGGGATCGATGGCGTCCGCATCTCGAACGAACCGAACTTCCCCGAGTTGGGGGAAATGGTAGATGCTTTGGCTTCTGTTTTCTTCCAGGATCGAATGCAGTTGAGTGGAGAGTGGTCCAAAAAAGCGGCTGTACTGTCCGATTCCCCCGACCTTTCCACAAATGGCGAGGAGGGGAGTTCGTTGTTTGTGCCGAATGTGGAGCAGGAGACGTTCCATGGCATGAAGATCGGCGGTGAATCTGTGAATCCCCTGTCTCCGAAGGTTGTTGAGGCGAGCGCTGCAGATGATCTCGGTGTGGGGTGCGTGCAGTACGACTCCTCGTTCCTGGAATGTACCAATGTGCTTCTGAAGCCGATAAAGCTGCTCGTCCGTGGCGACGAACCGTTCTCCTCGGATCGACCAGCATTGAGACTCATTTTGGCTGGGACAGTCCCTGCGCAGCGACGTCTCTGGTTCGCGAAGGAAGCGTCGCAGCAACTGGCTTGGATTCTTTGCGGGCTTGTCGTTGTTGGCGCGATCGAGTGCGCGTGCCCACGCTTCGCCGAGGGAAACGTCGTGGCAAGAAACGAGCGCTTTGGAATCATCGAGATCCTTGCGTAGTTTCTTGGAGAGTTTTCGAGCGAGAAACGTTTGCCCTTGCTGGCTGACCTCCGCAACCATTGCTGTGACGACCAACGGGCCCAGTTGTGCACCAAGGCCATTTTCGTCGATGCCGACGCGCGTCATTAGCCACCTGATACCGGAGGAATAAAGGCGACGACGTCTCCGTCCTGCAACCTATGGTCAGAGGTCACGAACTCCTCGTTGACCGCTACACGGATTCCGTCGAGGCGAAACTGAGGGTAGTGCTTCATGAGCTGCTCGCTCAACTCGCGGACAGAAAGATCGGTCTGTGGTGTTTCGAAGGTGTCTTCACCCTGGCCGACGAGATCGCGGAGACCAGCAAAGAAAAGTAGAGAAAGACGCATTGCTTCAAGCCTGAGCTTCTGACTTGGTCAGGGGGAAACCGGCGGGTGCTTGAACCGAGTAGGAAAGGGAAAGAAGCTCGATGAGCACCATGCGATAGACGGTTTGGAGGTGGTCGGAATCGATTTCCTCGTTTTGGCCATCGAGAGTCGCTTCGATTTGCTCATGAATGAAATGCATGAGGTCGGGTTGTTCCATCGATATGACGTCGTCGGTTTCCAGCGGTTCGCCACCGTCGGTTTGCCTGAGCTGACTGTCGAACTCGAGCAGTTCTGTCGTGGCGACCAATTCGTCTTGAGTGACCGTCTTCATGGCTCGCCCATGTCCTTCTTGGAAGGCTAGCCAGATGGCAAGACTCAGAAAGTAGCCGAGTGCACGGGCCGTTTCGCCGAGAGGCTTTTCGAGCTCCCGACTGACGTGCGCATAGACAAGCGGTTGCGCAAGTTCGAATTCCTCGAACGCTTGATCCAGAGCCTCCTCGCTCTCTTCTGATTGCACCAAGATCTGATGACGCACTCGCTCGAGAATACCGGAACCGATGCGAGCGTAGGTCGGAATTTGCCGGATCGAAGATTTCCTGACCCACATGCCTTTGGCCTACCACGACTCGAAAGGTCCGTCCCGCGAGATATCCAAGTCTCGAGCGGCATCGAGGCTCAGCTCCCGGGAGGTTCGAGAATGCGCAAATGGCTTCGCCGAAGGAAATGTTCGCCGCTGGCCGACGTCAATTGCACCAGGTGACCTCGCGATCGGGCGATACGGACCTCCGTCCCTTCTGGAAGTGGCGCGACGCCCTTTTTGGCGCGGCCTGCTGGGCCAAGGACGGGGGCTCGCGGCTTGATGACGACGGCAACTCGGGTCGTGGAGCGCAGGTGACTGGCGGCCAAGGACAAGGGAAGACAGACGAGCAGGAGGATGGCGCCGATGCCAGCAGCAATCGCTCCCCCCGTTTTGGCAGTTCCTTTGCCGAACCGAAAAAAGAGGATCCCGAAGGTCGCCACGATGCTGGAGGCGGCGCCGAGGGCCCAGAGTAACCACGGACTCACTGAAAAGAGCAACCGCTGACCCAGGCCCAAGGTTTCGATGACTTCCGTTTTACCCTGGGTCGAGCGCTTTGCCACCTCGAGTCGCGCTTCTTCGAGGCCGCGCTTGGCTTCTGGATCTCCGGGGCGGAGAAGCAGGGCTTCGCGAAATGCCGCTGCGGCTTGGCCGTAGTCTCCGGCTTGCGCTTTTCTTGATGCGGCCCGCCGCAGATAAGCCACTCCACGGGTGAAGCTGATATCGGGATGCCGGACCCCCGCGTCGGCGAGGTCTTCCAATTGGGAGATCGCTTGTCCGAGATCATGATTGGTCACGGCTTGTGCTGCGCGAGCGAGAACTTCGGCTGGCCGGTCGCCTCGAGCCGGTTCGCTGCTCTCGGTTGGCTCACCTTCTTGGCTCGTTCTGCGGCTCGTCGCTCCGGAGGGCTCCGAGACAGGCGCTGCAGGGTCGCCTGAGGGATTGGGCTTGCCGTTCTGAGCGAGGCTGAAGTTGCCGAGCGCCAGCAGCGCCAGCACGAAACGGACGACCAGGAAACGGAGAAAGAAAGTCCGGGGGCTCCTCATGACGATGGATCCTTGCTGGGCGACAGGGAGGCCTTTTTGAGAGCTCTCAAAACGCGCTTGGCCCTCTCATGGAGCTCTTCCGCGGTTTTGTCGTCGCCCTGTGTTCCGGCTTGGTAGCGATGGGTTTCGAGGTCGATGAAAAGCTGCTGGAGCTGTTGGGCGAGTTCTTCCGGCACGCCCCGGCGTATGAGCTCTCCCCCGAGATGCTCCCGGAGGATCCCGCGAGCCTTCAAGCCGGTACGGGCCTCGACCAGTGCATAGCCCGCTCGTTCGAGTTCCTTGGCTAAGGTAGCAACATCGCCGCTTTTGGCCGCCCGTTGCGCGGCGCTCAAGTCGAGCCGTCCTTCTTTGGCGCGGAGTCGTTCCCAGAAGCCGGCGATCTTGCGGGAGGCAAGCGGTAGCAAGCTCAAAAGAAACGTCAGAAGAGGTAGCAGCGCGGCAGCGGCAAAGGCCCACAAGGGAGGAGGAGGGCGATGAGCCGAGTCCTCGCCCATCCGACTCCGTGGCATGAGCGGTGCGTGGGGAGAAGCCTGCGCTTCTTCGGGTTGTTGGGGGCCGGTGTTGGTTTCTGCCGGCTTGACCGTGATCTGTCCTAAGTCGATCTGAGCCATGCGGTAGCGATCACTTCGCGGATCGAAATGGGGCAGTTGAACTTCCTCGAGATTGACCTGGCCAGTTTTCGTGACTTGAGGAGTGAACTCCAACAGCCGCGTTCCGGCCAGCCAGCCGTCTTTCACTTCAAGCTCGCCTCTTACACTGGGCTCACCCCAAATGATGCCGGAAATGTCTGGCATATCGAGCGAGGCGGGCACGTTTCCCTTACCGCGGACCTCGATCTGCACGGAAAAGAAGTCGTTTTCGACGAGCTCCCGCGGCTTCACGGTTGCGCTGAGCTGAAAGCGTCCCACGTCTCCCAGGCGGTAGCCGGGCGGACGTCCCCTTGCTGGAGGTTCGGTGACGCTGATTGTGAGTGGCTGGCTACTGACTTTCGTGCCCAGCCGGCTTCCACGCGGAGGGTAGCTATTCCCAGCACCTCGAAGGACCGCCTCCATCTCTCCGATCTCGAGCTGGCCCGTCTTGAGGGGAACGATGATGATCTCCCGCAACTTGACGACCAAAAATTCTCGGCCGTCGATTTCCGCCCGTTGAATCGGCTGTTCATGAGAGGTCTCCACTGCTTGGTAGGAGAGAAAGTTGGAAAGCGAGGGTTCGGTAGGGCTGAGCTCGCGGAACTTCCCGCGACTTCCGTAGGCGTAGATTTCCAAGGTGACGGGCTCGCCCACGACGGCATGATGTTTGTCCACCCGCGCGTGAAGAAATGCGAGCGGGTCGGGGGCCTCCTGGAGCTCCAGCTCGGGTGGGGCGAGTGGATATCGTGAGCCGAGCCGCCTTTGGCGGAGAATATCGAACGGATCTTGATGACGAGGATCCCGGCCGAAGGGATCGGGGCCGAAGCTGAAAGGGTCTTTTCTGCGTTGGCGGCGTCTGGAGCGTCGAGGTTCGTCGACGACCTCGATGGTGACCTCCTCTCCTCGAAGGGTCTTCGAGCCGACTCGTACTCGAGCGGGGCCGACGGTCAGCTCTCCCGTTTTGGTTGGGGTCACGGACCATGTGGCGATGACGTTGTTCTCCGTTCGAACATCGAAGTTGTGCATCACCACTCGTCGCTGAGTTCCCACCGAGGGGCCATGGACTTGGGCAGGTCCTTCCACCGGAAGGGAGGGGGTTGTGGGGCGTGGTTCGTCCTCACCCTGAACAATCGTGACGCGGACGGAAAATGTTTCTCCCACTCCGACGGTGCGGGATTCGACTTCGGTACGCACTTCCGCGGCGAGCACCGGCCGAGACACGAGCAACCCAAGCGCCACGATGAGTGCAGTGGGCCAGGGCACGCGAGCGAGTCTCCTCACTTGTCCTCCATGGTGGGTCGAGTGGGGATCCCCTGAGCCCTCTGCTTCGCGTTGTGTTGTTGGAGGGTAGGGGCCTGTTCGAGGCGATCGAGGATCCGAGCATCCTGTGATGCGGCCGGTTTGGCGGCTTGCTGCTTGTCCTGTTGTTTCCGTTTTTCTTGTTGCTCGGAGGACTTAGGCGTTTGTTGCCCCTGATCTTTTTGTTCTTGGGGCGATTTTTGCTGGTCTTCGCCTGGTTTTTGCCGATTCTTCTTTTCCTCCTCTCGTTTTTTCTCCCCTTTCTTTTCCCCCTCCTGCTCGTCTCGGTCCCGTTCGTCCTGCTTCTTTTCCCCGTCCTTGGATTCCTTGTCCTGCTTCTTTTTCTCGTCCTTTTGGTCTTTGGACTCGTCGCTCTTTTGCTGGTCCTCGGTGTTCGACTTTTGGTCCTGCTCTTTCTGTTGCTGTTCCTTCTGTTTTTGAAGACGCAAGGCGAGCGCGCGGTTTCTGGCAATGTCTCTTCCGATGGCGTCGCCTTCCCCTTCCGGAAGGCCAGGAGCGAAGAGCAGGGCGCGGTCGTAGGAGTCGACCGCCACTTCGAAGGCCCCACGCGACAGCTCGAGATTTCCCATGAGATAGAGAGCTCGGGCTCGGAGCTCGGCGGAATGATCGGAGTTTTCGGCAACCGGGGAGAGCAAGCGGAGCGCGCAGTCGATCTGGGCCGACTTTTCTGGATTCTTTGCACCTGGGGCACCGGGATCGGTGGTTCCCGGGGTGGAGAGACCCGGCATCCCCATGCCGGGGATCCCGGCGCCGGGTTGCCCTGGAGGTGCCTGTCCTTGGGGAGGGAGAAGAGAGGGTGTGTTGGGATCGGCCTGCGTATCTCGGGCAGGGGCTGAGGGGCCTTGATCCGTAGCCTCTGCCTCGTCTTCTTCTGAGGTTTTTGGGGGGCGAGGAAACGGGCCGGCTAGGGCCAAGGCCAGATCGAGAGAGGCGTTCCCGAGGCGCCGAGCCCTCTCCCCCGCTCCGATCACTCCCGCTTCACAAGGACCGGTTTCGAGATACTCCGTGAGAAGCTGAATCGCCCGTTTTTGTTCTCCGGTTTCTAGGGCACTGATGGCTTCGTCGACAACCGGGCTATTTCTCTCGAACAACTGGTCGAACGAATTGCAGCCGAGTGCCAGTAGAGCCAGCAAGATCGCGGTTTTTTGCATGCGGCGCGGACGCCGCCGTGAGCGCGTGCCGCGTGGTGGTTCGGGTTGGACCTTTCTCTTCGGTGCCAGGCCGATGAACGCTTCGAGCACGAGGAGTAAGACGACGGCACCCAAGGGATAGTGATAAACATCGGCGAACACGGTTTCGACTCGTTCAGAAAGCTCCTCGGTCATTTGACGGCGCAGTCGTTTGGTGACGGCGTCGATGCCCACTTGGCCTTTGTCTGCTTGCAGAACCTGGCCCCCTGTCACCTCGGCGATCCGACGCAGATCGGCCTCTCCTTCTGGGGAAAGCTGGGTGGTCATGATGCGCCCATTTTCGTCTCGCCGTAGGCCCACCTCGCGTCCGTTTTCGTCGATCTTGGGGATGGGCTCGGGGCTGCGACCACCGATCTGCACGACCTCGATGCTGATGTCCTCGGCGCCGATTTCCTCGGCGACGCGGACCGGATCGCCTTCGAGATCTTCCCCATCGGTCACGAGGATCATGACTCGCTCATGACGCTCGCTCAGCGGATCGCGAGCCAGCAGTTCTTTTCCGGCCATCAAGGCTCGGGCAATGGCCGTTCCTCCCACGGGCATGTCATGGGGGCTCAATCCCCGAAAGAACTGGGCGATGGCGGCCCCGTCACTCGTTAACGGAAACGACAAGGTTTCTCCTGCAAAAGCCACCGCCCCGAATCGGGCACCGGCCAATTCGTGCACGAGCCTGGAAACCTCGATTTTCGCTCGTTCGATCCGCGAGGGAGACACATCACGGGCGTACATGCTCTTGGAATAGTCGAGCACCAGAATGACATCGAGATTGGTGGCGGGCAGCACACGAGTGCCTTGACCGTATTGGGGACCGGCCGCAGCGACCGCCGCGAGAGCTACGGCGAGTGTTAACAGGACGCCGCGGACCGTACGGCGGATGCTGGTTTTCGAGGTGACGAGGTTGTCGATCAGTTCTGGATCGCCGAAGCGTTTTTTGTCACGGGCCAGGCGCACACCTTGAACGATGAGAACGACTGCGACGCAGAGGGCAAAAGCTGCGCCCCACAGCCATTCGGATGCCACAAATCTCATGGAAACCTCCTTAGCCAGAGGGCTCCGAATAGCGCCTCGAAAAAGATCAAAAGCACCCCAGGAATCAGCAAGTAACGGAAAAGATCGCGATAGCTTGCTTGTGCTGCTTCGAATTGTGTCTTTTCCAGCTCGTCGAGCACGGCATGAAGGCTTGCCCGCAAGCTCGTTGCGTCCTGGGCAACGTAGGCCGTCCCACCTGTGAGTTCCGCGATCTTTTCGAGAAGCTTGGGGTTGGTGGGGAAGGCCACCTTCTCGAAATGAGGTTGTCCGAACAGATCGGTTCCTCGATAAACCTTGGCTGTTTCGCCCTCGCCGATTTGAATGGGAAAGACCTGGGCTCCGATGACGGTGGCGAGATGCGCTGCGTATTCAGGAGAGATTTCTCCTCCCTTGTTGTCGCCATCGGTGAGAAGAACGATAGCGCGGCTCTTCGCGTCGCTCTTGCGGAGGCGAGCGACAGCCACTCCCAAGGCGTCGCCAATGGCAGTCCCATTGGGATCGATCAGATCGAGCTGCATGCGACTCACCAATGTATCGAGCAGCTGATAATCCAAAGTCGGCGGAGAGACGACATACGGTTTTCTGCCGAAAACGACCACTCCGATGCGATCCGATTTGCGTCTGCTGATGAAGTCACGGAGCACCGCCTTGGCAGCGTCAAGCCGGGTAGGGACCGGGGTCTCCGGATTTTCAGATAAGTAGGGCTCTAGTTCTGGCGGCAGGTTCTCCATCACCGCCCGCATCGAGCCCGAGAGATCCAGCGCCACGACCAAGTCGATTCCCTCTTCTTCGCTGATGGTCGGACCCATAACGCTGACGGGTCGGGCGAGCGCGAGGATGCAGAGGGAGAGGGCCACCGCGCGCATCACACCGGGCAAATCGATCAATCGAGCTCGGATCCCCTTGGGGCCCGAGGTGAGAGCCTTCACACTACCGACGCGTAGGCGAGCCGTCCGAGCGTCTTGACCGTAGGTGCTCCACCAAAGCACAGGAGGGACGATGAGGAGCCCCCACAGCCAAAGGGGTCTTTCCCAGCGCACGTCGACCCACTCTTGACCCAGTTCGGCAAAGGGATATGCGCCAGCCGCAAGAGCGACCAGGATGAGGTAGAGGATCATGAGAAGGGCGCGCTTCATCGCTTCTCCTCCCGTTGCTGCTTTTCCTGCTCCGTTTGCTCGCCCTGCGGCTTGTCGTCCTGCTGTTTCTTCTGCTCTTGCCGCTGCGAGTTTGTGGGGGAAGCTGGCTGTGTCTGGTCCGTGTGGCGTCCGTGGTTTTCAGAGTCTTCGGCGAGACTCGTTTGTTGCACGATCCGGCGTACTTCACGGACGGCGTCTTTGCATTCCTGTTCGTCTGGAAGGCGGCGAGCGAACTTCACCAGATCCGTTCGTTGCAGTAGAGTGCGAACAGAGCTGGTGAAGGGGAAATGAGGAGCTTTTTGTTCGAGCTGTCGCAGGATTTCCCGCGTCGTGGACTCGAGTCCCTCGAAGCCGTAGCGCGCGCCCAGATACTCTCGTAAGGTGTCCGAGGCGCGATCGAGATAGAGTTCATAGTCTTTTCTTTCAAGCAAGCCTTCTGCCTCGAGGGCATCGAGCTGCTCCATGGCGACTTCCCAGGCGGGGCGTGGCGGAGGAGGCTTGGGTGTTTTCTTGAATCGATCGAAAAAGCGATAGAACAAGTAGGCGACCAGCGCGGCAATGGGCAACGCAACCAATAGCGCGGCGACCACGTCTCTTGCGGTCCACCAGATCTCCCGCTGGGGACGAGGTGCTGGATCGGGGGAGGGCTCCTTCTTGGGCGAGGAGGCGAGGGGGTCCTCGACGGTGATGGAGTGACTGCTCGTGCAAACGGTCTGCACCTGTCCGCTGGCGCGAGCAATGGCGAGCGGCAGAGGAGGCAAGGTGAGCCTGTGACGCCCGGCATCTTGGGGGAGTGGAATGATGGGCAGCCGAAGTTTCGTGATAGCCGTTTTTCCCTGGTCCGTGCGTTCGAGCGAGGCCTTCACGTCGCTGTGCGGATGGGGAAGCTCGAACTCTGCTGCTGCGAGAAGCTCTCGTTCAGATGCTTCCGGGGGAAATTCGAGGCCGCCCGGCATGACTTGTTCGCCGGGGAGATGTTGGATCGTCAGGATCAGCCATGCCACATGGCCGGAGGTGCCTCGAGAGGGGAACTCCTCCTCGATGCTCGGGCGTTGCCAGTCTTCGCTGACGGATTCGCGGCAAAGCTCAGGGGGGCGTTCCGGGTCGGTTGTTGGAGGTCGAGAAGGACCAGAGGGCCCCTTCACAGCAGGGCCAGCGGGGGCGGCACCGCCCATCTGTGCCGCTGCTCCAGCGGGGTGCAGTCCGAGGAAAAGAGAGGCGAGACAGAGCGCAATCCGACGTCTTCCCTCCACCGTGATCTTGTTTCGGTCCTCGATCATCGATGGGCCTTTCTTGCTCTTCGAGCGAACAGCTCACGTAGCGGTCGGACGTAGGGCTCGGCCGTTGAAACACGGGCGTGATCGAGCCCTAGCTTCCGAAAGGTCTTGATTTGGTCCTGTCGCCGCTGCTGAACGTACTCTTTGTAGTGCTGACGAACTTGCGGGCTGGAAGTGTCGATGAGTTGGTCCTGCTGAGTTTCCAAGTCTTCGAAGCGGACCAAGCCCACATCCGGCAGCTCCTCGTCACGAGGATCGGTCAGGACGATAGGAATGACGTCATGGCGTGCGGCGGCCAGTGCCAAGTGATGTTCATAATCCTCGGCAAAGAAATCGCTCAGCAGAAACGTCACTGTGCGTCTTTTT
>CAYTRQ010000035.1:12465-22588 GCA_964440025.1 uncultured Polyangiaceae bacterium | reverse complement strand
GCTCACGTCACCCATGAAGTCAGAAATCCTCTTTCTTCCATTGCACTCAACCTCGACATGCTCGAAGAAGAGATCGCGCCGGAAAACGACGAAGCAAGAGCACTCCTTCGAGCCATCTTCCAGGAGGTTCAACGGCTTTCGGTGCTCAGTGACCAGTATCTCTCGATGGCTCGGCGCAAGGCACCCGAGATCCAAGAATGCGATGTTGCCGAGCTCGTGACGAGCTCGGCGAGCTTCATGCGTCGAGACGTGGAACGCAAGCAGCTTCAGCTTCAGGTGGAGGTTCCGGGCGACCTTCCCTGGGTACTCGCCGATCCGGCGCAGATTCGGCAGGCTCTCTTCAACTTGATTCGCAACGCTCGTGAGGTGCTTTCCAGTGGCGGACGGATTTGGCTCAAGGTGAAACGAACAGACGGTGGAGTCGAGATTGTGGTGGAAGATGACGGTCCCGGTGTTCCGAGAGAGCGGGTTGCCGAGCTCTTCGATCCATTTTTTACGACCAAGAGCCACGGAACCGGCCTTGGTTTGGCAGTCACGAGGCAGATCGTCACTGCCCACGGTGGAGAGCTTCGCTATCGGCCACGCCGCGGAGGAGGGGCTTGCTTCGTTCTCGACTTGCCAGAAGCTCGGGGCAAGGACGACTCTCGCTCTGACCACGGAGATGGAGCCGAACGTCCGGCCCTTCCCCCGTCTTCCGAGAAAGTGACCCGATGACTGTTCGAATGATTTTGGCTTCTCGCAATCCTGGTAAGGCCAAGGAGCTGTTGCGCCTCTTTGCCGAACCGCGCATCGAGCTCGAGCCGATGAGTCGGCATGTCCCGGACGACTTCGAGGTGGAAGAGACGGAAGCTACCTTCGAGGGAAATGCATGGCTCAAAGCCTTGGCCCTGTGCGAAAAGACGGGGCTTCCGAGCTTGGCGGACGACAGCGGCCTCGAGGTGGACGCTCTTGCTGGAAGGCCAGGCGTTTATTCCGCGCGTTTCGCCGGGAAAGGTGCGACCGATCAGGACAACAATGCTCTTTTATTGGAGCAGCTCAAGGACGTTCCGCCTCAAGAGCGCAGCGCTCGATTTCGATGCGTTCTTGTCTTTGCTGTACCGTCGACGTCAGGGCCACGGAAGGTGGGGGCGGCTCACGGCGCCGTGGAAGGTACGATTGTCACGACTCCGCGGGGACGTCATGGCTTTGGTTACGATCCGTTGTTCGAGCCGCTCGAGACACCCGGTACGACCACAGCGGAAATGCCCCCTGAGCAAAAGGATCGGCTCAGTCATCGGGCCCGTGCGGCACAAAAGCTCGCCCCCTTGGTTTCGAGGTGGATTGAAGGGCCAGATTCTCGGGGCTGATTGCGGTCGTCCTTTTGTGCTCATAGGGCCAAAAGGCCGTTTGACCCCTACCCTCCGAGCGTGGTAACCGAACGCCGCCTTTCGGTAGGAGTGCAACAACACTGGAAAAGCGCCGCCAACTATTCGACGGTCGGCCTCGAATTCGCCCTCAGCATTATCGTAGGGCTTCTCATTGGGCAGTGGCTTGATGAGAAGTTTGATGCAGGTGGCTGGTTGACGGCTCTTTGGTTTTGTTTTGGTCTCATTGCTGGCGGGCGTGCCGTCTATCGAGCTCTCCAGCGCGCGAACCGGGACGCCGAGCGTGATGAGCAAGAAGCTGAGAAGGCTAAGAGAAAGTACTTCGATGATCCCCCCCAACCATGATTCCGGATTGCGGCAGACCTATATGACGGTGGCTTCGGTTGGTGCGCTGCTCACCGTATCGGGGTTCGCCTTTGCAGGAATCGAATTTTGCCTGAGTACCGCTCTCGGTGCGACGATTGCCTTTGTCAATTTGGTTCTGCTCTCGAGGTCCGTGAGTCGCGTGCTGGCGGGCGGTCGCACGACTTGGGCGGCGCTCTTTGTCGTTAAGTTCGCAGCACTTCTTCTGTTGACGTACCTGTTGATTGATCGAGGTCTCGTGGTTCCCCTTGGCTTGGCCCTCGGTTTTGGCGCATTGCCTCTCGGAGTCGTGTTGGGTGGTTTTTGGACGCCCGAGCAAACGGGCCAGCTTTCCGAGGCCGCGAGTCTCCCTTCAGTTCCCACCGGGGCTCGTGAGAGCGCTCCGAGGAAAGACTGACCATCATGCCCGACCATTCGAGCTTTTTGACACTCATCCTGGCGCATATGCGTTCCACGTTGTCCGAGAACGTCCACGTTCTCGGCACCACCATCATTGGAGGGAAGGAACCAACGTGGCACTCATGGGAACCCCTTTACGCTTCGGGGTTCATCATGGCTCTGGTCCTGCTTTTCGCCGCCTCGCTTCGAGGCAAGCTCAAAGGCGATGCGGCACTCATCCCAGAGGAGCGCCTGACGCTGCGCACCTTCGCGGAAGCATTCTTGGAGTATTTCTATGATCTGGCGAAGAGCGTCATGGATGCCGAACGGGCCAAGAAGTACTTTCCTATCATCGGAGCCTCGGCGCTATTCGTGTTCTTTTCCAACGTCATGGCTCTGATCCCGGGAATGCCGGTGGCGACAAGCAACCTGAACATCACCATGGGATGTGCCCTGGTCGTGTTCTTCTTGTTCAACTACTACGGCATCCGCGAGCAAGGGATGGGCTACATCAAGCACTTGATGGGGCCCGCCTGGTATTTGGCTTGGCTCATCTTCCCGGTGGAAGTCATCTCTTTGATCGTGCGTCCGATCACGTTGGCCGTTCGTCTCATGCTGAATATGGCGGTCGACCACCTGATTCTGTCCATCTTTCTCGGCCTCGTGGCTGTCGTCGTGCCATTACCGGTCATGGTGCTCGGCCTCTTGGTCGTTTTGGTGCAGACCTTGGTCTTCACCTTGCTCACTTGTATCTATATCGGTCTGGCGACCGAACACGAAGCACACTGATTTCGTCACCACTTCAATTAACCGGCTGGCGCCTCATCGGCTGAGCTGCAAGGTTCAAGCAAGCAGCCTCAACTGAAAAAAAGCGCTAGCCGTGAGGGCGAGAAGGCGCTAACGCCTCGCCCGAAGACCGAGTCAAAGGAGACCCAAGAACATGTTAAGCAAGAAGCTGGCGCTCGCCGTCGCCGCATTCACCACGCTCCTGTCCTCCTCCGCTTTGGCAGCTGAGGGCGCTTCATCGAACGCATTCGATGTGCAATCGATGGCGGCTATTGGAGCCGGTATCGCCATTGGCCTCGCTGTGCTGGGCGGAGCTACCGGGCAAGGCCGCGCAGCTGCAGCTGCGCTCGAGGGAATCAGCCGCAACCCAGGGGCGGCGTCTCGTATTCAGACGCCGATGATTCTCGGCCTGGCTCTGATCGAGTCGCTCGTTCTCTTTGCGTTCGTCATTGCATTTTTGCTTCAAGGCAAGATCGGCTGAGGTCGGGTTTCGAGGACCTCGTTTCAGTTGAAACGAGGTCCTCGCTATCTCGGAGCCATCCGGAATTCGGCGCTATCCGGAACGATATGATGCGTTCGGGAGTGGGCTCGTTTCCTATGTCCGGCGGCGGAACGAACGCCAAAAATTTCTGAAAACGTGTCCGATGAGGACGAGTGCGGCCAAAGCGAGCAGCCAAAGGCCGACGGGTTTCTTGTCGTGAGAGAGAAGTAGCGCTCCCGAAAGCGTGAGGCTCGAGCTGAGAAGACCAATAAAGACTTTGGAGCCGAGGTCGGAGGTTGCGTGAGACGAGGGCTCGTTTCTCACTTGAACCACCATGCGCCCCAGTCTCAGGTCGTCGAGGACTTCTTCGAGCTGTTGGGGGACTTTGTAGCTGGCGCCTCCTAGACGTTCCACTTTGCGCAGAAGCTCGGTGCCCACCCGTTCTGGGGAGTAGCGTTTGCGAAGGAGTTCTGAGAACAGAGGCCGCGCCTCCTCATAGATGTCGAAGTGGGGGTTGATCTCTTTGCCCACGCCTTCGACGGTCATCAGGGCCTTACCCATCATCACGAAATCGGTTGGAATCTCGATTCCGAATTTCGTTGCGGCCCGGACTAGATCTCGAATCAATGCGCTCATTTCTAGCTCGGCCAGCGGGCGACCGAGGAACTTGTCGCTGAGCAGCGCGACTTCGGCTCTGTAAGCCTCCATGTTGATCTTCTTGGTGGGAGTACCAATCTCATAAAGAGCCTCTGCGATGCCGTCGTAGTCGCGCCGGAGAGCTGACGTCACTACATCGATCGTTAGATTGCGCAGTCTGGGGCTGAGTCGGCCGACCATTCCGAGATCGATGAAAGTCAGTACTGGCTTTTCAAAAGATCCGCTAATGAACACGTTGCCAGGATGCGGATCCGCATGAAAGAAACCATCTTCATAAATCTGTTGCACCATGGCCCGAAAGGCGAGCCTGGCGATGAGTTCGCCGGAATGTCCATCGGCGATGGCGTCGTAGACTTTCTTTCCGTGCACGAATTCGAGCGTGATGACGTGGCGGCTCGAAGCGTTGGGATAAACGTGAGGAAAACGGATCTGTGGATCGCCGCCGAAGTTTTGTGCAAAACGGCGGGCGTTTTCTGCTTCGGTGGCAAAGTCCAATTCGGCATGAATCGCGTGGTCGAATTGTTGGACGAGACCGACCGGCGAATAGATTTTTGTCTCCGGAAGTGTTCGTTCCAAAAGGGCAGCGAGGCTGTGGAGTAAATCGACGTCGCTGGCGATTTTTGAAGCGATGCCGGGACGCTGGACCTTGACTGCAACGTCTGCTGTTCCCTCGTCCGTGCGCAATCGTGCTCGGTGAACTTGAGCAATGCTGGCGGCCGCAAGAGGGGTCTCTTCGATGTCCTCGAAGAGCTCGTCGATGGAGCTTCCCAGAGAGAGCTCGATCTGATCTCGGATCTGCGGGAACGGCAGGGGAGGCAGAGCGTCTTGGAGCTTCTTCAGCTCGGCAATCAGATCCGGCGGGAGGAGGTCTGGTCTGGTGGAAGCGATTTGTCCGAGCTTGATGAACGAAGGCCCCAGATCCTCGAGAACACAACGCAGTCGTTGAGCAAGCGTCAGGCGGGGGACGGACTGCGGGGCCGGTTCCGCTTGTTCTTCTCCTCCTTTGGGTTTCTGGGCCTTCAAGCCGAGACGAGCGGCGACCTCCCCAAAACCGTGCCGGACGAGGACCGCGGAGATCTCACGGACTCGGGCGATATCTCGGGCGGCACTGACGATCGAGACCACGCGGCCGTCCAGTTAGCCGAGACTGCAGAAAATGTCGTGGTCACAAATCCGAAACACATCACCACTTTGAATGGCTTTGCGTTGGACTCGCTGGCCGCGAAACTCGATCCCGTTCGTGGAGCCCATATCGACGATGTAGAAAATCCCGCCCGTGTATTCCACGACAGCGTGTTGCCTCGACACGTTGGGATCGCGAATGGTCAAATCGGACGTCGCTTTGCCGCGGCCGATGATGAATCGCTCCTTGGTGACAGGATAGGCATGCCCTTCGAAATGAAGGGTGAGTCCGACGGCCTGTCGTTGGGAAGGAGGCGGAGGTGCTCGTGGGGGGAGGCCCGGTTGGGGCTGGACGCCCGTGGAGGTTGGAGGGACCGGCTGAGGAGGAGGGTAGGAAGGAGAAGCTGGCTGAGGGGCGGCCGGTGGCATCGCGCCTTGAGGAGCACCAGGAGGCACCGCCCCTTGAGAAGTGGCGGGCGGCATTGCGCCCCGCGGTGCCGCAGGCACAGGCGGGGGGGCTGGATGGGGGAATGAGCCGGAGCCCGAGGACTGCTGCCCTGGAGGGGGCGGCATCCGGCCCGGTGGCGGGGGCATGGGCCGGGAGTGACCCCCCAGAGGCGGTGAGCCTGCGGGAGGTCGCGAAGGGAGCGGGCCCGGTAAAGGAGAACCGCCCCCCGGACTGACTGGCGGTTGCATCGACGCGCCACCAGACGGCAGGTCCTTCGAGTAGCCACGTTGGCGGGCGTACTGTTTCATGGCGTCGTTGATGAGATAGTCCACGGAGCATTCCAACTGCTGAGCCATCTCTTCAAAGGTGGTCCAGAGGCCATTTCTGCACTGGAAGGTACGGGGAGTCTTCTTGTTCGCCTCGTTCATCGTCACTTCTCGGGGGAGGGCACTTTCGCTGGGGTTCATTTTTTTCCCCTCGGCGTTTCGGTATCGGTTTGAGCTTCCTTGGCGTTCGAGGCCTCGTCAGCTCGGGATTTCATGGCAAAAATCAGGCAATCATCGACGAACTCGCTCATCATTGAAATCTCTTTTCTTTTTTGTTCGCCGTCTTCCACCACGGTGCAACTCCAGGAGCATTCTTCGGAGGTTTTTTGCCCGTCCGGCGTTCGGGGGCAAGCCGGGACCGGCGTCCGATCATTGCGGAAGGGTTCTAGCCGAGCGATCTGTTTTGCGCTCCCGTGTTTGTAGAAATAGCCCAGGGCCGTCACGCGGACGGAGGGTGGATGATGGGGCTGAGCATATTCAAGGGCCAGTTCGGCTGGTTCGATCCCTTCAATGTCGGCGAGGAGTGGTCCATAGGTCAGCGCTTCGGTCATTGCCATGCGGCGAACATTTCCTAGCTTGCTCATGAATTCCTCGATGTGTTGAGCTTCGCTCATCTCCAGGAGAAGGGACGCGACAATCCAGCGAAGCTTCCAGCGTTCGTGGGAAAATAGTTCGTAGAGACGGGGCGCGACGAGAGACCGAGAGAGTTCCCGGAGGCGTCGAGTTGCCAAGTCCCGGAGTTTGTCAGGGGTCTCGTCATTTTCGAGGAGAGAGAGCATCGCCTCCGCATGGGCGGTACTTTCGGGATCGAGGTTTCCCTCCAGGGCCGCCAACGCCGCGGCACGTCGCTGCTCTTCCTTCGAGGGATCGGAGGCGAATTCAATGAGAAATTCCGTAGCGGGCTGTTGGCCGATCGCCTTCATCGCGCCAAAAACACGGCTGAGCTCTTCCTTTTGATAGGTGTTCAGCTGTTTCTCGAGCTGCTTTTCACTCACGTCCAAATCGGAAGCCGCGTTGGCTTTTTTGACCTGGGGCCTCTGTGCTTCGATCCATTGTTCCGATCCGACGTACCGAGCCACCCTGACCAGTCGCTTGCTGGCATCTTTGCGGGTTTCTTCGCTCCCGTACTCGGAGATGAACCGAGACAATTCGCGGAGCTTTTCGAAATTCGGTTCGATGAGAGGGGTCAGGCCGCCCAGGACCTCATCTCCGAGGAGCCGGATCACCTGCTCCATGCCGTAGAGCTGTGAACTATCGTCCAAGCGCCGGGCGAATTCGACCTGCGTCCACTGGGTCAGTGCCTGGCGCAGTCGCTCCCGGGCGGTGGAATCATCGACCAGCGAGCCACCGTCGTAGGTCAAAAGCGCATAGGCTGCGTCTTTGTAGGGAATGCTCGGATCGCGGCTCTCGCCTGGCTTAAGTGCCATTCCCTCTTCGAGAGGCTCGACCAACGAACTGACGATGGGGGTGCGCTGGGACGGAGGCATCTCCTTGAGGGCTTGGAGCAGTCCTTTGGTTTGTTCTCCTCCTTGCAGGCCGACCGGTTGTCCTCCCCTGCGTGGCATTGTGATGAGGGTGAGCGCTGCATCGACTCTCAGGGGACGTGAGTATTTGTCGTGCTGCACGACAGCGACCAGCCTTTTGGGTCCTGAGGCGCGGGTGGCCCAACGCTCGATGTCCTTCTCGGTGACACGGCAGCCGGTGGCCATCATGAACACCGCGAGCATGAAGACGAGTGAGCGACGAAATCTCTGCGGCCCATCGCATGGCCGCACCCCCAGAGATCGATGAACGTTCGTGATCATGGTGAGAAAAAATGCCAGCCCCGGTGGTCGGCACGAGCAGACCGACGAGTCGCGGGCGACCAAAGGTGCGCTCCTTCCGTACCGGGGGCTGAAGATAGTACAGCGAGGCCTGTCTTACGACCTAGAGACGTCGATCGGCGCCGGGAGGAACCAGGGACCGAGCCGCCGAAGCGCTTTCAGTTTTTGCCGATTCCTTGGCTCCATCGGTGGGATGATGTAGGCATGTGCTGCACATGGGAGCACAGGCATTCGTTCCGCGGTCGTTGCATTCCGAAGGCAGCTCTTCCGAGCGGCCCCGTAGGGGGCCTTGGGCTGAAGCGTCGGCACTGCTCCTTTTTGCAGCGGCGACGTTTTTGGCGCTAGCGCTGGCCAGTGTCCGCTACGATCCGGATGACCCGACTTTTGTCGGAGAGGACTGGATGGGGGCGGCCGGTCAGGCATTGGCCCGGCTTCTGGTTCAGGGGTTTGGGTTGGCGGCCTGGCTCGTCGTTGTCGAGCTTTTGTTGATCGGAGCGCCGCTGCTGCGAGGGCGTCGCCCCCAGGCGGTGGGGTTGCGGAGCGCCGGTGACATTGTCCTGCTGGTTCTTGTCTCCTCGCTCCTGCAGGTCGCGTTTCCCCAGTTGGAGGTATTTGGGCACGCAAGGGCTGGGGGAAACGTGGGCCTGTTCTTTGGGGAGCTGATGCGAGGCCTTTTCTCGGCGCCGGGCTCCTTTCTGGTGGGATTGACGGGGATTGGCCTTCTTCTCATCGGTCGCTCCAGCTTTTCATTCATCGAATGGTGCGATCGGATTTTGGCTTTCCAGGGCGCCGTGGTCGCCGGGTTGGTGAGTCTTCTCAAGCGTCTCAGCAGTTCTTGGCGGGTTGCGCGCCAGATGCGTCAGGAGGAGGAAGGGCGCTCGCCTCCGGTCATCGAACAGACGGATCCCGATGCAGCCATCTTGCATCACCTCGAAGACGATACGCCCTGGATCCCGATGGAAGCGACCGGCAAGCCTCCGGTCACGCTTGCCACCTCGCTGCGTCGGACCTTCGATCTTCAGGATCAAGAAACGTCGATGGAGGTCTCGAAGAGCGATGATGATGCGGCCACCTATTTCGTTCAAGCCGCCGAGTTTGCGGGAACGGAAGTGGCCAAGGACGAAGCCGGTGGCGCTCTCGGTTTTCCCGGCTCCGAGAGTGCCGCTCAGGCCGTGGCGGCCGGTTCCGTGCAAGTCGAGGAAGCAGGAGTTGGCGCGTCCCTGGCGGGGGATCTCGACGGCTTTTTTGGACGCAGGCCTGACGAAAGTCACGCTGAGGAGGAGGCCCGGGGAGCGGAGGCATCGGGACGTCCGCAAGCTCCACAATCCGCTCAGCCCGTCCCGCGCATCGTCGATGCCAGTCCGGACGCGGAGGTGCGCAAGGCCGCAGCCCGGAAACGGAAACGGCAGGAGGGCGGATTCACCCTTCCAGCGACCGATCTGCTCGATCCGGCTGAGGAGCGGTCTGGTGGAGTCAACCGCGACGCCGTTCTGGGTCACGCAGACCTACTGGAAAAGAACATCGGCGACTATGGAGTGACGGGCAAAGTCGAAGAGATCCATCCTGGACCGACCGTGACCACCTATGAGGTGGCTCCTGCAGCCGGGACCAAGGTCAGCAAGGTTGCCGGGCTCAGCGATGATCTGGCCTTGGGGCTTTCCCGCAAGGTGCGCATCATTGCCCCCATCCCAGGAAAGAGCCGTATTGGCTTCGAATTGCCTAACGATGAACGAGAGCCGGTCAATCTGCGGGAACTCGTGGAGGACGAGAGATTCGACAAGCTGGCCCAAAAGGGGCCGCTACCGGTGGTGCTCGGGCGCGATATCGTGGGCGCCCCATTCTATGCTGATTTGGCCTCCATGCCTCACGTGATCGTGGCAGGCGCCACCGGAGCGGGGAAGAGCGTTGGTCTCAATGTCATGTTGTCGAGCCTGCTTTTCCGCCAGTCTCCCGAGGAGCTGAAATTGCTCATGATCGATCCGAAAGTGGTCGAACTGGCGCCTTTTGACCGAATTCCCCACCTGCTGCTTCCCGTCGTGACAGATATGAAGCAGGCAGCCCAGGCCTTGAAATGGGCCGTTGACGAAATGGAGCGTCGCTACCAGCTGTTTGCGGATGCTGGAACCAAAAACATCACGACCTACAATCGCTACGTCAAGCGTGTGCAGAACGGTGACATCGAGCCCCCGAAGGAGAAGCAGGTGGAGGCCGTCGACCACAACGGTGATGTGACGATGATGCCGGCCGCGAAGAACGGCAGTGATGGAGAACCTGTCCTCGAGAAGCTGCCTTACATCGTGATTGTGGTTGACGAGTTCGCCGACCTCATGATGCAGCAAGGGAAGGAAGTGGAGGCTTCCGTTGCCCGACTCGCG
>CAYTRQ010000035.1:0-12455 GCA_964440025.1 uncultured Polyangiaceae bacterium | reverse complement strand
GGGAATGCACGTGATTTTGGCAACCCAGCGGCCGAGCGTCGATGTCATCACTGGGATGATCAAGGCTAATTTCCCTTCACGGATTGCTTTCCGGGTGGCGCAAAAGGTGGACAGCCGGACGATCTTGGATGAGCAGGGGGCTGAGGTGCTCCTTGGCAAGGGAGATATGCTGGTCAAGCTCAACGGTGCAACGGAGACACGGCGAGTCCAGTGCCCGTTTGTCTCGGAAGAAGAGGTCAGCTTGCTCACTGACCACCTTCGCGCACAGGGGGAGCCTCAGTATCAGGAATCCATACTCGAACCGCCAGAGGAAGAGGAGCCAGAGCCTGCTAAGGAACGGCAGGATAGCCGGTTCGACGAAGCGGTGCTGATCGTGCGAGAGACGCAGCGGTGTTCGACATCCTGGCTCCAGCGCAAGATGACGATTGGATACAACCGCGCCGCAAAGATCGTGGAGATGATGGAGCGCCGCGGCTATGTTGGCCCCCCCAACGGTTCCCGGGACAGGGAAATCTTGATTCCGCCTGGTTCGCCATGAGGGCTTTTCCCCGTAAGATTTGACCCGGACCGCGACCTCTCCTAACTCATTTTCCTGAGCGCTTTCCTTTTTCCATGATAGTTGTGCCGGATCGGGACCCTCCCTCTTCCGGTCTCCCCCTTTCCGCTCGCAATGGCTGGCCCGTCCCCCACAGTCCCTCCCCCCAGTGACGACGACCACGAGGACGTGGCCTGGGCACTTCGGGCCGCTTCGGCTCAATGGCGTCGTGACGATCGCGCGGACGCCATTTCCTGGGTGAAGCGTGCCGCGGAGACGGCAGAGGAGGTGGGCCAGGTCCAGCGGGCGCTGGAACTCTATCATCTGGTAGCCTATTTGAGTGGTGGTCCTCCCCCGGAGGCGGGGCGCTCCCAGGCTCCTGGTGCGTCTCAGTCGCCCATGCGGCCGGTGGCGTCCAGTGCCCCGAGGCATCAGGCAGCGATCGCTCCGCCACCACCGTCTTTTGGCTCTCAATCCGCAGGGGAGTTCGAGGTCGATATCGAAATCGATGAGGTCCAAGACCTGTCCGATGACGGTCTTGATATGCTCGACGATGAAATCGTGAGCGAGGAGCTGACCGAGGCGGAGCTGATTGATGAGGACCTCGAAGAGGACGAGATCCTCGTTGACGACGAAATCGAGGAGCTGGACCAGCCTCCTTCTTCACTGGCACCGGATCCGCCGTTCAGTCAGTCCCAGGCCCCACGACCGAGTAGCTCTCAGCCTGGCCCCTCGATGCCGCCAATCCAGTCGCGTCGAACTTCCTCACGCCCAACCACTCCCCATTCGTCCTCTTATCCAGCTGCTGCCCGTGAGGCCCGGCGTTCCGACGGGGGACTGCGGTCCTCTGTGCCGACGCGTCCCGTGGAGCATCCGTCTCAGGCCCGGGGAGGTCAGTATCCAGCTCGCCGGCGTGACCCCCTCCCCTCTTTTCCAAGCCCAGACGTTTCTGACAGCTCCGAGAAGTCTGCCCCGGCCCCTGCTTCTCGGTCGCCCGCTTCTCGCCCGGCTCCCAGTGCATATCCCTCTTCGAGGCCTCCGACATTGTCGAAGTCCTCCCAGGTGAGCCGAGACTCTTTTCGGTCGGGATCGTCTCGGCCGGACTCGTCTCGGCCGGTGTCGTCTCGGCCGGGGGCTCACCCTCCGCCATCGCGGTATTCGTCGCCGCCGGCACGCGTTTCTTCTCGCGCTCCCGCGTCGCGCCAGCCGGATCTTTCGGGTCGGTCAGGCTCTTCGGCTCCTCCCTCGCGTTCGCCGGCCTCTCGTCCACCGGCGGTGGCTCGGTCTTCTTCTTCTCGGCCGTCAGGTGCTCCCGGGCGTAAGGGATTTGATGAGGCTTTTCTCGATTCACTTGAAGAAGAGGACGCGCCGGCGACCCCTGGCGAGGTTCGCTCAGGAGGCCACCGACCTGCCGCTTCCCGTTCGAGCTCGGCGATGCCTTCCCGGGGCTCGAAGCCTTCTGGACGCTCCGAAGAGCCCGAAATCGAGTTGGGGGAGCTCGAGTTGGGGGAGGGCGCTTCGAGCGGCTCCTCGGCGGTTCCGTCAGCTCCGCTTCCCTCGTTGAACGTAGCTCCCGCACCGTCGAATCTGCCCATGGATGCGAGTACTCCAGCGGAGTACGCCCAGCATTCCCAGCCAGGGCCATATGAGCAACATGATCAAATTGAAGAGGAGCTGGGGGTCGATCTCAGTCTTCAGAGCCAGTTAGCGCGTCAGCGCGAGTCGGGCGCCCGCGGGGCTCGCAATCGGATCGAGCCGCGCCGCGAGGAGCGCAAAGCGAGTCCGAGTGAAATCGAGCGGCGAAGCAGTCGCTCACGGGCGCCAAGTGAGCCCGATCTGTCACCCACGCCAGGGCGCGTTTCTGTGCGTCCGTCGGCTCCGTCGCCGGTGGAGCGGAGCTCCAGCGGCGATCAACCGTTCCCCTTGGCTCCGTCGGCAAGCGCACCACCGGTCGCTCCCGTCGAGCCCCCTCCTCGTGCTTCTCAGGCGCCCCCCGCCGAGAGTATGGAGGAGCCTGAAGCTTTCGCTGAGCGTCCTGAGGCACAGGACTATGAGCTTTCCGGGCAGGTGCTTGGAGACCACGTTCGTTCCCCGACGCCGCTCCCCGAGGCTCCTTCTGAGGACGATGATGAGGATGATATCCTTGCCGGGGCCTTCGAGCGCATTCAGTCCCTTCCCCCCCTCGCTCCAGCAGAAGAGAAGTCCGAGGCCCCGGCGTCTCGTCCCTCCGCGTCCGAAGCTCCAGCGCCCCAGACCCTCGTTGACCCCAGTCGCCCTTTCGCAGGGGGCAGCACCGTCATCGATGGGACGGATTTGGGAGACGTCCCTGGGCTCCAAGATCTGCCGGAGGACGCTCAGGAGCAGCTTGTTGGCCAAGCCGACGTGGTGACTTTGGCAGCCGGGGAAGAAGTGAGCTCTTTTGGCGTTGCCTTGGTGACGGCAGGCGCCGTCCAGTTGATGCCCACGGTTTCTGAAGCCTCTTGCGCCCGCGCTCAGAAAGGGGACGTACTCTTTACCAAAGGGACCTTGAAGTCCCATGTGGCCCTACGTGTCGTCGCCGCCGAACCGGAAAGCCGAGTGGCTGTGTTCAAAGAAGCGGATCTCGATACCGCGACGAGGAGCTGTCCGTGGGTGGCCGATGAGCTGGCCGAGGTAGCGGATCGCTACAACGCATTTGCTGGAGCGGTACTCGGGCCATTGGGCGAATCCCTCGACGAGATGTTTCGAGAGATGGTCTTTGCCAAATGCTCGGTGAAAAATCCTCCTGCGGGCACTCTGATCGCCGAGGAAGGGAAGCCGATGGACGGTATGTATATTTTGGGCGCGGGATCGCTCGAAGTGCTTTCGGCGGGCGATTCCGTGACATCCTCGTTTTCGCCGGGGGATTTCGTCTTTCCGGAGACCGTGCTGAGCGCCAGTGCGGCTCGATCGACCGTGAGGGTTCCCAAAGGGGGAGCTCTTCTTCTCTACGCAGATCGGATGAAGGCTCACGAACTCCTGGCGACCTGTCCGCCATTCATCGAGATCCTCGCGGGATGACGATGCTCGCTTCATCCACGGGTGAGCGTCGGTGGAGCCTTTCGAGGTTGTGAGATCCGCTCGAGGAGCGCCCTGAGGGAGTCACTGGGGGCTCTTTGTCCGTGAGATGTCCTCGTCCGTCTGTGAGGTTTTCTCGTCGGGGGACTGATTTTCACCTTTTTCTTGGGACGTCTCTTGATCGGGTTTCTCGGGGGGATTCAGGCTGGAATCTTCTGCTTTGGCTTTTTGCTCGGCCGCTTTCTGTTTGCGCAGTTCTTCGAGCCTGGCCTGTTCTTTCCTTTCGGCCGCTTTTTCGCTGGGGGTTTTGTCGCTGCGCCACTCCCGGAAGCTCACGAAAACGAGGGCCGTGAGGAGGAGTAACATCCCGGCCATATGAATTTGGGCTTCGAACTTCTGATTGGGCCGGCGCCTGGTGATGGCTTCATAGGCAAGGAAAACGAGACGCCCCCCGTCCAATGCCGGGACTGGTAGCATGTTGAAGAAGCCGACCGATGTGCTGAGAAATCCAATGATGGAGAGGTAGACGGGAAGACCGAGCGCCGCGGCTTTCTTGGTTTCGCGCATGATGCCGATGGGACCGGTGAGTTGGCCCTCCTCTTCACCAGCGATCATTCTTCCCAAGCTCTCGACGGTGAGCTTGACGATGAGTGCTGGCTGGACCACGGCTTGAGTGGCTGCCTCCGAGACGGGCATGGATACTTTTGAGCGGCCCACACCGAGGAAGCCTTTGCCCTCCTTTTCTCGTGGGATCACGACGACTTGCCGTTGGCGCCCGTCTCTCACGATGGACAACTGCACCTGCTCGCCCGCGCGAGGCAAAATATAGTCGGGGATCTGTTCCCATTCGTTGATCGGTTCTCCTTCGATGGCGACGATTTTGTCGCCGTCTTGGAGGCCGGCGACCTCTGCTGCTGAGTCGGGCACGACGGTGACTACGGGTTCGTCGGCATATTTGCCGCCGATGAGCAGGGCTGCCAAAAAGACGACGCTGGCGAAGAAGTAGTTGGCGAGGGGGCCGGCAATGATGGAAGAGATGCGAGCAACTAGGGACGCGTTGGCGTAGCTCCCCTTATCGTCGGGATCCGTTTCTTCGAATGGGTTCATTCCCGCAATCTGCACGTAGGCGAGAAAGGGGATCAGCGAGACCTGAAATGTCGTGTCGCTTCCCTTGGGTTGATGGCGCCAGATGGGAGGACCGAAACCAATCGCAAAACGCTCGACCCTGAGTCCAAATGCGCGGGCGACGAAGTAGTGACCGCATTCATGGACGATCATCAGCACTGCGAGTCCCAGGATCGCGGGGAGATACAACATCAAGTTGTTTATAGCGGCCTGCCGGCTGGCGCGCCAAATCGGTGAGGATCGTTTCTGGCGAAAAGCGGGGTGCGGCGTCGCTCCTGCGCGAGGAAGTGGTCGAGCGTCATTGTCGTCCCGATCTTTCGCTCTCCAGCGTCAAAGGCGTGAAAAAGCCTTCAAGCTGCGCTCTTGAGCTCGAACGAGGGTTCTGTCCTTGGGTTTGAGCCGACGAGTGGGTTTGAGCCTGCAACGGTCAAGTCGAGGCGAGTGGCCTGGTGGTTCTCCCTTCTGGCGTGCCTGCTGAGAGCGGGGTCCCGAGTTGCCCGGTTTCCAGCTGGTTGGTAGCTTCGGCACCCACAAGAGGGGCCTGCGCAAGTTGATCCTGTCGCGCTGCCCTTTCTCACCCGGTCCCGCACGATGGTGAACAAATGACACAACAAACCCCACCTCAAGCTCCTCCTCGCAACCTCAGACTCAACGGAGGCGCTGCAGTGGTTGCTCCTGTGGGAGCGTTTCCAGGAGGGATACCTTCCAATGCTCTTGTCGTGGTGCCAGTCACCAAGCCCACGGACGCGCTCAAGGAAAACCTCAAAAAGGGCCCCGTGGCGGTGACCCAGGAGCAAATGTGGGAATTGCTCGGCTTCAATGGGCCAGCGGTGCAAGTTCAGGACAATGAGGGACGTCCGCTCACCATTGGTCTCGAGGACTTGCTCAAGGGCCTCCGAGATCATTGGTCGGAGAACAAGAACGATCCCCAGCGGGGTCGGGTCTTTGCTGGCGAGTTGATGAAATACAAGCGCTTCGAGGAAGCGGAGAAGGTTCTTGCCAAGGTGGTGGCCTCCGGGGGTGGTGGGGAGGACTGGCTCGCCCTGGGGATTGCTCAATTGCAGCAGGAGAAGTTCGACGAAGCCGAGGGAACCCTCAAGGGCGCTCGAAATCTCCTGCCCGACAGTCCCTTCCCCTCCCTTCATCTCGCGAAGGTCTACAAGGGGCAGGGCAAAAAAGAGGAGGAGCGTGCGTCCCTCGAGCACGCCATTCAGGTCAAGCCGAGCTCCGTTGACGCCTGGGCCGTGCTTTTTGTCCAACTCCGGGAAGAAAAGGGCGATGACGCGGCCATCAAGGAAGTCAGCGAACTTGCTGAGGCCGCTCCGAATAAGAAGACGGCGGCTCCATTCGTAGCGATTCAAGGTGTCTTTGCCAACGACGAAGAAACCCGCGATCGAGCTCTGGAGTTTGCCAAGAAGGCGGTGGAGCGTGACGAAAACGATCCCCTAGCGCTCGTGAGCTACACTGCTCTGCTGGGGCAGACTGGGAACATCGATGAGGTGGTTGAGATTCTCTCCAAGCACGAGGACAAGATGACAGGAGATGTCCGCTTGGCGCACAATTATTTCGAAGCGCTCATGCATAAGCGAGACATCAAACGAGCGACGACTTTGCTCAATACTCTTTCGGCTTCCTCGAACCGAGAGGTCAAACAGTTTGCGATGGAGCGTGGTCGGATGCTGCAACAGATGCTTCAACAACAAAAGCAACAGCAGCAGGGCCAATCGGGACAGACTGCCGGTGGTGGGTCTTCATCGGGCTTGGTGGGCCCCGGTGGTCAGCCTCTCGGGTGAGGCACTGTGTAGGATTGCACAGAGCAGACCAGGCACATGGTCACCTTCGTTTTTGCCGTCGGGCTAGCACTCGCTGTTTCGTTCGTGTGCTCCATCTCGGAGGCGGCGCTGCTTTCGGTGACCCATGCCGAAGCTCAAGCGCTCGGCGATAGTCGGGCAGGGCGGATTCTTCGGCGTTTCAAGCGCGAAATCGATGTGCCCATCGCTGCGATCCTTGCGCTGAACACCACGGCCAACACGATTGGCGCAGCGATGGCTGGAGTCAGCTATGGCGAAGTGTTCAGCGAGGACACGCTCCTTCTGTTTTCCATCGTTTTTACCGCGGCGATTCTGCTGTTTGGCGAGATCATTCCTAAAACACTGGGAGCCGTTCACACATCACGGTTCATCGTCGTTGTCGTCTACTTCGTCTCGTTTTTGGTCGTTGCACTCAAGCCGGTCATTTTCGCGACGCGTGGCTTGATGCGGGTGGTTCGCGGAGAAGAGGCCCCTGTGACGAGTTTGCAGGAGATCCGGCTTCTTGCGGAGCTCGGTAAGAGTGAGGGCGCGTTAGCCGAACGTACGGCGAAGATGATCGAAGGAGCGGCTCGTCTCAAAGAGCTTACAGCATACGATGTGATGGTTCCCCGTACCGCAACGGTGATTCTCAGCGGAAAGAAATCTCTTGCAGAGAATCTCACCCTTGTACGGAGTTCTGGCTACAGTCGCTTTCCTTATTCGCGTCAGGGACATGCGGATAGTATCGACGGTATCGTTCTCGCTCGAGATGTGCTTTTCGCTCTTTATTTGGAGCCACAGCCATCGGTCAAGCAGCCTTTTGCAGATGAGCCGGGCGCTCCACTTCTCGACTCGCTCGCCAGACCCGTGGACTTCGTCACGGAACAGAGTCCCTTGGAAGATCTGTTGCGGCAATTTCAGGACAAACGAAGCCATATCGTTGTTGTCGTGGATGAGTATGGGGGCACAGGGGGCATCGTCACCCTGGAAGACGTGCTGGAGGAGATTGTTGGGGAGATTCAGGACGAAAGTGACCGAGTTGATCCGTTTATTGTTCGACGTCCCGATGGGGCCCTCGTGTGCCAGGGGCGTGCCGAGACACGCACCGTTTTCGACCTTTTGGATATCCAAGAAGAAGCTGACTCAGTGAGTGTGGGAGGACTGATGGCTGAACGCTTGGGACGTCTTCCTCTGCAAAATGATGTCGTGACCATCGATGGGCACGAGTTCATCGTCCAGCGCGCGACAGCTCGACGGGTGGAACGGGTGATCGTCGTGCCGCGTCCGCGGGAAACCGCTTCTGAGCGATCGGGATGAAGGTGCGTCAACACTCTTCGTTCTGAGTCAGGACGCCACAATTGGGGCAATGGAGCTCTGGACCGAAGCAGCCGTGCTGCTCCAGAATTCCTTTGCTCGCGACAGAAAAAGCGTCTGTAGAAGAGTTTGCGACGTTCCCGAATCAGAGGTTCGGTTGGAATGCGTCCTGCAGGCAGTTCGAGCAGGAATACTATGGCTCAGTGCGACACATGCGGAAACGAATATGAATCGAATCTCAATATTACCTATCGGGGGCAGTCCTATACGTTCGACTGCTTCGAGTGCGCCATCCATCGACTGGCACCCAGTTGTGCGCGCTGTGGTTGTCGGATTTTGGGGCACGACGTTCAGGCCAATGAGCAGATTTTTTGCAGCGCCCACTGCGCGCGTGCCAGCGGGGTTGAAGGAATTTCGACACACGTGGCTTGATCGAAGGCCGGCTCAATATGGTGGCTGATTGATGCCGATGAATGGTTTGTGTTCTTGACCACGTTGGTCGGCATCCATGGATTTCTCCAGCGAATTTGGATGACCGAGCGCTCTCGAAAGGCTGAAATCTGCTCGAGGTCATTGTTTGTGGTTTGTTTTTTAGTGTTCGGCTTTCGCGCTCGCTCATTGAGGCCAACGAGGGAGCTTGAACCTGTTTGGAGTGAGGGGGATGCAATAGCTGGCACGTGCAATGTGCCGTGCACAATCGAGGTTGAGGTGATCGAATGACTGATCGAAAGCAATTGCTCGTGCTTCCTTTGCGGAGTGCGGTGTTGTTTCCAGGACCCACCGTGCCTCTGTCCGTGGGACGACGGGGGTCGCTCCGCGCTATCGAAGAAGCGGCGAAGGGAGGGGAGAAGCTCTTCGTGGTTGCTCAGCGGGAAGACAAGGAAGAAGTCAAAGAGGACGACCTGCATTCCATGGGAACGGTGGCAAGCATTGTTCAAGTGCAACGGGGTGCACAGGGCGTTCAGTTGCTTCTGGCCGGTGAGGAACGGGCTGTGGTGCTGGATTGTGAGGAGGTTGACGACTATCTGCGTGCCACGGTCAAGCCGTCTCACTCCATTCAACCCGTTGATGTCGAGGACTCCGCGTTTGAGGCCCTCCACCGCGAAATCCGGGAACGAGCATTGGAGTTCGGTACGCAACGAGGTTTACCGGAAGAAATGGTCCGGAGCGTTCTCCGCTCCGTGGACGACCCAGGGGAATTGAGTGATTGGGTTGCCACGTATTTGGAAATCTCCGTTGCAGAGAAGCAGGCGCTCCTCGAGGCGCTCGGGGTCGAGGAACGCCTCCGAGCGGTCCTTGTGCATCTCCAGCGGCAAATCGAGCGACAGAAGGCGCAGGAGGATATCAAGAGTCAGGTCCAGGAAGAGCTTGGCGAAAGGCAGCGCGAAGTCTACCTCCGGGAGCAGCTCAAGCAGATCCAAAAGGAACTGGGTGAAAACGGAGATAATCAGGAGCTTAGCGAGCTGCGGGAACAAATCGAACGTCTTGATCTTCCCCAGGAGGCACGCGCCGAGGCCGAGCGGGAGCTGGCTCGTCTGGAGAGAGCTGGCCCTCAGGCGATGGAGTCCCAGGTGATCCGAACCTATCTCCAATGGATTGTCGATCTGCCCTGGACCGCTCGTTCGGAAGACAATCTCGAGCTCGCGCGGGCGCAGCAAATCTTGGAGGAGGACCATCACGGTCTTTCGGACGTCAAGGATCGGGTGCTCGAATTCCTCGCTGTCCGCCAGCTCAAGGCGCGACAAGTCGAAAGCCAAAACAAGCAAGGAGAGCTCGAGGAGAAGGAGAGTGAAACCTCGGTAGACGGACGCGACCGGGCCCGCGCGGTCGGGCGAGGGCCTATTCTTCTTTTCCTCGGACCTCCGGGAGTGGGGAAGACATCCATCGCCAAGTCCGTCGCTCGTGCCCTAGGAAGGGAATATATCCGGGTGGCGCTCGGCGGCACGCGAGACGAAGCCGAGATTCGCGGTCATCGCCGCACTTACGTCGGTGCGATGCCAGGTCGCATCATCCAAGGCATGAAAAGGGCAGGGACACGCAACCCGGTGTTCCTCTTGGATGAGATTGATAAACTTGGGGTTTCTTTTCAGGGAGATCCGGCCAGTGCGCTTCTCGAGGTGCTCGATCCAGCGCAGAATGACACGTTCACGGATCACTATCTGAACGTTCCCTTCGACCTGAGTGAGGTGCTCTTCGTGGCGACTGCCAACGTCGCTCATACGATACCTGCAGCCCTGCTCGATCGTATGGAGCAGGTGGAGTTCTCCGGCTACACCGAGCAAGAGAAGGCTAAGATTGCACGGCGCTTCCTCGTGCCCCGACAGATCGAGCAAGCGGGGCTCAGCGGCACCGACCGCGTCCCGTCTTTTGCCGAGGAAGCCATTGCTCTGGTGATCTCTCGCTACACCCGCGAAAGCGGAGTCCGGCAGTTGGAGCGACGCATCGGTGCCGTGACTCGAAAGCTTGCCCGGAAGGTGGCCGCTGACGAGCCCGTTCCCAGCGAAATCACGCCGACGTTGGTTCAAGACCTGCTCGGGAAGCCTCAGGTGCACCCCGAGCGTGCGGCTGAAAAAGACGAAGTGGGCGTGGCCACCGGCATGTACTACTCGGCGACCGGCGGTGACATCATGTTCGTTGAGGCTGCCGTGCGGCAACTGCGCCGCCCCTCCCGGCGCTCAGCGGATGGCGGTGGAGGTGACGGTCAGCAAGGCGAGGAAGGGGAACAAGGCCAATGGGGTGATGTTTCACTCATCCTGACGGGGCAGCTAGGTGATGTGATGAAGGAGTCCGCGCGTGCGGCACTCACTTATGCCGCGATTCACGCGTCGGAATTAGGCATCGCTGATGTCGCGCTCGGCTCGATGGAGGTGCATGTCCACGTTCCGGCCGGAGCTGTTCCCAAGGATGGTCCTTCCGCCGGCGTGACGATTGCTACGGCTCTGGCGTCGGTCCTTTCTGGCAGATCGGTTCGGAGCGAGGTAGCGATGACTGGTGAGATATCACTGCGCGGTCATGTGCTTCCGATTGGGGGAGTGAAGGAGAAGGTGCTTGGTGCACATCGCGCGGGGATTCGACATATTGTTCTTCCAGTCCGCAACAAAGACGATCTGCAGGACCTTCCGGTGGAGGTGCGGGATAGCTTGGAATTCGACTTCGTCGAGGATTTGTCCGAGGTGTTGCGCATCGCACTGCATCCCCGGGAGCAGAAGCCTCAGGTCGGTCGTTTGGGAGGGGCTTCGCGCGCGGCTCATTCAGCGCCGTCCTGAGGTAGCGATGGGGCCCAGCCGATTGGGGCCTGCCGAGTGGAGCCCGGTCGAGTGGAGCCCACCGAGGCAAGAGGCTCGGGGGTGAGTTTGCAGATGCGCGTGTGGGCCGCAACAGGCTGGCAATCAAACCAAGTCGCGTCTTGTTCCGGCACTCAGAAGCGAAGAGAGGCTTGGGCCCCGAACTGCAACCATTCCCAACTGTTCCGATTTAGAGCGACATTGCCGAAATTCAGCGTGGCGCTGCCTGCCTGATGAAATGAGCCATAGATCCCGAGATCGAGTATTGGCAGGAGAGTGAAGTCGAGACCCAGTCCAGCATCCCAGGCGAAACCTTCGATGTCCCCGACGAGTCCGCCAGCATGAGCGAAGACGGCAGGGCTGATCGGATCGAAGAGATTGAGGCGTGCGCCGCCCATGATAGTCAACGCATCGGGTGTGCCTGGTGATTCGAAACCTATTTTTCCTTCTGGAGTCAACCGGAGGAGGGGGCCTTCGAGCTCGTAGCCAACGCGCAGGGCCGTGGCGATTCCCGCCGTTTGGATCGTATTGTCTTGGAAGTTGGAAACGACGACATTGGCTCCGACTTGTCCCGCGACAACGACATCCGCATGGGCGGGATCCGCAATAGCGAGCGGGAGCAGAATCGAAGGAGCGAAGAGGAGGCTTTTGAGCGGTTTCATCAACCGCTCGCCAAGCAAGAGTTGCGCCAGCTTTGAGGGCGCAGATTTCACCCACAATCGAGGTGTATCAACCCGCAAGTCGGTTGGCGGGCGGGGGATCCCGCCTTGCCGAGATGTGGCGCCGTGCCTGAGTGAGGCAGTTTGTCACTCCGGAGTATATGGCCCCGGAACAGGCGCGCGGTCATTGGGATCAGATCGATGGTCGGACGGATATCTGGGCGCTATCAGCGACTGTGTTCACTTTGATGACTGGATCGCTGGTGCACGAGGCGCAGACGAGCAATGAGATGTTGCTGTCGGCGATGACTCCGTACCTTTCCCGGAGCCCGAGCCCTCGGTGACCGTTGAGTCGAGCCCGATTTCTTCCTCGGCGCGTGCTCTGGTTTCGGAGAAACGAGCCTCCGAGGAAGCTCTTTCGGTATCAGGAACCGAGACACCGGGCGAGACGTCCGACGCACCTGCAGCAAGGTCGGCGGAGAGCATTTTGGCGATGGTGGATCGAACCAAAAGGCGAAAGCGAAGACCGTTCATCGCGCTAGCGGGTGGGGCGATGCTCGTTGCCGTTGGTCTGTTCATGGTTGACGAGTCGAAGAGCTTGGCGTTCGACGCTCCCGCGCCTTCTGTTTCAGGGGCTCCTTCACATTCCAAGATTTGCACCGAAGGGCCCATCGAGGAGAAAACGAGGGCTTTGCCTTCGTCAAAGGGCGTT
>CAYTRQ010000034.1:0-22699 GCA_964440025.1 uncultured Polyangiaceae bacterium | reverse complement strand
GAGAGAAAAGTGGTCTCCCTACCGACCACTTTTATGTGGTCGCAGCACTAGGTGGGCTCGCTCCAAAAGAGCCCGCCCTGCCATTGGCGCGCTCCAGGTGGGCCCGCTCCAAAGGAGCTCGGCCCTGCCATTGGCTCGCGCCGGATGGACTCGCACTGCTTCCTGGCTCGCTCCGGAGGAGCTTCATGCCTGCGTGTTGATGCGTTCCAAGTGAGTTTGCTCTGCTATCAGCGTTCCTTTTTCGAGCGCGCCTTTTCCTTTCTGAGAAGCGTGAACCAACGCCGAACGGGCGCTCAGCCAGCCGGAGCACCAGTCAGTTTCGACCCTTGGAGGGAAAAGCCGGCCGGGAGCTCCTTTTTACACGGTTCGCACAAAGCCTCGGGGACTTCCCAGCCACGCTCAACCAATCCCGACGCAATTCGGTTTTTCACCCGAAGAGACTCATCTTCAATCAGGGCCGTCACCAAACTTTCGGTGGCAGCTTCGCTTTCCGTCGAAAAGACCGTTGTGACGGCGGCAAAGCGAACGGCTTCACTCATATCTGAAAGGAACGGCTGTACGGCAACACGCGTTTCATCGGTCGGGTAGTCTTCAAGAGCTTGAAGTAATTGGATCTTCGGCTCTGGATTACGCATGTATTCAGTGTCGAACTCGTCCAAGAGAAGCAAGAGCTCGCTCTCCAAACGCTCGCCCTCCACGATTCTTCTCAGGGCCTTGATGGGCCACATAATGCTTTCCGAGCGGAGGCAGTAGCGCCGGATTGGTTCCAAAGCTTCTTCGCCCGCCCGAGCGATTCCCTCTACCGCAAGGTTCTTCTCTTCTTGATCGGTAATGGAAGGATCGAGATTCCAGGAAAAGCGTGTCAACAAAACTTCTGCGGCCGGGCCCGTACCCATTGCCGCTAACCGCTCGAGGGCATCCTGCCGGTCGAGGTTCTGCGATAGCTTGTTGGAAACCATCTTCTTGAGACGAAGGAGCTCCCGGTCAGCGCTGTCTTTCTTTCGGAACAGATCGAAAAGGCCCATAATCAGTGAGTCGTGCGAATCCTTTCGTGGCGCCGAAACCTAGCGCTCCCTAGCGTTTCAGGCCAGTTCGCGTCCACAAAGGATGCGAACCAACAAGTAACGAGGCGTTCAGCGTCATAGTCCTGGCAACAAGCGAAGTCGACCACCCTCGCCCAGCGAGCATCCGTGAGGACGCGAGACATACGCAACAACAATCCAGCGAGCAGAGAAGGAGCCTGTTGAAGGCTTTTTCTCGTCCCACCCTGTGCGGGCGAGAAAAAGGCGGTGCGAAAGTCACGCCCGCTCACGGCGGACGGGCGACAGCGTGGTCGTTTTTCAACGCGAAGTTGCCCAGTTCGCGTCCACAAAGGATGCGAACCAACAAGCAACACAGTGTTCGACAGCAAAAAAAGGGAAAAAACGGAAACCGACCGGCTGCGAAAGCTGGGCGCATCGATTAAACCGACTCTGCAAACGCCCGCCTCACCCCCCCTCGGGTGAGCGGCGGCGACGCCTTTCGAGGATGATGAGGCACCTCCTCGTAGGGTGGATGACGGGAATTGAACCCGCGACAACCGGAGCCACAATCCGGTGCTCTACCACTGAGCTACACCCACCGGACACCGGAAAAACCCCGGCGCGCTCCGGATCCCGCCGGAGGCGGTCCCGGAGGGGTTCGCCGCGTTTAGCGCAATCGCCCCACGACACGCAAGCGCCCGAGGGAGATTCTTCAGAAAGTCCGCTTTACAGTGTCAGTAGGTGCGGATACGGTCTTTTCGCCATGAAGGCTCGATTCGCGTTTTCGTTCGTTTTTCCAACGGTCCTCGTGACCTTCACTGGGTGTAGCCCAGCCGCAGATCCCATCGCACGCGGCGCGGCTCACTATCGTGCCCAGGGCTGCATCTCGTCCTATGGCGGCATCGGAGCCGAGGAACCGGATGCGGCAGGTAATACGGGTGTTCCCGATCTCCCTATTTCGAACACACCATCGACGAACCCAGGTGGCCTCGTCGTCGACGGTCAGCTCGCGCCAGGAACCAACGTACCCTATGAGGTCGAGTGCTCGGTCACCGGGTCGGACACGCTCTTTATCGACGCAACGATGAAGGGCCCGAATATTAGTCCGAATTCCGCTTCGCAACAGACGGAAACGAGCCTAGCTGTCTCCGGGACCATCGGTCCCGACGGCACCGGTTTGGGTCAGGTCAGCTTCTCAACAGCAGAAACTCTCGGGGCTGTTCCAGTACAGAATACAACTTGTGATTTAACGGCAACGCCGGATCCCCTCCACGCGTGTTCCGATGAGGCTTGCACCGGCACAACAGAGCCGGGGGAGACGGGACGCATGTGGATCGAATTTTTCTGTCCGGAGGTCCGCGTCAACACAACCGGAATGGAAACGGCGGACTGCGAAACGGACGGAACAATCGTGATGGAACGCTGCGCGTTCCGCGAGTAGACCTCGCTGAGCGGAGCCGACGAACCAGATTTCGGCAAAGCGCCGCCCCACCTGTCCGTCAACCAGGCAGGCCGGCGCGTCGCTCCGACTTGTTCGCCCTCTTATCAAGAGCCCGGCTCTCTTCCCACCAATGCGCTCGTTGTCCCTGGCTTTCGTTGGCGAGCATTGCTCACGCACTACTCGGTGCGGGGCGACGGTGGATTACTCCGGGTCAGATTACATTGCGTCGGGAATTTACATTGCGTCGGGAATCGTTGCGCGCATCTCATCTTCAGAAACTTGCTCGACCCGTAGCAAGACGACGGTAGCGTTGTCTTCACCACCATGCTCATTAGCCGCGTCGATCAGGATTCGACAAGCCTCTCCGGGATCGTCGCTTGATTGAGACAGCTCGAGGAGCTCATCCTCTTCCAACATCCCACTCAAGCCATCGGAGCATAAAAGGTACAAGTCGCCAGGCTTCGCATCGAAGATGCCCAAATCGACTTCAACCTGCTCCTGCATCCCTAACGCGCGAGTAATGACGTTCTTGGGAAGCTCACTCCGCTGATCGTCGCTCATGTCAGGCATGGCAGCGAGGTAGTCGTTGACGAGGGAGTGATCACGAGTGATCTGCTCGATCTGTCCCGAGCGGATCCGATAAGCACGACTATCCCCAACGTGAGCAATGTACAGGCGGTCTCGGTTGCGACTGAAAAGGGCCGCAACAACCGTCGTTCCCATGCCTTGATGCTCCAAAGAACTCTTGCCGAGATCGACGATTTGCTGATTTCCCAGCCGAACGCCCGTCACCAGCCGGTTCTCCTCTTCGCTCAACGTTGGATCGAAGGAAAAGGGCCAGGTCACATCCTCTCCCGCCACCAAATCGAAGAATTCGACCATCGACTTCGTGGCTAGCTGGCTTGCAACATCACCAGCCTGATGGCCTCCCATTCCATCAGCGACAACAAAAAGGTCGTGGTGAGGCACTACTGCAAACGAGTCCTCATTGTGCTCTCTTTGGAGCCCCACGTCTGTCAGACCGGCAGCCACTACGCGCATCACGGCTAGCCCCTCTTCAACCGGGCATGCAAATCTTTTAGCCTCATCGGTAACAGCGAATCATTTCACGCCACAAAACACCTGTCAAGGACAGCTCCGGTCGTCCTCCAGCGGCGTCTCATCGCAAAAAACCCGTCGCATCAGCCGGATTGTATGACCTCGATCCAAGGAAAAGAGGCTGAGCGCCGGGCCGACAACCCGATCAATCAAGTCGGAGCCGAGGACTGTGCCGTCAAATCTTCAAGATCTCTTCTTCCTTTGTGGCAACGAGAGAATCCACCGTTTTGGAAGCATCTCCTACGATCTCCTCGGCCTTCTTCTTGGCTCGCTCCACCTCGTCCTCACCAACATCACCGTTTTTCTTCATCTCCGTCAGCATGTCGATCGCTTCGTGACGGGCCTTGCGAATTCCGATTTTACAGTCTTCGCCATTCTTCTTCGCGATTTTACTCAAATCACGACGCCGTTCTTCGCTCAGCGGAGGTATTGGCACCCGGATGAGAGCCCCATCGACCTGCGGATTGAGCCCCAGACTGCTCTCCCGGAGCGCCTTGTCGATGGGCTGGACCTGACTCTTTTCCCAAGGTTTGATGGTCAGCATCCGGGGCTCCGGGACACCCACAGCAGCCATCTGGGAAATGGGAGTGGGACTTCCGTAGTAGTCCACCTTAACGCTATCGAGCATTCCCGGATGTGCTCGGCCCGTCCGGAGTTTGCTGAGCTCCCTCTTGAGCGCCTCGTGGGCTTTTTCGATTGCGGACTTCAGATCCTCGAGAACTTCATCGATCATGGTAACTTCCGTGGCCACGGCGCATCTCATAACATAAAGGCGCCCCGCCCGCCTGCGAGGGGCTCGTTCCCGGCTCAAAAGGGTGCCTCGTCGCCCGCCCCGCAGCGGTGACGAGAATATATAGCAAAAGGCGACGATTGAGGAAAATGCAGCTGCGAATCCTGACGTGGAACATTCATAAGGGAATCGGTGGCGTCGATCGCCGCTACCGTCTGGAGAGAGTCATCGAGTTCATTCGCGAGCAAGATCCTGCCATTGCTCTCTTGCAGGAAGTCTCCGACGGCTGGCCAGCAACTCGCTTCGAAACTCAAGTGGACGAGCTGATGGAAGCACTGGAGTTTTCCCACTTTGCCTTTGGGCACGAACATCGATTCAAACGCGGCGGCTACGGCAACGCGATCTTATCGGCCTTCCCCCTTCACGACAGCGAGCATATCGACCTGACCATCGGGCGGCGCAAGAAGCGCGGGGCCCTCCAAGCACGAGCCATCGTGCGGGAGGGAGGACACCAGCGCACTCTCGTCCTCAATAACTTGCACTTGGGCCTCGCCGGCAGTGAGCGAGCTGAACAACTCCGGCGTTTCTTTGCCCATGATGCGCTTCACCGGATTCATAAGGACACCCCCGTCGTCGTAGCGGGAGATCTCAATGACCTTTGGGGCTCTCTTGGCCCGCGCTTCCTCGAACCTCGAGGCTTTGCGCGCGCCGGCCACCGGGTCAACACCTTCCCCGCCGCTTTTCCCGTCCGGCCGCTCGATGGTCTTTTTTTCCGAGGGGCTCTTCAAATCCTCCGAGGAAGAGTCGGCCGAGGTCAGCTGGCGACGACCGCGTCCGACCACCTCCCCCTCGTCGCCGACTTCAAGCTCAACCTCGGATGAAGCCCTCTCAGCCACAGCCCCACAACAACAGCAACGGTTGAGAGCGGACACGGCCAAGAAGGCAACGGCCCCACTATCCCGGCCACGACCCTCGCTCCGGAGCAAACACGACGAGACGTTTCCGCAAGCTGGCCGGACAGCGAGCAGCAAGAATCCGTCGAACCTCCTGCGGACTGTAGAGCTGACTAAAATGCATCAGGACGATCGTTTCATTCTTCAAGTCTTCTGCCCGCTCGACAACCTCATCCAGATGGACGTGATACCTCGCGCGCGCATCGTGCCGCCCTTTCTTCTCGTCCAAAAAAGTGCACTCCAAAACAAGTACCTTGCTGCTTTTTAGCCCCGGAACCTCATCGATCGTGTCGATCAGAGTATCCGTAGCGTAGGCGAGCTCCCCACGTTCCTCTGTTCGGAAGAGATCCTCTCCTCGAGCTCGTCGCTCCCGAATTTCACCGGAGGAAAGTTCGCGATATGTTTCCCTGAGTTTCTTCACACGACGAAAGAGGAGATAACCCAAAGAAGGAACGCTATGTTTCGTGCGGAAAGCCCTCAATATCAAGTCACCGTGAAGGGGCCGCTCCTCGCCAGGCTCCAACGGTTCATAAGGGATGGACAACGGTTTACGCTGAGTGCGTCCCAACGCGCTCATGGCTTCAGCGACGTCCTCGTGAATCTCGCGCGGCAAGAAAACCTGAGGGGCGGGCAGCTTGGCGAGACCGCGAATACCAATGAAGGAAGGCAACGCTCCAATGTGATCCGCGTGGCCATGGCTAATCAGCAGATGTCGAGCTCCAACGAAAGAACGCGGTGCAATGCCCATGTCGAGAATGACATCCAATTCGGCAACGTGAATCGCGGTATAAACTCCACCTACCGAAATACCAGTCAGTGTCAGTTCACCAGCCTTGACCTTTGTCAGCATCGCTTCCCCCGACTCGTGACTTTCGAAGTGTCCGAAAATGAAACGCCCGAAGACTTCGGCTTGGTAGCGGAGCAGACCATGATGTCCGTATCTTGGGTGATCCTTTTTGCACCGAAATCGGCTCGAATCCGGCACCTTTCGAACCCCGCGAAGTGTAAATGCATGAGCAGCTCTTGTGCGTGAAACAGTCTCTGAGTGAGAAGCTGTGGCTCGCCGTCTGCCCCGCTAATCGTCATCACGTGAACTTGAGCAACCGGATCGTAGCCCTCCATGTCTACGTGAGGCATGGGAAGGTCAAAAGTCAGCTCTCCACCAGGCGCCAGATGCCGATACGCCAAGGACAAAAATCCTTCGATGTCCTGGTGAGAATACAGGTGGCAAAAGGTATGGAATGCTAGCACAACCAGATCAAAACGCCGCCGCGAGGAGAAGGTCCTCATATCTGCACAATGTACACGAACCCGACGCTGGAGCTCGGGCGACTCTCCGCAAAGATCTCGACGCAACTGCTCTAGCATAGAGACCGAAGGGTCCACTGCTGTCACGCGCAGTCCCGCCCGTGCAAGGGGAAGTGTGAGCCGGCCGGTCCCGCAACCATATTCGAGCACCGAACGTCGCCCCTTCGCCCGCGCGAGATAGTAACGAATATCTTCAGTGCGCGACGCGTAGCGATCCCGGTAATGGAGGCCATCCTCATAGTGCTGTCGGGCACCGGCCAAGATCGAGCGCGGGACCGACTGGAGCGCATGCTTTTCCTCGTTCGGCATTTCTGGAACTTAACCCCAAAGGCGCTCCAAGGCAGAATATAGCCTGGTTGTCATCCCCAAACGGATGCGAACCAAACAAGCAGGAGGCGTGAGCGGCACGCTACAGGCTAAATACCGAAGTCGACCACCCTCGCCTCGATTTGGTCCGCCCCCGCCCAGTCTCCGGGCTCCGTGGGAGCAGGAAAAAAATCCGGGCGACCGATCCAATCTCCTTCCCCACGCGCCTTGAGAGGTCAAAAAATGCGCACTAGAGCTTGGGGGTGCAGGAGTTCTTCAAAGAGGTCCAGTCCGCATCTTTGCCCGGCGTTTGGTCAAAGGGGGTCCGCCTTGCCCGCTCGGGAGCCGTCCTCCTCGAGGAGAACAACGATGACGAGGCCGTCTTCCGGGTCAAATCACCCGGCCGCCCGGTGGCGCCGGTCTGTGTGCTCTACTTGGAGGACTTCGAGTGGACCTGTGACTGTGGCGGACATTTCGATCCGTGCGAGCACGTCGTCGCCGCCGCTATCTCGGCAAAAGAGGCAGCCCAAAGCGGCCAACAGGTGGAGAAAAGCGAAGACGTCGAGCCCCAATTAGGCTATCGCCTCAAACGAGCTCGCGGGCCAAGCCTGCTGATCGAACGTGTCGTCGTCTCCCCCCAGGGCGAGGAAGAAATCCTCTCAGAACCCCTTGCACGACTCGTCGCGCACCACCGGTGTCCTGTCCAACCCAGCCACAACGACCTGTCTATCGACTCGCTCCTCGTCAAAGCCGGGATCGGCCGCACCCGGGCAAGCATCAGTCAGGGCCTCTCTCCTGAAGGCATGCTTCGTTTGCTTCGCGTGCTCGCCACGGCGCGCGACGTTCGCCTCGACGGCGTGGCCGTCGACGTCAATCTCGATCCCCTCTTTCCCATCGCGACTGTGGAAGACGATGGCGACGCCGTGTGCTTGAGCGTCAAGTCCTCGCCCCAGTTTGATGAGCTGCTGGACCGAGGCGTTGTCCTCAGCAAAGGCAAACTTCGACCGCTTGCAGCGGTCGAGCTAACGGGTCCCCGACTCGAGCGTCTTCCACTCCAGCGAAGAGTGGGACAAGCCGAGCTCGGCACACTGGTGGGCGAGGTATTGCCGAGTATCGAGCGACACGTACGCGTCACCATCAAATCGAACCGACTCCCGCATCGAGGTGGCACGGCGCAGCCACGGCTCCACTTCGACATGTCTCCCCAGGGTCATACCTTGAGTGTATTAGCCACGTTGGTCTACGGGAATCCTCCCCAAGTCCGCATCGACGGAAACGAGATGGTGCATCTTTCCGGCGATGTGCCCGGGAGGGACATCAGCGCCGAGAAGAAACTCGTGGCTCGTCTGCGAGAAGAGCTCAACATGATTCCAGGCCATTGTGTCCACTTCGACGGACTCGAGGCCGGCCGTTTCGCCAAAAAACTCCGTGACTTTCAGGAAAGTGAAGGCTTCTCGTCCTCTGGAGAGGTGCTTTCCGATGCTCCTCTTGTCGCCCGGGTCAGCGTCGACGACGACCGATTCGACCTCCGATTCGTCACGGATGAGGACGAAGAGCGGGAGGCAAAAATCGAAACCGTCTACCGCGCATGGCGGGATGGGCTCGATATGGTTCCCTTGCAAGACGGTGGCTGGGCTCCTCTTCCCGCCGACTGGCTTTCTCGGTTTGGTCACAAGGTCGCTGATATCCTCGCCGCCAGAAGACAGGATGGCATCGTGCCCCCTTACGCAGCGGCCCGGCTGGCGGAGGTCTGCAAGGAACTGGACGTTCCGCCTCCTCCTTCGTTCAACAAGCTCAAACCACTCCTCGAAGGGTTCGACGGTCTCCCCCAAGCCGAAATCCCCACGGTCATGCCGGCAACTCTACGAGCCTACCAGCAACACGGGGTCAATTTTCTTTCTTTCCTCAAGAAAGCCAACCTAGGTGCCGTCTTGGCCGATGATATGGGCCTCGGCAAAACGCTACAGACGCTTTGCGCCGTCGGGAAAAAAACGTTGGTGGTTTGTCCCCGAAGCGTAGTTTTCAACTGGGCACGAGAAGCCGAACGTTTTCGTCCCGATCTATCCATTAATATCTACCACGGACCGAAAAGACGACTCGACAACAGCAAACTGACAATAACTACGTATTCCGTTCTCCGGCTCGATCTCCCCAAGCTCGAAGCGGTTGCCTGGGACGGCGTTGTCCTCGACGAAGCTCAGGCCATCAAGAGCCCGGAAAGCCAGGTCGCTCAAGCGGCCTTCTCCCTCTCGAGCACAATCAGCGAAAGCGCGTTTCGTCTCGCGTTGACAGGGACTCCCGTCGAAAATCGGCTCGACGAACTCTGGAGTCTGTTTCGGTTCACCCATCCCGGATTGCTCGGCAGCCGCAGCGACTTCGAAAAACGTTACGTTCGGCCCATCTCATCTGGACAGCCTCAGGCTGTTGCAGACTTGCGACAGCTGATCAAGCCGTTCTTACTACGGCGCCTCAAGCGTGACGTCGCGGCCGATCTGCCACCGCGCACAGATACAATCCTGCACGTGGAGCTGACCAGCGAAGAACGCGAACTCTACGATGCAATCTACGCAGCGAAACATCGTGAAGTCCTCGAAGCACTGGAAGCGGGAGGAGGAGTCATGGCTGCACTGGAAGCCCTATTGAGACTCAGACAAGCGGCTTGCCACACCGGACTCATTCCAGGACAAACAGCCGTGAGCTCTTCCAAGGTCGAAGCGCTGCTTGACGCGGTGGAAGACGCCGTAAGCGACGATCACAAATGCATCGTCTTCAGCCAGTGGACATCGTTCCTGGATTTGGTCGAACCAGAGCTTTCCAGTCGCGGCATCTCGTTCGTTCGGCTCGACGGCACGACTCGAGACCGCAAAGCAGTCGTTGAGCAATTTCAAGACGAACAAGGCCCCCCACTGATTCTTTCATCGCTGAAGGCCGGAGGCACTGGCCTCAACTTAACCGCCGCCGATCACGTGTTTTTGCTCGATCCCTGGTGGAACCCAGCGGCAGAGGACCAGGCAGCAGATCGTGCCCATCGCATAGGGCAAACCAGACCGGTCACAGTCTATCGATTGATCGCTCGTGACACGATCGAAGAAGGCATCGTCAAACTTCAAGAGCGCAAGCGTTCCCTCGCCGATGCGGCTCTTGCAGAGGGAGGCGCCGCAGCGGGCGTCACCAGAGAAGATCTCCTCGAACTGCTCTCGGAACGCTAGAACGTATCTCGTCAGCCCTTCTGGCGGGTGAGATACATTCCAGGAGAGCTCAGGCTTCCAGTTTCCATGTCCACCCTTCCCTTCCATCCAGCAGTCTCTCAGTGGTTCGCCGACCACCATGGACGTCCCACTCCCCCACAAGAGCGAGGCTTTCCACATATACGAGCCGGCGCTCACGTCCTCATCGCTGCCCCAACAGGGTCAGGAAAGACTCTCTCCGCGTTTTTGTCCGCAATCAACGACCTGCTCGAAGCCGGTCTGCACGACCGACTCCCCGATGAGACGTTCGTCGTCTATGTCTCTCCCCTGAAAGCCCTGAGTCGCGACATCGAGCGCAATCTCCAAGTGCCCCTGGCTGGAATCAAGCGCCAGCTCCAAAAACAAGGAACTACGGCTCCCGAGATCCGAACTGCGCTTCGCACAGGTGACACCTCTGCCAGCGAGCGATCCCGCATCCTCAAACAGCATCCTCATATTCTGGTCACCACCCCCGAGTCTCTCTACTTGCTCTTGACCAGTGAGCGCGGACAAAAACTGCTCGGCAAAACTCGAACGATCATCGTCGATGAAATTCATGCGCTACTCACAACAAAGAGAGGCGCTCACCTAGCCCTCTCCCTGGAGCGCCTAACTGCTCTCTGTGAATCAAATGGGCTCCCTCAACCCCAACGGGTGGGCCTATCCGCCACGCAAAATCCACCCCAGGAAGTTGCAAAATATCTCACGGGCGGCTCAAAACAAGACCCTCTCGACTGTATAATCATCGATGAAGGGCACCAAAGAACACTCGATCTTTCCGCATGGGTGCCAGAGGCACCACTCGAGGCGGTCATGTCCGCGGAAGCCTGGACCGGAATCTACGATGAGCTCGCAAGGCTCATCGACGAGCATCGCACGACCCTCATCTTCGCGAACACGAGGAAGCTAACCGAGAGAGTTACACGGTTCCTCGCAGAACGCATCGGGAAGGACCTTGTCACGAGTCACCATGGTAGCCTTTCTCGTCAGTTGAGAGAGGACGCTGAGAGCCGCCTCAAGGCAGGAAAACTCCGAGCTCTTGTCGCTACGGCTTCCCTCGAACTCGGCATCGATATCGGCGACGTCGATCTCGTCTGCCAGCTCGGTTCACCAGGCAGCGTGGCTACGTTGCTTCAGCGCGTGGGACGTTCGGGTCATTCGGTCGGAGCAATTCCCAAAGGACGACTTTTTCCTCAAAGTCGAGACGATCTGGTCCAATGTGCTGCTCTCCTCGATTGCGTTCAGCGAGGGGAGCTCGATCGCGTTGAAATGTGCACAGGTGCCTTGGACATCCTCTCCCAACAGCTCGTCGCCACTCTAGCCGCCAAGGACTGGAATGAAGAGGAACTCTACACACTCGTCACGAAAAGTGCGCCCTACGCCGCGCTTTCGAAAGACCAATTTGACGCCGTCGTCGGGACGCTGACGAACGGATTCGTCACCTCCCGGGGCAGACGCGCAGCCTACGTACATCGGGACGAAACGACCGGGCGCCTCCGGGCTCGTCGGGGTGCCCGGCTAGCGGCGCTCACGTCCGGTGGGGCTATCCCCGAAAACTTCGACTACGATGTACTCCTCATGCCCTCTGAAGTTCGCGTGGGAAGCGTGAATGAAGACTTTGCCATTGAATCTTCCGCAGGCGACGTCTTTCAACTCGGTAATACCAGCTATCAGATAGAGAAGGTCGACCCAGGCGCAGTGCGCGTCCACGATGCTCAGGGCCTTCCCCCCAATCTACCCTTTTGGCTCGGCGAGGCGCCGAGTCGCTCCGATGAGCTCTCCGCGTCAGTTTCACGACTCCGAACTCGTGTCGAAGAGACGCTGCAGGAGGACGAGACCTTCGTTCGCAGAAAGCTTGCCTCATCGCTGGCGACGGAGCTCGGACTCTCCCCTGGAGCGAGTGAGCAACTCGTCGATTACCTGAGTAGTACATTTCACGCACTCGGCACCATGCCAACCCAAAGGCGGCTCGTCGCCGAAAGGTTCTTCGACGAAACCGGCGCGATGCACATCGTGATCCACTGCCCTCGAGGAATGCGAGTCAATCGAGCGCTCGGGCTAGCGCTACGCAAACGCTTTTGTCGTAGCTTCAATGTCGAACTTCAGGCAGCCGCTGGGGAAGACGCCCTGCTCCTGTCCCTAGGGCCCATGCACAGCTTTCCACTGCACGAGGTTTGGAGCTTTCTCTCTCCAGACAGCGCCGAGCACGTCCTCACCCAAGCGCTGCTCGATTCACCACTCTTTCAGACACGGTTTCGCCACAACGCGACAAGGGCGCTCGCCATTCTTCGCTATCGAGGAGGAAAGCGGACTCCCCCTCGGTTCCAACGCATGGAAGCAGACGACCTTTTAGCCCAGTGCTTTCCCGATCAGGTGGCTTGTCTGGAGAACATCGCAGGAGACCGCTCTATTCCAGAACATCCTCTGGTGGAACAGACCATTGCTGACACCTTGAATGAGGCGATGGATGTTGATCGCTTCGTTTCTTTACTGACGGACATCAAAAACGGAACGGTCGAAACGATATCTCTCGATCTCACTGAGCCATCACCTCTTGCCCACGAGATCCTCAACGCGCGCCCCTATGCTTTTCTCGACGACGCTCCACTCGAAGAACGACGAGCTCAGGCGGTGGTCCTGCGACGGAATTCCTTGGCGGCAGAAGGAAAAGACCTGGCTCAACTCGATCCAGAAGCGATTGCTCAGGTACTCTCCGAGGCAGAGCCGGATCCCAGAGATCCCGATGAGCTCCACGACGTCCTGACCATCTATGCGTTCGCTACCTTCGACGAGACGCTCAAGTGGGAACAACAGATCGACCGCCCACTGATCGAACCGCTGCTCTCCAAGCGGCGAGCGACCGTCATCCAAGTCCGAGGCTCTCCTCTGCTGGTTGCATCAAGCTGGTCCGAGAGAGCGTTGCGGGCGGTCACCAGGAATGAGATCACCGACCTAGCCGAGCTCTGCCGAGGACGCCTGGAATGGAGCGGTCCGATCACCGCATCGGAAATGGCAGCTTTACTCGGGATCGACCAAGAAGCCGCTCGGTCCGCCCTTCTGACTCTCGAAACCGAAGGCTTCGCGGTTCGAGGTCGCTTCAAAACCAGCACAATTTCTCCTTCTGACGAGGACGAGTTCTGCGAACGCCGGCTTCTCGCTCGCATCCATCGTCGAACTCTGGGTCGGCTCCGCCGGGAAATCGAACCAGTCAGCCCAAGTCAGCTCATCGAGTTTTATTGTCACTGGCAAGGACTTGCCACTGACAAGCAGTACCGGGGCCCTGAAGGCACTCTGGCCGTCATCGAACGGCTCGCTGGCTTCCCTATAGCAGCCGGCGCCTGGGAAGCCGATGTGCTCCCCTCGCGCGTGGCCAACTACGACCCTTCTTTCCTGGATCAACTCAGCCTTTCTGGACAAATCCTTTGGAAAGCAGCCAACCTAGCCAGTCGGCGCCTCACACGCGCCACACCAATCCTCCTGCTTCCGCGCCAGGATGCTGGCGTGCCCGCGTCGTTCACGTCAGTTAACTGGAACGAGGACAATCTCTCCTCAAACGCCCGCCGGGTGGCCCAATACCTGGTGGACGCCCGTGCCGCCTTCTTTCCGGACATCCAACGGTCTTGTGGCCTTCTGACGACTCAAGCGGAAGAGGCTATCAGTGAGCTCACTGCGCGCGGCTATTGCACCACGGACGGGTTTTCCGGTTTGCGAACCCTGATCACACCGGCTTCGCGTCGAAGAAAACCCCGACGCATCGGCCGGCCGAGCTGGGGTCGTCGCACACGCCATAGCACCCCACTCGGTCTTGAGTGGGCTGGCCGCATCAGCTGGTGCTCGAACGACGATTCCTCTTTTCAACCGTCGGAACTCTCGTCCCCCCAGCGAGATCAAGAAGAACTCACGCGTATCGCCTGGAGGCTTCTTCGAAGATGGGGAATCGTATTCCATCGGCTTCTTGTGCACGAAGACTCGCTCCCACCCTGGCGCGAGCTAGTCCGAGTCTTCTGGCGTCTCGAGGCTCGCGGAGAAATCCGAGGCGGACGCTTCGTCTCGCTTTTTTCCGGAGAACAATTCGCCCTTCCGGAGGCAGTTGCAGACCTGCGTCGCCTGAGGCGGGGTCCCCCAACCAACCAGCCATTGAGAATATGTGCTTCCGACCCCCTGAATCTTGCGGGCATTCTCACTCCGGACCCTCGCGTGAGCCGCTCCAGCGCATCCCATCTCGAGATCGTCGGTGGACAGTACCGGACGAGAAAGGCCCCAACCCTCGACACCCGCTCTGAGTCACTTAGCTCAGCTGACTGATCAGATCCTGAGCCGGGGCAAAGTCGGCATCGGCGGTGGTAGCCCGACGAGCCAACATGAGTGCCTTCTTGCTTTCCCCTTGTTGTTGAGCAATTTGCGCTTGCCGATAGTATGCCTCGGCTTTACTCATCTTCGTTTCACTCTTATTCAACGCGATGACTTGCAAAGCCTTGATGGCGATGTCGAACCGTTCGACTTCCTGAGCGCGAATAGCCAGCTCTGCCGCGATCTCCCCATTGGACCGATCGCTCATCAATGCCGCTTCGAGCCACGAAAACATTCCATCAACGTCCCCACGGGCCTCCGATACGACCGCCAGGCCGTGCTGGAGAAGCGCCAATTCTGGGGTCCGGCGCTTACCGTGTTGCTCCAACGCAGCGTCGAGAACGGTCTGTGCCCGTTCGACGTCTCCCTGATCCACATAGGCCCGCGCCAATTTGGTCGTTACCAAGTAGGAATCGGGGCTCACTTCCCGAGCCCCCTCAAAAACATCACATGCGGCTCCTGCGTCACCGGCGCGCAGATATAAATCTCCCACTTCGACGAGCAACGAAAAACGCGCCGACGGATCGCTCGTGGAAGCCGCTTCTCCCATCAACAAGTCGGCCAAGTCGCGATATGCTTCCGCAGATTCGTAGGTGTGCCGCAACCGACTTCGGACTTCCTCGTCCTCAGGCAACTCCCGGAAGGTCTCCTCCAGTGCCTCTCGAGCCCTCATAGGATCCCCCACTTTTTCCGCGGCTCGCGACAGCTCCAGCACGGCAGTCCTCTTGGTCTCGCCTTCGGTCGCGTTGAATATTTTTTGGTAAGCAAAAAAGGCCGTCTCTGCGTCCGACGCCCTCGTCGCAAGCTCACCAAGCCGCGACGCTACCACGAGATCGTCCGGATGCTGCTCGAGCCAAGACGTCATCGTCGTGATCGCACCGGCAACATCTCCCCGACCCTGCCGATGGGAAGACGATTCAAGCACCATTTGACGCTCCTTATCCGTGTCACCTTGCTGCGCATACATTCCCCGGAGGCGCTCGAGCAAAACCAGTCGCCTTCCTTGGATTTCTTCTTCCTGCTCCTCGGGCAACAGTTGCTCCAACGCAGAATTGAGATCGGAAACGGCCTGCTCGACGGATTCCAAATCATCTCCTCTCTCTCTGTCGAGCACTCGTGCTCTCAGCTCGAGAACATCCGCCACGATCAACTCGTCTTCCTGAGCAATCACGGCGGCAAGCCGTTCCAAGGCCCCATCCAAGTCCCCGGCCGCAATCAAATGATCAACCGCTCGACGAAGTAGCGTGACATCGTCGGGACGACGCGAAAAGGCTTCGAGCATGGCCGCGGCGGCACGTCCCGGTTCGCCCAGATTTTGATCGAAGATGTAGGCGGCCTCTGCCAGCTCCTCGAGGGCCGCATCGACTTCCTGGCGCGCCAAAGCGCGACTCAAAAGCATTTCAGAAAGGCGGGAATAGTCGTCATGATTCCTCAAATAGTGAACAAACCAGTCCGCTATCCGCTGACTCTGTGGAGCAGCCTGATGGCCGATCTCCAGCGCATGACCGAGGCCGAAGTCGTCCCCCTGCTCTTGTCTCAATTGAGCAAGTTCCAAGGATACTTGTTCTGCTTCCGTCGGCTCGACCACAAAGACAAGATGTTCGAGTACTTCAGCAACATCATCGGGACTGGCCTGATCATCATACAAGCTACGCAGAGTCCGCAGATAGCTTTCATCGTTGGTCACCCAAGGCAAACCAGATCGAAGAACGTCCACAGCTTCGGCGGCAGGGAGCAAATGGGCCAATTCAAGCCCATATCTCGATACCTGTACTGCATCTTCTCTTTCTCGCGCCTTGTCAAAAAGATCGACCAAAAGGGATTGAAGCTCTTCCTGCCTCCCCGCTTTGCGCAAGAGCTCGGCTAAAACGAGCGCCGCTTCCTCGGACTCGGGTTGCTCTTCCAGCGCCTTTCGTAGAGCAGCCTCCGCTTCATCCAAACGACCCGCACTCACCATGAGGCGGATCCTGGCCATGCGAAGGACTTCTCGATCCCTTGGATCCTCCACACGCTCTTCAACGGTATCGATACATGCGATAACTGCATCGTCTCGGCCCGCTTGCTGGTAGAGTTGGAGAAGCGGCTGCCAGATCCGGCGATCACCGGGCGCCATTTGCAGCAGCCGTTCGTAGCGAGCCGTGGCTTGCTCCGTTTGACCCAAAGGATTCACCAAGAGCGCCGCCGCTCGAAGCCCCAGATCGGTTGCTGTCGAGCCTTCGGCCAGTGATTCTGCCTTTTCGAGCAGATGAACAGCCAGCTCTGCCTCACCATCGCTTTCGGCAAGAGCGGCCCGTTCGAGCAACTCGTCGAAGACTTCCTCGATGCTGCTAGCACTTTCCGCATGCTCGATGCGCCGCGTGAGAAGCGTACGCAACGCCCCTCCATCCTGCAATCTTCTTGCTAGCCGAACCCCGGCATCGAGCTCCGCAGCCTCCACATCAGAAAGTTGTGCCGCTTCGAGCACAGCCAGGAGTTGCGTTTGTTCATCCCCCACCGCGCTAGCAACCTCTAGAAAGAGGCGAACCAACCCGGGCGATGCTGCCCGATTTCGCACCACCGGCATGGCAATGGCCAAGGTTCGTTCATCATCTGGGCGGAGCGCCTTGGCGGCGGCGAGGTGCTTTTCTCCCTGTTGAACCCTTCCTTCGTTTAACTCGATTTCGGCAAGGCGATAGAGTGCATCCGCAAACGTTTCACCGCTTTCAGAAGCCCCCGGCGTCTCGACGAAGCGTTCGAGAGCTGACCACACACGGCTCATATCACCCAATTGCATCAGCACTGCGTCAAGTGCCAAGAACGTACGTCGAGGTCGATATCCCGTGGCCTGCGCGCGTTCGTAGAGGCTGGCTGCCTTCTCCAGATCCTGGGTCGCCTCGGCAGCACGCCCCAGCCGATGCCACAGATCTCCGGCCACCTCGGGCTTGTCGGCATGTTGCTCAGCCAGTTCCTTCAGGACCTCCAACCAAGCATCGGTTGCCCCAACGCGATCAGCCAGGCGCCTCGTCGCCTCGATGAGCCTGCCGCTCGTCGGCAAGAGACGCAGGGCGGCGAGTCGTGCACCGAGGGCCTCATCGAACTGACCATTCTTTTCCAAGATGATGGCCCGCGTCACAAGAAGACCACCGGCAGTAGCTCCTTCTGCAGACTCGAGCTGCTGCTCGATGGCTTCGAGCAAGAGACCAACTTTACCCACTGCGCGCAGCCGCTCTTCGAGTCGAATGGCCTCCTCGGAGGAACGCATGGCCACCTCGAGCGCTGAAGAGAGCAACTCTTTCGATTGCTCCTCGTTTTCCCGAACCTGAGCAATCTGATAGAGCTCGAACAATATGGCCGCTTCACCCACGAGTTCCCCTTCATCCTGTGAAGAGGCGCTCTTTCGGCTCGCAACGAGCGCGAGAGTTCGATAGGCTTGCTCGGCGCGATCGAGTTCACCCCGCTCCTGTGCTAGCTCAGCGAGCAGCATGAGGATCCCTGGATCCATACGTTCGATCTTTGCAGCCTCCTCCGCCTGAGAGAGAGCTTCATCGGGAGCGCCATCGGCCCGAGCAATCCGAGCCAGCAACTTGTGGACTGAGGCGCGTTCTTTGGTCCTGCGGCGCCCGAACTCCTCGAGTAGGCCATGAAGAATTCCTCTCGCCCGCTCGAACCCACCATGCTCGAGCAGGCAGTCGGCCAATAGAATTTTTAGCCCCCGATCCGCCGGCGCCAAAGACAAGGCTTGGTCGAGAAGGTTGACCGCACGCTCGACCTGGCCCAAGTGCCTGCGTTCGACCACAGCAGCTCGACGCAAATAGGAGATGCGCATGTCGTCATCCGTCGCGTACTGGAGCCCCTCGGTGAGAAGTCGGGATAGCTGCTCCCATTCCTCGAAGGAGGCGTACAAATCGACAAGAAGACGACGAGCTTCCTCACAGCCCGGATCAACGGAAAGCTCGACTTCAAGAAGTTCGCGAGCCTGAGTAAACTCCTCGGCAAGAACGAGGGCAGCCCCCAGGCGCTGGACAACGTCGCGCCTCTCGGCGGTGGCCTCCTCTCCTTCTTCGGCTTGAGGGGTGAGCGTCAAACGCTGTTCGAGCCAGGAAATTTCTTGGGTAGTATCACCGGCTTGGTGAGCCAAGTCGGCCAGACGATCCAGCGGCGCGCGCTCTGGATTCGCCATGACTGCCGAGCTGAAGTCCTTTTGAAGTCTTTCCAAGTCCCCCAGGTGTCGTTCTGCAAGTTCGCCTGCTCGAAGCCACATGCTGGCTGCCCTCACACGATCCTGCTTCATGACGATCGCAGCCTGTTCCTCCAGCAGGCGTGTTGCTTCGTCAAATCGCTCCTGAGACAAGAGCAACCCAGCCCGTTCCTCAATCGATTCCTCGTGCCCTGGAGCCTCCCGAAGATTTTCGGCCAAGATCTCCAGGCGCTCGTCAATGGGAGCACTGAGCTGGCCCATCACGCGGGACTGGTCCAGCCGCAGGAACAAGCGACGCTCGAGGGGCGGATTCAACGAGAGCTCTTTCTGCCTCAGCTCCAACAACTGCTCCAAACGCCCAGCCGCTTCATGCAAGCCGCTAAGCAGGGAGATGGTGGGCCCGTGATCGGGAACATCCTCGAGAAGCCGCTCCCCCATTCTCACCGCGTCTTCTTCCAAGCCTCCTTGAGCGGCAGTCTCGGCACCCAAGTGCCGGAATTTCACTAGTTGCCCGGGAGTGAAAGGAAGTCCCGTGGCTTCGTCGAGGAGCTCGAGAGCGCGCTTGGGTTCTTGCTCCGCTTGGGCCAACTCGACGAGCCCCTCGATAGCCCACAGGGTAACCGCCTCTGCTTCACTCCGGCCAGTATCAGGAGCATCGGGACCTCGTCCGTCTGGATGTTCAGCGGCCAATCTTCTCGATGCGATTGCGAAAGCCTGCTCGAAAATCTTTCTCGTCAGTGAGCGATCTTGTCCCTCCCACGCGACTTCTCCCGCCTCACGAAGCGCAGCAAGTTCACCGCCCACGACGTCGGAAAGAGCCAGCAGCGTGTCAATCAGCGGGCGTCCAGGAGTCCGACGCTGCAACTCCGCAAGCATACGCAAACTCTCTTCCCGGGGAGAGTCCGCAACGGCCCTCTTCAAGACCATCTCAGCCGAATCGTGGTCAACCGCACAATCGCGATACCAGATCGCCAGCTGCTGCTTGAGATCGTGAGAAAGTTCAGAAGACAGATCTTCCGCTGCCGCAATTTGGTCGGCCACCCCGGCAAGCACCTCGTCCCACCTTCCGGAAGCGTCAGCGCACTGCCGATAGTGTTCGCTCAGCTCGCTGGGCAGCTCTGCGCAAGCCTTCGCGTGAGTAACAAGGCCCCAAGCCGCTTCCTTATCGAGTTGTGCCACAAGGCCGACTCGGATGAGACTTTTGACAGTTTCCGTATCATGTGGAGCGAGAACGAGGCCCTCTTGGTATGCGTATGTGGCCGCAGAAGGATTCGAAAGCCGAAGCTCGCAAATCCGTCCGTGAGCCACGTGAAGGGCAAATACCCTTTGTTCGTCCTCACATCCTGCAATGGCTTCTTGATAAGCACGAGCCACCGTATCCCAGGACTCGACCAACTCCCCGACCCTGAGTAGCTCGGCTTCCGTATCGGAGCTTGGCCAAAGCGCAAACGCCCGACTCAGGGCGGTAGCAGCTGGGTTAGGCCGGCCGGCTTGCTCCTCGAGTTCGGCGACTTCTCTGAGAATACTGGCCTGGTCCGTCTTCTCCGAAGTGACGGCAATGCGAGTTTCGGCGAGTGCGATGAGCTCTTCCTTCTCGCCAGCAACTCGTAAAGCATCCGCGAGGCACTCGCTCGCCGGACGTGCCAACTCCGGGAGCTCGAACAGGGCACGTAACCCCTGCCGACTCGCCTCGTCTTGGGGGGCCAGACTAAGTGCTTTCCGATAGGCCTCGATGGAGTCCTCTGGACGTTCCAACGCGGAGCGGTAGGTATCCCCCAAAAGAGCCAAGTGCTGCACTTGGCGCGCGGTCTCGTTCGTGCCTTCCGTTTCGACCGCAGCGATGCATTCCTCGAGAAGCCGAGCCATCTCTTCGTGGAGCCCCGTCTGACGAAGCAACAGCACGAGATGATCGACCGTCTGCGACGTGCGTCCGAACCGCTCTTCAATTCGTCTCCACGTTTGAATAGCTTGAGCTAGCTCACCCAGGCTCTCATGATAGAGCAGGGCCGCCCGCACGAGATCGGCGCGGGCTTGTTCTCCGTCGGGACAGACCTGCACCCGAGCCTCAAGTGCCTCGACAAGACCTGCATGGCGCTGACTTTGTTCGAGAAGATCGATTTTTGCCGACAGAGCCTCGAGATCTCCCGCGTCGTCGTCGAGCCTTACGTTCCAAATGCCGAGCGCCTGGTCGATATCATTCAGCTGTTCAGCCAAACGCGCTGCTCGACCGAGAACCTCGTGCCTCTGCCCCCGCTCCTCTTCGAGGTCAGCGCGAGCGACCAGGTAAACGAGAAGTCGTTCCCTATCGCCCGCCGCATCGAGAAGTTCGCAAAGCCGACGCGTCGTGTGCAAAAGCGCGGCAGCTTCGGCCGCGGGATCATCCGCCAGACGAACGTAAAGGTCGATCGCCCGAGCAGGCTCAAGGAGCGTCTGCTCGCAAAGTTGAGCCGCCTCCAACAGAAGCTCGACCCGCAGAGCGCCCCCGCCCTCCTGCTCGACGTTGCGGTCCGCCCGATCGGCAGAGGCGACCAACGCCTCAACGAATCGGTCCATACTTTCTAATCGCTGGGCCAGCTCCCGAGCAAGCTGTCGAGCCTCGACGTCTTCCGGCAAAAGGCGCATGACCTCCGTCGCGTGATCCAAAGCGCCTCGTGGCTGGTCGATCCGAGCTAGGAGCTCAGAAGCTTCTCGGTGCAACTCAGTTTGTTCTGCTTCATCAGAGACAAGCTGAAGTTGGCGTTCAATCGCCGAAACGACCGCAGGAAAATTCTGCGCCGAAGCTTCGATAGCCTTCAACTTACCGAGGGCAGCGCGCCTCACCTTCACATCGGCGACCTCGCTATCCGCCGTTTTAGCCAGGAGCTCGAGAGCCTGTGCCGGCGCTCCTCCGGCATCGAGAAATCGATCGATCGACTCGAGCGCAGCTTCTGCTTCCATCAGGGCGTCGAGCTGCCGTTCGGCGATGTTGAGGCGTGTGCGCAGAGCCTGAGCAGGCTCGAGAACGTCGAGACGGACCGACCAAACGTCAACCAGATCCTGATGCCTCTTTTGTTCCTCCAAACGCTTTTCCAAAATGGCCGCAAGCTGGTCGTCGTCGGGACGAATAAACAAAAGTTGTTTGAGATAGTCGCTGCCCAACTCGGAGTCGCCGGCAAAATCACGTGCAACCCGTGATGCCTCCTCCAATAGCCGCACCTTGACCTCATCCGATTCCGCTGCCGAAAGGGCTGCATTGTAGGCTGCAAGAAGCTCGGTCCATCGGCCCGCAACAGTTAGAAGTACCGTGAGACGATCGAATGCCAACTCGTGGTTGGGATCCATTTCGAGAACTCGCCGAAGCATCTCCAAGACGGGTTCGGTCTCCTCGAACCATTCCTCGCAAAAGTCTGCCGCCCGAAGTCCAAGTTGGATCCTGAGTTCCAGAGGGACCTTGGAGGATTCCATCACTTCCGAATAGAGGGCGGCAGCCTCCTCGGGCCGATCGAGATCTCGACAGACCTCCTCGAGCCGCTCCCAATTTTCTTCTAACTGAGGCTTTTTCCTAGCAGCAGAGAGCGCCTGAGAAAGTCTCCGAGGTAGATTGGGGGCTTTCGAACTTCGTCGGGATCGGGGAGGCATCGAATGAGACATGCTGGTTTCGCAGTGTACCGACGAGCAGCGCCTCGATAGAAGTCGCCTGAAGCATTTTCCCGGATTTTTTGAGCACTTCGCGAAGTACCTCGGGCGACACCTCCCTTCACCGAGAGCCACCAACTGTCACACATCGGGGCAGCTCCGGACACATACCGAGGGGCCTTCCCGCACCGGCCGGGCTTCTCACCCACTGCTTCGAACCCAAGGTCCGGGCACCGGAAACCTACAGAAGTGACGCCGGATGCCGAGAATTCGCCGCCCCCCAGTATGAGAAACTGCTTCCCCCTTGCTGACCGGCACCCGCCTGACCATGCTCGCCACGGAGATGGCCCCCGAGAGAAGGCAGGCCGAAGGCAAAGCGGGCTCTCTTCCGAAGGCCAATTTCGTCAGCTTTACCCCGGGCACCTCCTTCGATTTAAAGCGCTCCGGCGGGAAGTTCGAGGAGCGGCAGGTC
>CAYTRQ010000033.1:0-22820 GCA_964440025.1 uncultured Polyangiaceae bacterium | reverse complement strand
CAAAACTGTTGAGGCAAAAACCAGCGAGAGGAGCGGCTTCGGCAACCCCTCACCCCAAAGGGGTTGCCGAAAAAGCGGGATTTCGCGCCGCGAACTAGCTCAAACCTACCGCGACGAGGTGGGCTCCTCGAGCGCTTCTTCCCTGGTGACGCCTTCGGACGCGTCGTTTCCTTTGTGGGTCGTCTCTCCGTTCTCCGCGTGTTCGTCCTTTGCGTTTTGGTCCTCCGCGCGTGCCTCTTTGGGAGAGCCGTTTTCTCGTTGGAGGGGCTCCTTTTCTCCCTGGGGGCCTTCCTTTTCCTTCTCTGAAGTCGTCTTTCCTTCGTTGGGGGAATGTACGGTGACTTCTTCCTCACGCGCCAGATAGAAGAAGTCCCTCATGCTGCGCTCTCGGAGATAAAGGTCCTTGCTGAACTCGAAACCGTCGGCCAGCGCTACGGGAATGAGTTTTCCGTTTTCGTCTGGCTCATAGGTCACAAACTTTGGGTAGGACCAATTGACATCCATTTGAGCGACGTTGTACCCGCCAGCGTGGTGCATCCCCAGGGCCATCACCTTTGCGTTGGTGTGATTGGAGATGCCTACATAGAGGATTTGTCCGTCCCGACTCAGTCCCACGGCGCTGCGTCGAATCACCGTTCGGCCATCCAAGGTGGCGCCCCATTTCTTGGCGGCGTGGATCTTCAAGGCAGGATGCATCTCCCCATCTTCGTACATGCAATTGGGAGCCTGCCGGTACCAGGTCATTTGGTTTTTCTGGTCCTTGATACGATTCCAGGTGGCGATCTCGAAATGGCCATCATCGAAACGTGCGAGTGTGCAGGCTTCGGGGCGAGGATCGAGGAAGGTGATGCCGTCGAAGTAGACACCATATTCCCCGTGCTCGGCCATGAATCCGCCATTGAATGCGGCCAGCAACGAGTCCCAATGCTTCCGAGGAATTTTCGCGTGGCGGACGTAGTCTTCGGCTTCTTCCTTCTCCGTGCGTGGCTCCTGATAGCCCATGACCGGCATCACGGCGACGCTTCGGAGGTCCACTGCTACGACGAAGACCTCTGCCCAGGAGCGACTTTTGTCGGGATGCAGCAGAGTTTTGTAGAGACGAGGGGGCTCCTCGGGACGTCTCGGATCGCGAATCGGAACCCACACACCGTCCCCCTCGGCACTGAAGCTTTCCAGGACCGGGCCGACGTCTTCGGGAGAAAAAGGGGGGATTTGGGGGGGCGCCTCTTCTTCCGGGTCTTCCTGGGGCGCTGGGATAGCGGGCGCTGGCTCCTTTTTCTCACTTTTGGGCTTGGACTTCTTGGGATCGACTTTCCAACGAGCTCGAGGTTTTCTATCGGAGCGAAAGGTCAGGTTGATCTTGTCTTGTACCGCATAGGCAAAATCCTCCAGCCTCGTGACGTTTTCCTTTCCAATGATGGCTCGCAGCGTGTCAGCTACGAGCGGGCCCATCCACGGAAACGTGTGGACTCCTATCCAGAGACCGACAATGAGCAAAGGAACGGCCAGAGCGGTGATCACGAGGGTGCGCTTCAGCCATCGGCGACGTTTCTTCGTCCCTTGCGCTGCTGTTCCTTGCGTCGCTCCCACTTCGGGAGCAGACGGACTGGGCGTGGGTTGGGGGCCCCTTGCTGGTCGAGAATCGGGGGAGTCCGCGCTCATCGAAGTGACCCCTACGACATGCCTTCGAAATAGCAAATCTTCTGGCAATTGGGTGGGATGTTGTACAACCGGGCAGCTGGCCTACCCGAGGTAAGGGACGACCAAGGCCCAAGGAACGTGTGGAGGCAAAGTCGCAGACAAGAGCGGGCTACCTGAGACGGGTGCAAAAAAGACTTCAAGTGGCCCTGCTTTGCTTGCTCGATGGTTTTCGCGTGTTGGTTCCCATTCTGACCGATCCGATTCGGAGCCAAGGTGGTCGGCTGCGCTTTTTCGTCTGTGTTTTATCGCTGAACGCCTTTTTGCTGGCGAGTGCGCATCCTTTGGGGATGCGAACGAGGCTCCATGCCCAGGAAGTCCGCGCTCTCCAAGTTCGGGAGTCTCCTTCTCTCCAACGGTTTTTGGGGCGTCCTATCGAGGCCGTGCGCGTGAAGATGTTGGGGTCGCTGTGGCACGAGGACGTGGAGCTCACGAGTGTGCGGCCGGCCGATCTTTTTAGCCCTGAGTTGGTTCGCCGTGGTCTGCGTGAGCTCGAGGCCACGGGGCGCTTCGCGGAAGCCGAGGTGGCGGTGGCCGAAGGCGCGGAAGGTGTGATTGTCACTTATTCGGTCCGTCCTCGGCGATTGGTCGCTCAATTGAGATTCGAGGGGGGGCCCCTGGATACGTCTCAGTTGCGACGCGCTCTGGGGCTCGGCCCCGACGACGAACTGACCGATCGCGTTTTGGCACAGGCGGTGGCTAAGGCGAAAAAGGCGTATCTGCAAGCCGGGTTTCCGGAGGCGCGCGTGCGCATCGCTGCCGACGAAACGGACGACCCGCTGCGAATGTTGGTGCGTCTCGAGATCAAACCGGGCCCCCCCGAGCGTGTGGAGCACGTGCGTTTCCGAGTGGCGCCTTCGCCTCACCATCCCGAACTGGGGCGCTACCTTTCGGGATTTGGGCTCGGGGAGGGAGCGCGAATGGACCGTCGGCGGATCGAGGACGCCGTGCAGGAGCTCCAGAAGGAACTCATCGAAGCCGGGTTCTACGAGGCTCGGGTCAGCGCGGAGCGGACGGCTCGGGGGGTCTTGACGGTTTCGGTCCACTCGGGCCCTCGTTTTTCGGTCCGCATCGAGGGAGCCGAGCACTTCAGTTCGGACGAATTGGCGGCGCGGCTTGCGCTTGACGAAAATCCCGATCCTCGGCCGGATGTGCTCGGGGCTCGTCTGCGCGAGCACTACGCAAAGGTGGGATTTCTCGATGCGATGGTCCGCTTCGAGCGACGGGAAAGCGCAGATGGGTTGCGTGCGGAACTGTTTGGTTGGGTTCGTGAAGGCGAACGTTTTTCGGTCAGGCAGCGGCTTTATCCTTGCGCTGGAGACACGCGGACAGAAAAGGAATTGGATGCCGAAGTGGATGGAGTGCTCACCGAGCAGTTTCCCAGTATCGCCGTGGCGAGCCCGCCCAATTCGCGTGCGCTCGACGCGGCTCTTGGCACCACGACGACCCCAGCGCGGGCGGTCCCCTTACCTCGCGCACCGTACTCCTCCTATTCGGAGCAGGCCTACCAGGCAGTGAGAAGTCACCTGGAGGATCTTTATCGTTCCGAGGCCTATTTGGGAGCCGAGGTGGGGCCGGTGACCTTGGTGAGACGGCGCTGTGCACCAGTTTCCAGACCTTCGGAGTGTGTCGTGAGCGGTCCTCCACCGCTCCCTGCTGTGGATTGTAGCGCCGCACCGGCCGACAGGGAGACCGTCAGGCAAACCTGCGTGCCTGATCCTGCTCGAGGGGTCCGTTGCGAGCCCACCGGCGTTGCCGTGATCCCGGTTCATCCTGGTCGGCAGGCGATCCTTTATGATGTTTCTCTGAGTGGGAATGTTCGCTACACGGAGTCCGAGTTACTCGACATCGCAGAGTTTCCCGTAGGCGATCCCGCTCGCCCGGAAGATATCGACGCGGGATTGCAGAGGATCCAAGAGCACTACGCGGACGAGGCGTTCGCGTTTGCGTTGGTCGATAGCGAGCTGGAGCTTTCGCCCGACGGAACGCGCGCGCGTCTCGTGGTCAGTATCAATGAACGGGAGCGAGTGAAGGTGTCTCGTATCGAGATTCAGGGCGCTACCCGGACGCGCGAAGGTTTGATCCGCAGCCGACTCAGCTTCGCGGCGGGCGACTTTCTCAAGAGGCCTGCTATTTTGAGGAGCCAGGAACGCATCGAATCCTTAGGAGTGTTCACGAGTGTGGCCATTGCCATGGAAGATCCCGGCATTCCCGCGAAGGAGAAGGTCGTGGTGGTGACCGTGGCGGAACGCCTTCCTCAATACGTGGATATTCGAGGTGGCTTTGCCACTGCGGATGGTTTCCGGATCGGTTTCGAATATGGCCACCGCAACTTGGGGGGAAGCGCTATTCAACTTCTTGTTCGCTCTCATCTGGGTCTCAGGCCGGTATTTCTGATCCCCGAAGCGGATGTGCGCGCCAAGTACGCCAATCTGGTGAGAGAGAAAGGTCTGGGCAGCCTGCTCGAGCGTCGCAATACCCTGTCGCTGTCATTTCCCGATATCGGGCTCGGGCCGCTGTTTCGGCTCGAAGTGGAGCTGCTCGATGTGCTCGACAACAATCGTGACTTCGGTCAGACGAAGGAAGTGGGGCTGGTCCAGCTCACGCATCGGCCGAATCGACAGCTTCTCTTTTACCTGGGAGCGACCGTCGAATACAACGACGCCGAGATTTTCGGAACCGAAGAACAAATTCGCTCATTGGAAGAGTACGTGCGAGACAACCCGAATCTCGGGAACACCGTGCGAGTTCCCCAGGGGCAAACCGTGGCTTGGACGCAGCACTTGCGAGGCTCTTGGGATCGCCGCGATCGGCAGCTTGCGGCGCTCAGGGGGACCTATCTGGGACTCGGGGTCGAGCACGTTTCGGCGCTCCCGGTAGGAGAAAATGAAGGCGTGGAGGATACCGGGGATCCCTCCGCCGAGGAAAGCTCGGCCTTTTCGGCGTCTCAGAGCGAGTTCCTTCGCTATTCGGGCAGGATTGCTGGCTACGTCCCCCTGGGGCCGGAAGGTCTCACCTTGGCACTCAGTCTGCGGAGTGGAATCATCGATCATCTCACGCAAGACTCACGCACCTACCCCGATCGACTCTTTTTTGTCGGAGGAGTGGATACCATTCGAGGTTACCCTCAGGATTCGCTGGTTCCTCAGGATTTGGCCGATCGAGTTCTTGATCCGACGGATGATCTGACCATCAGCGACGTCGTGTTGCGAGGAGGTGACTTTTTCATCAATCCTCGTGCCGAGCTACGGATCCCTCTTGGGGGGAGTTTTCAGACCGCCTTTTTCTTGGACTCAGGAAATCTATGGGCCGATCCGGGTCAGGTGGATCTGACGCGTCTCAGATACGCCGTTGGTACGGGGATTCGGGTGGGAACGCCCGTGGGACCTCTCGTTTTCGACTACGGCTTCAATTTGGAGCAGCTTCTTGCCGAGCTCGATCTCGACTCCGGTATGGCGAGGAGCTGGGAGGATATCGGCGCGTTTCATTTTAGTATCGGCCTTTTTTGACGCGATGATGGGGTGCTGGAGGGGACCGCGTCGAACAATACGAGGCAGCTCCGTGACCAAGGGAGTTGTATAGGCTACGCCTGGGCCGCATGAGGAAAACCGAGGCCCAGCAGCTGCCGGTTACCCTGAGTGGACAGTTTCGACGCCATCTTCCTCGGTATGGTGCCGGCCTCGTCCTCTTGGGAAGCTATCAATTGGGGCAATATTGGTTCGATACACGCCTCATGCGAGCCATCAATGCCGCGACGAGCGGGGAGAGCCGAAAGGCTCTCGAGCTCGGGGCCTTGTTGGTTGGGGTGGCTCTGGCGAGCTTTGCCGTTCGAGTTCTCTCCCGAGTTGCTGTCTTCAATGCAGGACGCAAGGCGGAGTACGAACTGAGAAATGGTTTGCTCATTCATCTTCAAAAGCTCGGCTCGAGCTTTTTTCAGAGAATGCCGGTGGGGGAGATCATGAGCCGAGTGACCAATGACCTTGCTCAGGTTCGCCTGCTGCTCGGTTTTGGCGTGCTCAATGCCGTCAATACGGTCTTTGGATTGATCAGTGCCTTTGCTGTGACGATTGGGATTTCGCCCAACCTGACCTTGGCGGCCTTGTCACCTCTGCCCTTCCTGATGCTCGTGACGAGAAGGTTTGCCTCGCAGATCTACGGAAGGCAAAGACAAAACCAGGAAGCGCTCGGGGAGATGAGCGATCTTGTTCAGACGAGCATTGCCGGATCTCGAGTCATTCGCTCCTTCAACTTGGAGGAATCTCAGGTGGAGCGTTTTGCCGCTAAAAATGATCAATACCTGGAGAAAAGCCTCGCATTGGCGAGGCTGCGTGGATCGATGGGGCCTATCATGCAGTCTTTGACGGGGATCGGGACGGTGATCGTCTTCTGGTATGGAGGGCACTTGCTGGTGACCGGCAGGATCGACGAAGGAGGATTTCTCGCGTTCTTTCGCGCCATGGGGCGTTTGGCTTGGCCGCTTATGGCTCTAGGGTTTTTGGTGGGCTTGGTTCAACGAGGACGCGCCGCCTACAGTCGTCTGTTGGCCCTCTTCGAGGCGAAGCCGGAGATTGTCGACGGCCCGTTGCCGGCTCCCAAGAAAGTTTCTGGACGCATCCAGGTGCGCAATCTGAGCTTCGGCTATGGCGCCAAGCAGGTCCTTCAGGGAGTGTCGTTCGAGCTCCCGCCCGGCGGTTCCGTGGCCATCGTGGGAAGGACTGGAAGTGGCAAGTCGACCTTGGCGCGTTTGCTCCCGCGACTCGAGCAAGTGCCCCGCGGGAGCATTTTCTTGGATGGTGCCGATATTTGTGATCTTCCCTTGCACTTCGTGCGCGACACGATTGGCTATGCTCAGCAAGATCCGTTTTTGTTTTCTACGACGGCTGCCTACAACATTGGGTTTGCTCTCGACGAACCCGACGCTGATCCATCCCGTGAGACGATCGTGGGGGCTGCGCGGCGTGCCCACATTCTCGACGAACTCTTGGGGTTGCCCGATGGTTTGGACACGGTCGTGGGGGAGCGAGGCGTTCAGCTTTCTGGAGGGCAAAAGCAGCGCGTCTCGCTGGCGAGCGCGTTCGTGCTCGGTCCGCGAGTGCTCGTGCTCGACGATCCGATGAGTGCGGTCGATTCTCGAACGGAAAGTGGCATCCTTGAGGCGATCGATGAGCAGCGTGCCGAGCGTGGGGTCATCCTCATTACTCATCGGGTGGCAGCAGCTCGCCGCTGTGATCGAATCTTGGTTCTGGAGAATGGAAGGATCGTCGCTTCCGGAACTCATGAAGAGCTGTGCCGAACGAACGAGATTTATGCCGCGTTCGTCGAAGAGCAGCACATCGAAAGGCAGCTCGAAGCCCTTTCGGAAATGCCCACGCAAAACCACTTGTCCAGGTGGGGAGAGGCGCCTTGAGTTCCAGGATATCGACCAGTCGCTCGGGGGGAACGTCGTCGGGGCGAGCGCCTTCCGAGCAGGCAACGCTTGCTGGAGGCTCCTCATTACAAGAGTCGCCGAGTCGCCAGCGCAACACCTCGATGAGGAATTTGCGTGCCTACCATGAGGAGGCGCTCGAGAGCGGGCTGGGAGATCAGCATTTGATGGGGCTCGTGTGGCCCTTTCTGCGCCCTCACAAACGGTGGCTTGCGGTAGCGCTCGTGACGGTCGTGCTGACGGCGGGGTTGTCCCTTCTGCGGCCACTCATCATGCTCGAGGCGATCAATGCAAGCATTGCAAGCAAGGATCCGCAGATCATCTTGAGAGGAGGGGTCCTCTTTGCCGCGGTAGCGCTGATTGAGCAGCTTTTTTCTTTTGCGCAAATTTACGCGACCCAGATCGTGGGCGCCCGCGCGATGGCTGATCTTCGGCTGTTCGTGTTTCGATTTCTCTCGCGGCTTCCGCAGCGCTTCTTTGATGGCCAGCCCGTGGGAAGGCTGGTGACGCGGGTGACCAACGATGTCGATGCCATTCAGGAGCTGTTCAACTCTGGCGCGGTGAGTGCTCTGGGTGATCTGTTGCGGCTCGGTGGCGTCGTCGTGCTGATGGTGAGCCTGGATGCCAGGCTGTCTTTGGTAGCATTCGTTTCGTTGCCCTTTATTGCGATATTGTTGTTTTGGGTGCGACGGCGAGCCAGGGAGGCATTTCGCACCATTCGAGGCGAGACCGCTCGAATGAACGCGAACATGAACGAGCAAGTGGCGGGGGTGGCGCTGGTGCAAGCCTACGGTCGTCAGGAGGCGATGTTCGAGCAGTTCGAGGGCATCAACAGGTCGTACCGAGATGCGAATATGCGTTCGATCAAATACGATGCGATTCAGGACGCTGCCATCGACGCCGTGAGTGGCATCAGTTTGGCATCCATCATCGTTGCGCTCGGTTACCATCACGCGAGCTATGGCGTCGTCGTCGCGCTGAGCGCCTATTTGTCTCAGTTTTTCGAGCCCATTAGTACGCTTGCTCAACGATATACCTTGTTGCAAAGCGCACTTTCCGGAGCGGAGCGTGTCTTTGGGTTGCTGAGGGAGACCGGACGTGACGCTCCCGCCCACGAGGAGGAGACCGCATCGGGAGATCCGCACTGTGCTCTCGAGTTCAATCGCGTCACTTTTGGTTACAAGCCGAACCAACCGGTCCTCCACGAGGTCAGTCTCCGCGCTCGCCCGGGAGAGCTTGTGGCCTTGGTCGGCCCGACCGGGAGTGGAAAGACCACGATCACTGCGCTTTTATTGCGTCTTTATGAGATCTGGGAAGGGGCCATCTATCTTGAAGGCCGGGACATCCGCGCCATGGGTGCCAGCGAGTTGCGCAGTTGCTTTTCCGTCGTCCCTCAGGACGTGGTGCTCTTTCCTGGTACTTTGGCGGAGAATATTGCCATGGGGGCTCCGCTCGAGGAGAGGCGTGTTCGTGAGGTTTTGCTGCAAATGGATGTGCTCGACGTGTTCCTGACGCGAGAAGGAGGCCTACACGCTCGAGTGGAAGGAGGGGGGAGCAATTTCTCTGCCGGAGAACGTCAACTGATCGCCTTTGCTCGGGCTTTGTACAGGGATGCTCCCATCGTCATTTTGGACGAAGCGACCGCCAGCGTAGACAGCGAGACGGAATCACGAATGCAAAAGGCGCTTGGGGCGCTGATGCAGGGGAGGACATCGATCGTGGTGGCCCATCGGCTCAGTACGATCCGAGCGGCGGATCGCATTATCGTGCTGCAAAAAGGACGAGTGGCCGAGACAGGAAGCCACGAGGAGCTTCTCGCTGCTGGTGGACTTTACGCGGCTCTCTACCAGCTGCAGTTTGCGCGGAAAGGCCGTCTGGATTGATCGTGTCGACAGTGGCCGGTGCTGGAAAAGGCTCCGCCGCCGCTCGCCTCTCCCCACCGGCAGGTGAGTGGTGGCGGGGCATTTCGAGGCTGTGAGATGTGATCTAATTCGAGGAAGCTCCGGCGGCTCCTCCCATGGAGCTGCCGCTTTCCTCGGCATAGGCGACGACCCGAACGTAGAAATCGGCACAGGTGTCGTTGCGGATGCGAATCACTTCGTCGTCCCAGCGTTCGATGACCATCTGATTTCCCGCCGCTTCCGCCAAGTTGTTGGGCGTTTGCCGGTCGTAGGGATCGCCGGATTCGGTCAGTCGAGGGACGAAGCTCAGATAGCCGTGAACGCTCGTCGGGGTCGTGCCCAATCCGTGAAGCAGATCGTAGGTTTGGCCCGAAGGGAAGGGAAGAAGCTCTTCGCTTGGGTGGCTCGTCTCGTAGACCGTCCCTCTGGCACTGACGATCCCCTCTGCGTACTCCTCTGGTTCGAGCCCGTGAGTGCGGCAGGGCTCGCAGCCGAGCGCTGCACAGCAGAGCAGTCCACAGCTGATGAACGGAACCAGAAGCCTGACTATTTTTCCGGAAGGTTTCCGAACACGCGGGATCGCGAGGACGGAGCCGACGAACTCCGGAAAGACCGATTTCAAGATCAACTCCAGCAACACCAACTTTGGCGAACCGGGGCGAAAAGAGTGGAGCTGGAAGCGTTGTGGCCGCGAGCGCAGCGTCCCTGGATCCATGGGTTCTGGTAACACAAGATGGCGACTACCTCACCGGAGTGCGACGTAGTAGCGTTGGGCAGCTGTGGCGACATCGACTCACACACCAGAGAGTCCGCCGGGAGCGGGCCCGCCGAAACTCGGCAAGGTCTGGCTCGTGGGAGCTGGTCCCGGCGAGCCCGATCTCATCACCTTGCGTGGCAGGGATTTGCTGGCGAAAGCCGAGGTGGTTCTCTACGACGCTTTGAGCCATCCCGGGTTGCTTGAGTTCTGTCCGCAGGCAGAGCTCATCGACGTGGGGAAACGCTATGGGAAACGGGCGACTCCCCAGCCAGAGATCACTCGGCTTTTGCTTCGGTTCGCAGGGCAGGGAAAACGTGTCGTGCGCCTCAAAGGTGGCGATCCGCTGATATTTGCTCGGGGCGCCGAAGAGGCTCTAGCGCTGGCGGAGGCCGAGGTGCCCTTCGAAGTCGTGCCCGGGATTAGTTCTCCGATTGCTGCTGCCGCTTTTGCCGGCATGTCTCTGACTCATCGCGACCTTTCCTCCAGTGTCACCTTCATTACCGGCAGCGATCGGGCGGGCAAAGAGTGGTCGCCGGAAGCTTGGCAGAAGCTGGCCACGGCAACGGGGACGATTTGCGTGCTCATGGGGATGCGGCGCATCGAGGAGATAACACAAGCGATTATCGAAGGTGGACGAGATCCGGCGACCCCAGCCGCGGTGGTTCGTTGGGCGGCGCGACCCAAACAACGTACTGTAGTGAGCACATTGGGGGAAATTGCTGGTGCGGCTCGAAAGAGTGGCCTGAGTAGCCCAGCGATCATCATTGTGGGTGAGATCGTCCAGCTTCGGGAGCAGATGAATTGGTACGAATCCCTGCCTCTTTTCGGCCAGAAGATCCTGGTCCCCCGACCGGCACATCAGGCCGCGAAGACCGCCGAGGAAATTCGACGGCGCGGTGCGGCGGCCATTGTCCAGCCTGCGATCGAAATTGAGCCGCCGGCTCGATCTGACGAGTTGGAGTGCGCTTTGTCGAGGTTATATGTTTATGATTGGATCGTGTTGACGAGTCAAAATGGTGTTGACCGCACCATGGAGGCGCTCAGTCGGATAGGACGAGACGCGCGAGCGTTTTCGCGCACGCAGATTGCCGTGATTGGGACACGGACGGGAGAGGCACTGGAACGCTTTGGGTTGCGAGCCGATCTCGTCGCGCCGAAATTCGTGGCCGAGAGCCTGGTGGAAGCACTCCTCGCGCGTCTTGGCTCCTCGAGGCGCATTTTGCTTTGTCGCGCGGCCCAGGCCAGGGACGTCTTGCCGGTCTCCTTGCGGGAGGCAGGAGCGGAGGTGGATGTGGTGGCGGCCTATCAGACCCACTCGGTCACGGGCGGCGCGCGAAAGGCGCTCGAAGAAGCTGCGCAGCAGTGCGATGTGGTATTGCTCACATCGAGCTCGATGGTCACGTCCCTGATGCAAGCTCTGGGCGATCGAGTCGCCGAGCTTTTGTCCGAGCGATGGGTCCTGTCGATCGGCCCGATCACCACGGCGACGTGCAAAGAAGCCGGAATTCGGGTCGACGTCGAAGCCGCCGAGCATACGGTGACTGGCGCGTTGGATGCCCTCGAGGCCGCATTCGGCAAGAGGAGCTGAAAAGCTTCTCTGACCAAGTGGGAGTAAGGCCCGGCAGAGGGGGCCGGTCTCGCGAGAGCAGCGTCTGGTGGGGGGCCGGCGTGGCAAGAGCGGGATCGAGTTGGGTGCGGCACCGGTTTCGCAAGATCAGCCTCAGGTTCGGCGTAGAACCAGAAGGGACCACCCTTGTTGGTTTCTTCGTTCGAGAAGCTCGAGTCCGAGGGACTGGAAGTGCGATTCGAGCTCTGCGGCCTCTTCCTCGAGCAAGCCGGTGAGCAGGAGCTGGCCCTCCGCCTCCACTCGGGCGGCCAGGTGAGATGCCAGGCTGAGGAGGACGGAGGAAATGATATTGGCGACCACGACGGAGAACCTTTGCGAGAGGTCGCCTGCGGAGCCCGGGCGGACTTCGAGCCGCTGCTCCAAGCCATTGAGGCGCGCGTTACCCATTGCTGAAGCGAGAGCTTCTTCTTCGATATCGATTGCTGTGGCTCGTGAAAATCCACTACGAAGGGCCACCAGGGCCAGGACGCCGCTCCCCGTGCCCACGTCGAGGAGGGTCGCTCCCGGTTGGACTTGGCCGAGGAGCTCGAGGTGGCGAGCCGCCAGCTGGGTCGTAGGGTGGTCTCCAGCCCCGAAACTGACTTTCGGCTCGAACCAGAGGGTCTGCTCCTCGGGGGGAGCCGGGGCAGCGTGGGTGGGCCGGAAGACGAGTCGATCGGTCACAGCGCTAGGCTCCAACGCTTCCAGCCATCTTTGGTGGTAGTCGTGGTCGATGGGCTCCTGCTCTGGCTCCCCCAGTTCTTCTGAAGCAGGGGCCTCCGCTTGGCGCACCGAGCTCACCGCCTCGAGGAAACGTTGAAGTTCATCGGTATCGCTCGCGTAAACGACGAGCGCCCCGGGCTCTTCTTGCAGTCCCGGTGCTCCGGCATCGAGGAGTTTTTCGGAGAGCAGCGTCCGAAGTCGACCTCCCACCGGGATCGTCACGCGCACCAGAGCCACATCAAGACCTTATCAATCGCTGCCTGGTCAATCGCTGGCCACCACTCGATTTCGACCTCTGGTTTTGGCCAAATAGAGACGTCGGTCGGCGAGGCTAATGAGTGCCGTCGGTGAGGGATCTGAGAGTTCGTCCCGGCTTGCGCAACCGACGCTGCCCGTCAGGGAGATGACCTGTCCCTCGTGTTCGACTCGCAGATTTTCGAGCACGTTGCGGATGCGCTCCCCCATGGCCGCCGCGCCTGCCAGATCGATCGAGCGGAGTACGACACAAAACTCCTCGCCCCCATAGCGGCAGAGAACGTCTTCTGCGCGCAGGGCCTGTCTCACGGTGTTTGCCACGGCCGCCAGCACGGCGTCTCCTGCGGGATGGCCATAGTCGTCATTGATGGCTTTAAAATGATCCAGATCAAAGAGCACGAACGACAGATCGTGGCCGTGTCGCTTGGCGTAGGACATCTCGCTCACGAGCAAGGTGTCGAGATATTCGCGATTACGAGCACCAGTGAGAGGATCGGTGACGCTGGTGGAATAGAGTTGTTCGAGGAGAGCCTTCTGATCGTCGTCGGTGATCGAGTAGCGAAAAATGGCATTGGGGCCGAGTTGGATTTGGTCTCCGTTTGTGAGGATTTTCCGCTCGATGCGGTTCCCCTGCACGAACGTGCCGTTGGCGGAATGGAGATCCTCCAACACGAACCGATTGCCTTGGCGGACGAATCGGGCGTGTTTTCGGCTGACCCCATCGTCACTGAGCCAGATCTCGGCATCGGTACTGCGACCGATCAAAATCGAGTTGCCTTCGAGCTCGCGGACGCGGCCCATTTCCGTTCCTTGCACATGCACGAGCAGATGGTGCTCGCGCCGGCCCTCGTTTTTTGAGCGCTGATATTCGGTAATGTTGACAACGGCGGTAGCCTCTTCGCTTTCGCCGTAGTCGTCCCATTCGTCACTCAAAGAGCCCCCTCTTTGGCGTCACTCGGCGGTGAGCCGGGCGATTTCCTCTTTGATGAGGGTTTCTGCGAGCGTTGGAACCACCTCCCAGACGACCTGTTCCACGACTTCTCTCGACAAGGCGACGACGCTTTGGATCTGCTCGTTGCTCAAGCCAAGCCCTTCCAGTTTGCCTTCCAACCCTGCGGAACTGACCGCCGCGGCGGTTGCGGCTTGAGTGGCAGCCTGTCCGCGAGCAGCTGGCTGATCGGGTTTTTCGGGGACGTTGAGCGACGTTTGCGGAGGGGCTGCGCTCGTTCGGGGAGGTGGAGCCTGGGGGCGTCGAGCTCCTACGGAAGGCGCCGAGGTGGCCGGTTCCCGAGCGGGGGGAGCGGCGGCGGGCGCCGGCCGGGCCGCGGAGGAGGAGCCAGCTGGAGAAGCAGGAGTGGCCTGTGCAGGGGCGCTTGCCGGCGGGCGGACGGGGGCTGGCTCCGCCGGCGCCGGTTCCGCTGGAGCCGGTCGGGCTGGTTGTTGCGGTGCGGGACGCGCAGCGTTCGAGGTTCCAGCCGGCTTGGCGCTCATGGCCGGAGCGGGGCCTGCGGAACCTGGTTGGTCGGCGGCTCGGGGACCGGCAGACGACTGGGCCGCAGCCGAGGGAGCCTGAGCAGCCCCCTTTTCCACTTCCTCGCCAACCCGGGCCAGCATTTTCGTGGAATCGAAGGGCTTGTCGAAGTGTCCGTCGGCTCCGGCAGCAGCTCCCTTGTTCTCATCGTAGGGCCGCTGCTTGCTCGACAGGATGAGGACCCGCGTTGTGGGGGAAATCTCCTTAATAGAGCGGCAGAGATCGTAGCCGCTCGAGTCGCCCAGATGGGCGTCGACGACGGCCACTTGAGGAGGCTGAGCTCGCACTGCGGAAAGGGCCTGCTCGGCCGAGCCGGCTAGGGTGGTTTGGAACTCGTCACCACGGAAAGTGATTTCGAGCACCTGGCGCATGGTCTTGCTGTCATCGACGGCCAGCAGCTTCGTAGTCAACGTGCCTCCTGAATCCCTGGGAATTGCGGCGTGGTCCAAATCATCAAGGTAGCCACAAATACTGTCAAGATAATGACAATCACTGTCCGTGGCCGATGGAATCTCTGCTCTCCGGTTTACACGGCTCCAACTATCGCTTCACGAGATTTATTGCATGGCGGCCCGTTTTTTTCTGCGTATCGCTTCACGAGACGGATGACTTCGCGGCCGTTTTCCCCGTTGATCGATTTGCCCGGCGGCCCGTTTTTTTCTGCGCATCGCTTCACGGGATTGGTTGCCCGGTGGCCCGTTTTCCGCCTTTTCGTTTCGTCCGGAGGCCCCCACCTGGGGAGATGAGGGCTTGTGGGGTGCGCCTCTTTTGGCGCGGGAAGCTTTTGGGGACGCGAAAGAGTCGCCGAGTGGAGGCGAGGGACCTGGCCGACGGGGTGTGGAACGGAGCTATTCTGGTACCGTGAGGCAAGAGGATCGAAAATGGCGAATCTCAGCGGTTTCGATAGGGCGCAGGCGGAGCTCGGTGCGCGAGCTCGGCGGGTTCTGTACGCCGTCGTCACCGAATTCATTCAAACGGGTGAACCGGTGGGGAGTCGTACCTTGTCGACTCAATATGGGCTTGACCTGTCCGCGGCGACGATTCGCAACGTGCTCAAAGATCTGGAGGAGGGCGGGTACCTTCGGCAGCCTCACACCTCGGCCGGTCGCGTGCCCACTCGGCATGCGCTCCAACTGTTCATTGATGCACTCATGCAAGTGCGCCAGTTGCCGGCGCACCATGCCGCACAGATCCGCGAGCTGTTCTCGGCGGATCTCGCCCATGGGGACCTGTTGCACCAATCGGGGCGACTGCTCAGTGAGCTGAGTGGCCTGCCTGCGGTCGTGCTCCGTTCGAGCAGTGAAACCCGAAGCGTGGTCAAGATCCGCTTCATCGCCCACCGCCCTCAGGAGCTCCTCAGTGTGGTGATTTTGGACGATGGCTCCGTGGAGAATCGGTTCATTCAACTGGATGAGCCGATCGATGCGGCCAAGCTCGAACGAGTGCACAATCTCCTCGACGAGGTGACGAGCGGTCGGACTCTCGTGGAGTTGAGGGGGCACTTGGATATTTTGGCCAAAAAGCAAAGGGATGAGCTGGGCGCGCTTGGTCAGCTGGGGGATCGCTTGATTGGCTCGGCCCTCCAGGGAAGCATGGCGCGCCGCGACGTCATCGTGGAAGGTCGCTCGACGCTCTTTTCTCGCGCCGACGATCCGGAGCGGATCAAAGATCTGATGGTCGCCTTGGAAGACCGAGAGCAGCTCGTCGAGCTGCTGGATCGAACCCTGTCGAGCACCCACGTGCAGGTCTTCCTGGGGCAAGAGCAGCGCGAGACGGGGCAGGAGGAGGGCTCTCCCCTGAGTTTGGTTGCCGCACCGTACGCGCGTGCTGGTAACTCTCCGGCGGGTGCGGTGGGGACCGTGGGACCACCTCGCATGGACTACCCGGGACTTGTGCCGTTGGTCGAGACGATGGCCCGGGCTTTGAGCCGGTCCTTGGAGCAGATTGGGGCGCCGTCGACGGAGTCTTCTTCCAGTGATGGTACCAAGGGTTCCTCCATTGACCCGGACCCGAGCGGCAGTTAAGTCGCTGGGGTGATGCTCCAGCCCAGACAGAAGTCTCCTCGCCATTCGACCCGCGCTCCGTTTCGGGCGTTCGCGGTGTTTTTGGTCCTCTTCTCTTTGGCCACGGTGGCTTTTGCTCAGACCAAGCTGGCCATCGTCGACACTCAGCGCGCGATGATGGAGACGGAGGACGGGCTGCGCATGCAGGCCAACCTCAAGAAGATCTTCGATACCAAGCAGCAGAGGCTCGACGCCAAGCAAAAGGCGCTGGAGGCCGAGCGAGCGGAGATCGAAAAGCAACAAGGAGTGTTGAGCCAAGAGGCGCTTCAGCGACGCGCCGCCGCCTGGCAGCAAGAAATGGTGGCCCTTCAGCAAACATACGTGCAATTCAATCAGGAATTGCAAGCCAAGCAGAACGAGCTCACCCAACCCATCTTCGCCAAGACGATGCAGCTGATTCGTCGCTTGGCGACCCAGGAAGGCTACGATGTGGTGATCGACAAGCAGGCCGTGCCGTACGCTCGCAGTGATCTCGATCTGACCGATCGCGTTATTACCATGTACAATAGCGGTGCAGTGAAAGCGGGCGACGGAAAGAGCGATGGGAAGAAGGCGCCGCAAGGGACTCCATCGACGACGACTGCTCCCGGTGTTCCGCCGACGACTCCCGCGGCTCCCACGATGCCTGCTCCGACGGTGCCCACGCAGCCCCTGCCCGGCAACTAATATAGCTCGCGGCGAAAAACGGGCACTCCGTCGTCCGCCCCTTTCAGCACAAGGGCGGGCAACTCCTCCTGGGAAACGGCCAAACCGTATCTCGCGCCTGGTGAGTTCACCTTCGCGCTTGCAGACCTTCGCGGCTACGGGCGAACTCGTGCCGCGAGCACCTCGCTCGAGGTCAAGCTGTGTTTTGAACGAACGGCGTCAGCTCTCGGTTCGCTCAGTGACAGCCGCCCAACGAAAGGATCCCAGCGCAGGACCTGATCACAACTTCGCGGTCACGGCACGGGCTTTCCACGTCGCCCGGCCGAACCAGAACCGCGAATCTCGTCGGGGAGGGCTCGTGAGATCGGAAGAGTAGCGGGCTCGCCTGGTTTGTCCACACAGAACACCTTCTTCCATCGTACCGCCGCTCATCATGCCGTCATTCCCCCGTAGCGCTCTATAGATTGAGGGTATCCAGGGCCCGAGCTCCTCGACTCTCGACGCAGACGTGCCTGGGGTTGCGCTCGGTGTGGTGGGCGGTCGAAACTCTTTCCTCTTGTAGCTACGTACTCCCTGTGTTGCTTCGATTTGAAACACATAGTTGGCCGACGGCTTCAGTCGTTGGCCGACGGCTTCAGTCCCAAAAGCAGGGTGCGGTGATTCGCTTGGGAGAGTGATCTGGCCACCCAATCCGGTTGGGAGTCGGTTGGTTGGGTCAGTCACGAAGAACCGCGCCGCACACCGAAGCACAGGAAGCACAGGAAGCACAGGAAGACAGCGGCAGACGAAGTCTGTTGCAGCACACCGACAACGGAGCTAGTGTACGTCCCTATGTTCCCTCATGACAGATTGCGGAACTGTGGTTGGCTCGTCTTACTCTCCTTCGTGGGAGCATCGAGCCTGCCCTCCTGTGGCTTCGAGCCCCGGCAATTCTCGCCGGCCGATGAAACGGAGGGGAGCGACGGGGACAGCAGCATGGGAGGAGCGACGGAGGATGGCGACGGCAGTATGGGAGGAGCGTCGGGGAATGGCGACGGCGGGCCAGGTGGAGCGACTGGGGGCGGCGAGGGCAATACGAGCGGAAGTACTGGCGAAGGCGGAGGCGAGAGGCAATGCTCTACAGATCTTTGTGTTCATGGTGACTGTGAAGAAACCAGCGACGAGCCGATCTGCAATTGCTCTAACGGATACACAGGAGCGGCCTGCGACAAAAACATCCACGATTTCAGCCACAATCCCTGCGAAAACGGCGGCATCTGCACGGACGGGGTGGCCGACTTCACTTGCTCGTGCCCAAGCGGGTACGCTGGAGAACTCTGCGAGGAAGATGTCGACGACTGTAGGGACTCCCCCTGCCAAAACGGTGCAGAGTGTCAGGACGAAGTCGACGGTTTCGTCTGTGATTGCCCCAGTGGCTTCGAGGGAACCTTGTGCGAGCTCGATATCGATGACTGCTCTCCCAACCCTTGCCAAAACGGCGGCGGCTGCGACGACGGAGTGGACGATTTCACCTGCGACTGCGCGCGCGGATTCTCGGGCGACCTCTGTGAAACCAACGAGGACGACTGCTTCGAGGACGCCTGTCAGAACGGTGGAAAATGCGTGGATGGCATCGACTCCTACAGCTGCGATTGCGCCGCTGGCTGGGAGGGAAGCAGGTGCGGAACCAACATCGATGACTGCTCTCCCAACCCCTGCCAGAACGGTGGGAAGTGCACGGATGGCCTGGACTCGTACGTATGTACCTGCCCCCCGGAGTACACGGGAACCACCTGTCAAACGAAGCTGGACATCTATTGCACGGACGGCCTTTGCTGGGCCCTGGGTGATAAGGTCGGAGGTGGTCTGACTTGGTCCGAAGCACAGGACTATTGTTCGGACCTTTCGGACCAAGGCTTCGCGGGACGCAGCACCTGGCGCCTGCCGACAGTCAGCGAACTCATCTCCACCATCCGCGGCTGCGTGGACGGAGATAACTCCGACCCGAGCGCTACGTCTGTCTGCTCCATCCCAGATACCTCCCAATTAGAGACGAACAACTGCTCGGCATGCGCCAATGGCGAAGGGCCTCTCGACGGTTGCTACCTGATGTCGGGTCTGGACTGCGGCGGGTACGTCTACTGGTCGAGCCAGGAGGGAGCTGTAGGACCGTGGACCCTCCGCGCTAGTTATGGAGGGATGAGTAACAGCGTCGGTTATGCCGAACCGAATGGTGCACGCTGCGTCGCCCCTGAGTAGCCGGAGTTGGCTCCTTATCACCGTCGATCTCGTGCGCCCCGCAGCCCAAGCCCTCCGTCGCATTCTCCTCCAGACACATGGCACCCCCACCCTCGGAGATGTCCAGGTTGCTGCGGCACTGCCAGTCTTCGGTGCAAATTTCACCGGCCGGCCGACAGCCCCCGAGAAACTGACAGGTCTTGGGGGCCCCGGGGGGATCACCCATTTCACGCATCGGTCCAGCGACCGGGATTGGTACTTCGACGGCTTCGAAAGGAGCCCCGATGCGGGGGATTCCACTGCTACCCTCGAATTCAGAGGGGGTGAGGGCAGTCTCATGGCATACGCAACACATCGAGCATGCGAAGGGAGCGATTCTGAACAGCAAGCGTCGCCCGTCAAGCCATGAGGGGCATCAGGCACACCGCGGCAAGCGAGCTGTGAAGGTCCGGCGAGCCCTCGCTTTTTCGCTCGCCTTGCCCGCCATCGTCCTCTTGGCAGGCTGGTGGCTGATGATTTGGATGCCGAAAGCCAGCTACCAGGGCGAGGTGCCACCGCTCGAGGGGGAGCGCGCTCGTGTTGCCGAGCGGTTGGCGAGCGATGTCCGCCGTTTGGCATCGTTGGGCCCTCGTCATTTCCGAAGGCCACAGTCACTCCACCGCGCCGAGGAGTGGCTAGCTGACGAACTGACGAAGGGGGGATACACCGTAGAACGCCAAACCTACCCAGTGGCCGGCGTTTCCTGCTCCAACCTCGTGGCAGAACGAACGGGTCGGGCCAAGGCGGACGAGATCCTGGTGGTGGGGGCCCACTACGACACCGAGCCCATCACCCCAGGCGCCGACGACAACGCCAGCGGCGTGGCCGCGTTGCTGGAGCTGGCACGACGATTTTCCGATGCCACCCCCGAGCGTACGATTCGCTTCATCGCCTTCGTCAACGAAGAGATGCCTCACTTCACCACCCAGACGATGGGCAGCATGCAGCGGCCCGCAGGTCGCGCGAAAAGAACGAGAAGCTCATTGGCATGATCAGCTTGGAGAGCATCGGCTATTTTTCTTCCGAACCGAACAGCCAGAAATACCCGCCGCCGCTCAGTCTCGTCTATCCGAACACCGGCAACTTCATCGGTTTCGTGTCCAACATCGATTCGCGCGATCTACTCCACCGATCCCTCTCCGCCTTCCGCGACCGCGCGAAGCTCCCCTCCGAGGGTGCCGTGTTGCCCGAGTTCGTGCCGGGCGTCGGTTGGTCCGATCATTCCTCGTACTGGCGCTACGACTACCCTGCCCTCATGGTTACGGATACGGCTCCCTTCAGGAATCCTCACTATCACCGACCCAGTGACACACCGGAGACTCTCGATGATCAGCGCCTGACGCAGGTCGTACTGGGCATGGAAGCCGTCATCGAAGCTTTCATCAATTAACAACAAAAGATATCAAGGTCGAGCATGAGGACCGAAGCCGGGGGACGGCGATCGGGGCCCATCGGTGGATTGACGTCGGCTCCTGGCAAATTTTCGTTTTTCATGGGGGAGCAAAAAGGGGACTGGTCAGCTCTGACGAGCGGTCGCTCAGCTGTCGCGTTCTACCGGGGGGGGATCCATGAACCGGCCACGGATCTTCATCCAGGCGCCGGTTCCCACCATTTCGTCGGCCACCTTCAGGATTTCCTGGAGAAGACCGATGAGGTCTCCATCGCCAGCCCAATGTTCCCTGGCTGCTTCGCCACCTCCGTCGTTGATGACTCGATGAAGAGCGAGGGCAGCGACCGCGATGTCATCCACGTAGCCAACCGGGCCGACGAGCCCTTCCGGGATCAAATCGATCGGCGAGACGAAATAGGCGATAGCGCTGGCCAAAATCGCTTTGCTTTGTACCGAGACCCGTGGATCGACCGTGAGTCGGCACATGAGATGAAAAAGATCGGGAGCGACCAAGAGGTAATCGGCGTACTTGAAGCCTGCGCCCCGACCTGCCAAAAACGTTTGGATTTTGCGGCGAAGAGAGCGATAGAAGTCGACTTTGTCCCCCGGGATTTCACTTTGCTCTGCCATGATGCACTGAGGTTAGCGCACCAGCACACAACCTCGAAAGCCGCTGCCGCTTCCCCGCAGAGGGTGAGGTGAGCCCCGGCGGAGCCTTTTCCAGTGACTCGCAGGCCCCCCACGTGCTTGACGCAATAAAGCGATACGGCGTTTTGAACACTTTGTTCTTGGGCGGTCACTCAGGGCATGCGTCTTCAAAATACGAGGCTTCGTCGCCCGGTGCTCCCAGTGAACTCTTTGGTGCTGTTGCTGGGATTTGCTCTTGTTTTCCCTCTGTGGGGCTGTGGCGATCAGCCCGACGAAGAAGAGGGCGAAGGGGGTTCCGGTGGGACTTCGAGCGGAGGGACGTCGACCGGTGGAACTTCGAGCGGAGGGACATCGACCGGTGGGACTTCGAGCGGAGGGACATCGACCGGTGGGAGCTCGATGGGGGAAGGTGGAATGGGCGGAGACGCCGGGGATGAAGAACTTGGTGTCTATTTCAGTCCGGAATATGGGTTCGCCGTCACCTTCAACGAGGAAGCCCAGCAAGCCGTGGGCTACGCCGTGGCCAACGACCGTTGTTGGGCTCAGCCGATCCCTCAGGAAGTTTGGTGGCTCGAGCCTCACGATGACCAGGGCATGCACTTTACCTACTTCGGACAAAAGCAACCTGGCATGTACTTCAAGAAGATGGAGGGGTTGGAAGAGGTTTGCTCCAGGGGCACCATTCTGACCTCTTTGGACTCCGATTTCGTACCGGACTGGGAGTTGGAGTTCGAGCTGTTCGATGCGGTTTTCGACACCCACTACGCGTTCTTCGACGAGCGCGGGGTCGATTGGAAGAAGGAGACCGACGATGCCTCAGAGCTGATCTCCCCGGAGATGAGCGTTGCGGAGTTTTTCGCAGCGTTGACCCAAACAGTGGAGCCACTCAAGGACGGGCACGTCGCTATCGAAGCGGGCGAGGGCTTGAGCTTTCTTCAGCTGGACGAACCCGACATTCAAGCGACGTTGACCACTGAGGCTCTCGCGCACCCAGACGCCCCGGCTGCTGAGTCAGACGAGTGGGAGGATTTTCTCCAAGAGTACAGGGAGACGGAGTTGGGGAAGATGCACGCAGCCATTGATGACTACATCGTGCCCAATACGTTGAACGGTTCCTTCGAAGATGCGATTGTCTGGGCGGTCCTGCAAAAAGAAGATAAGAATTATGGTTACTTCCGCATCACGCGCTTTGCGGAGCTTCCCGAAGGCGAGGATGCACCCGTTGTGAGTGAAAATAGGGCGGTTTTGGATGACGCCATCGACGCGGCTCTCGAAGACTTCGAGGGGGTCGAAGGTGTGGTTCTCGATGTGCGTATCAACTCTGGCGGATGGGACGTGCTCGGACGCACGCTGACGAGTCATTTTGTTGAGGAAACGACTCATCTCTACTCCAAACGGGTCTACCTTGACGGTGAACTCGGCGAAAAGATGAAGATTGAGGTCGAACCGGCGGAGGGAAGGCGGTTCAGCGGGCCTGTCGCAGTGCTCACTGGGCCGACGACGATCAGTGCCGCCGAGACGTTCGTTTTGGGAATGGTCCAGTTGGACAATGTGGTGCTGGTCGGTCAGCCCAGTCAAGGAATGATGTCCGATAGCTTGCCAAAGTTTCTGCCGAGCGGGATTTTCTTTTCTCTCTCCAATGAGATCTACGAAAGTCCTGCAGGAGATATTTATGAGTCTGTGGGCGTGCCGCCTCACATCGAAACGGACGTTTTTTCCAAGCAGGATCGCGAGCAAGGTCGGGATAGTGCCATCGCGGCCGCGCTCGCTAAAATTGATGAAGACTAGTGCCTCGGCAACTCACGTTTCGAGCGGTTTCGAAGCCCTCCCAGAAGTGGGTGAGGTCGGCTTCGAAACCGCGCTCGGGTACGTCTTTGCCTCGGCTTTTTTGCTGGTTCTTGTGCTGCGACCGACCGGAGGAA
>CAYTRQ010000032.1:0-23175 GCA_964440025.1 uncultured Polyangiaceae bacterium | reverse complement strand
CCCGTGCTTGGCTTTCTTTTCAGTCGAAGTTCAGAGACCAAACGCAAGTCCAATCTGCTTCTGATTTTGACTCCTCATGTGATTCGGGAACAGGCCGATCTCCGACGGATCTTCGAACGAAAGATGCAGGAACGGCAGGAGTTCATCGACCGCTATTTCGTCTTTCAGACCGACACGTGGAAGCCTCCTACGGACTATACGCGAGCCAACGGCCTTGTGGAGACAATTCGCCAGGCTTACTTCGATGTCCAGGAGCGTTTGCGGCTCGAGGAGGAACTAGAACCGCGAGAGCTTCACGAACATCTTCCCGCCGAGCCCATCGAGCTGCCTGCCGGTATTCAGTCGCCGGACTCCAAGGGCCGTAAGAACCGTCGGGCTCCCAAGCCGAGGAAAGCTCCCAAGGGACGCAAGCGTGGTGATGCCGAGACGGTGATCCCCGAGTCATCGGTGCCCGCGCGGACCGCCGTGGCCGAGTCGGTCGAACCTCAGTCGGCAGCCGCTCCGCTCAGGGTGGCACCTCTGCCGCGGAGCGTCATTGAGTCCAAGGAATGAACGTGCAAGACAATCGCACCATCTTCGATATTCTCGCTCGGCAAGGGGTTGTCGATAGCGGAGCTGTGGGGCTGCTCGAGCAGGTCGAGGAGCGACAACTGCCACTGCCGGAATTGCTCGTTCAGCAAAAGGTCGCCTCCGAGGAGGACGTCGCACGGGCTCTCGCTGAGGAGTGTGGAGTGATGTTCGTCGATTCCCTCGATGCCGGTCGTATCTCTCTGGAGACGGCGACCAAGCTGCCCATCACCTACGCGAAGACTCACCGGGTCCTCTTGTGTGAAGAGGAGGAAAACCGGGTAGTCGTCCTGTGTGCGGATCCGCTCGACGTTTCCGCCTTGGACGATATTCGAGCGTTGCTAGGGCGACGCGTTGAGGTGCGGGTGGCCGCTCCCACGCTGGTCATGGACGCCATCAATCGTGTCTATGAACGCCAGGATACGATGGGCGAGCTCGAGTCGGAGGCTGGGCTGGAGGAGGACCAAGAAGCCGACCTGCTCGACACAGACGATGATGCCCCCATCATTCGCTGGGTCAATGGGATCTTTTCTCAGGCGGTCAAGGAGCGCGCGAGCGACATTCATATCGAGCCAGAGGAGAAAGAGGTCATTGTTCGCTACCGCGTTGATGGTGAGCTCTACATCTCGCGACGCGCCAGTCGGCAATTCATGAGCTCCGTGATTGCGCGGGTCAAGATCATGGCGGGACTCAATATCGCAGAGAAGCGCCTGCCACAGGACGGTCGTATCTCGCTCAAGATTGCAGGTCGTCCCATTGATGTGCGTGTTTCGACCATTCCGACGAGCCGAGAGCATGAGCGCATAGTGATGCGGTTGCTGCAAAAAACGAATATCTTGCTCGACCTGGCCGATCTCGGGTTTGGCCCGCGAGACTATGCTCTGATGGATTGGCTCATCAATCGTCCCAATGGGATCATTTTGGTCACGGGGCCTACGGGGAGTGGGAAGACGACGACACTGTATGGCAGTCTCAACCGTATCAACCAGCCGAATAGAAATATTCTCACGGCTGAAGATCCCGTCGAATACGAGATTTCCGGAATTCATCAGGTTGCCGTCAATCCGAAGATCGGTTTGACGTTTGCTAGTTCTCTCCGGGCCTTTTTGCGTCAAGATCCGGACGTCATCATGGTTGGCGAGATCCGCGACAAGGAGACAGCTGAGATTGCCATGCACGCCTCGATGACGGGCCATCTGGTCTTGTCGACCTTGCACACCAACGATGCGGCTGGTGCCGTCACCCGCTTGGTCGAGATGGACATCGAACCGTTCCTCGTTCGTTCGACGGTGATCGGCATCCTGGCACAACGGTTGGTGAGAGTCCTTTGCCAGCATTGCAAGGTGCCCTACCAGGCCTCGCCTTACGAGCTCCAGCAGCTTGGCATCGATCCGAAGCGAACACGCTGGCGTGACGCCCGTCAGCCTCGTGGTCGCTATAATCCTCCCGGAGTCAACTACGAGCCGGTTGGCTGGAGAGAAGAACAACCTCCCACGTTTTTCCAACCTAGCGGTTGCGAGCACTGCGATAACAAAGGATTTACTGGTCGTCGCGGAATCTATGAGCTTATGGTGATGGATGATGCGGTGGGTTCGCTTGTGCTCGGAAATGCCGATGCGCAGGCTGTAAAAAAGGCAGCTCAGGATTCTGGGATGGATACGATGCGTGAGGACGGAGCGAGGAAAGTGCTTGCAGGAATGACTACGGTCGAAGAAGTTTTGGCAGCAACTCAGGAGGACGTGGCCGTCGACGAGTAGGTGAGGAGTCCCCGCACCGGGGAGATTGGGTATGGCAGTCTTTGAGTACAGCGGCATCGCTTCCAAGACCGGGAAGAACGTCAAGGGCTTCCGGGACGCGGAGAATGTGCGTGCTTTGCGCGCGCTTCTGAAGAAGGAAGGGATTCTGCTCACTTCCGCAGAAGAAGGCAGCGAAAAGAAGACCCGGAAGAAGGGTGAGGTCGATCCGCTCGCTTTTCTACGTCGGGTGACCCAAGCGGAGGTTGCCGTGATGACCCGCCAGTTGGCCACTCTCATTCGTGCCGGCATTCCACTGGTGGAGTCGATCACGGCGCTCACCGAACAAGTCGAAAACGAGGAGTTGATCCGAGTGCTTTCCTCGGTGCGGCAAAGCTTGAAGGAAGGGACGAGCTTTGCCCGTTCGCTCGCGGCCCACCCACGTGTTTTTCCCCCGCTTTACATCAATATGATTGAAGCAGGGGAGGCGTCGGGCACGCTCGAGGCAGTAGCCGAAAGGCTTGCGGACTTCATGGAGAACCAATCTCGATTGAAGGGCAAGGTCGTGGGCGCTCTGGCCTATCCTGTTGCCATGTCGATTTTTGCCACCGGGCTGGTGACGTTTCTGATGATGGCGGTCGTTCCCAAGCTCACCAGCATCTTCGACAATTTGGGGCAGGCTCTGCCCTGGTACACTCAACTTCTGATCTTCATCTCCGAGACGATGACCGATTTCTGGTGGTTGCTGCTTCTGGTTCTTGGCGGTGGGATATGGGGTTTCCTCCGTTGGAAAAGGACCGAGTCGGGCCAGCTGCGTTGGGACGATCTCCGGCTGCAGTTTCCTATCTTTGGCCGGTTGAACCTGCTCGTGTCGCTGGCGCGCTTCACCCGCACTCTTTCGACGTTGCTGGCGAGTGGGGTTCAACTTCTGCCGGCCATGGAGATTGGCAAAAATGTCATGGAAAACTCGAAGCTCGAAGGGGTGATCGGAGAAGCCATCGGGTCGATTCGAGAAGGAGAAAGTATTGCGGAGCCTTTGCGCCGCAGCGGAGCATTTCCCCCCATGGTGACCCACATGATTGCGGTCGGTGAGAAATCCGGTCAGTTGGAAGAGATGCTCCAGAACGTGAGCCGGGCCTACGAGTCTGAAGTGGAGACGAAGATCGCTACAATGACGAGTCTCCTCGAGCCCATCATGATCGCCGTGATGGGTGGAGCTGTCGGGTTTATCGTGATGGCTATCATGATGCCACTGATGCAGATGAACAATTTGGTTCAATGACGAATAGTTTGTTCAAACCGAAATCGCCGGCTGAGCGACGCATTTTCTTTCCTTGGGAAGGTCGTGGCGCCATCCGTCAGTTCCTCGCCTTGGGGCGTGTGGGGCCGGCGATCGCCTTGTCCCTTTTCGCCTTGTTCCTTTTTTGGGTGAGCGAGCGTGAGCGGTACGCAGCAGGTGTTCGAGTGACGTTCGTGGCTTTGTCCGCGCTCGAAGAACCAGTGGAGCGCTATCTTCTCGAAAACGACGGAAGCTGTCCTCCGGAGCTGGACGCGGTGCTCGAATATGCAAACTTTGAGGAAGTACCTCGTGATGGCTGGGGACGTCCCGTTCGTCTGGTCTGTCCCAGCGAGCGAGAAGAAGTGGACTTCGTGCTCATGAGTGACGGTCCCGATGGGCGACCAGGAGGATTGGATCGGATTGAGCTTTGATTCAGATCGAAATGATGGGTGTCGCCAGTGCGGCGCCGAGTGATAGAGGGAGATGTTTAAAAAATGATGAAAATGATGAATCGAGGACAGGCGCAGGGGAGGGCCGCACTCCGTGGCATGACGCTCATCGAGATCATGATTGTTGTGGCCATCATCGCAATGGTGGCCGGCGGCGTGGCCGTTGTGGCGATTCCCAAGATGAAGGAGGCGCAGATTTCCACCGCGAAGACGGGCGCTCGTGTCATTCGTAGTGCCGTGAGTCAGTGGCAGTTGGCGGAAAACGAGTATGCGACCTGTCCTACCGTGAGCCAGCTGGTGCAAGACAAGCAACTCGATGCAGGTCAGGAAACGGACGACCCTTGGGGACAACCTTACGCGATCGAATGTACCGAGGATGATGTAATCGTGAGCTCCTCTGGGCCGGACAAGCAGTCGGGCTCTGAGGATGACATCGTCGTTCCCGAGGGATTGGCTGTCGAAGAAGAGTGAAAGAGCGATTCGCCAGAACCCGTCAGAAAACGGCGGGCATGACTCTGATCGAGATCATGATCGTTGTCGCCTTGATGGCGATGCTGATGGCGACGCTCGTGTTTGGCAGTGGCATGTTCATCGGGGCGAGCCGGCGCGCGGCCGCCACTTTGGTTGTCAGTGGAGTGCGAAAGGGCCTCGCTCATGCCAACACCACCGGTAAGCCGGCTCGGCTGGCCATCGATCTGGATTCGGGCCGCGTGATCCTCGAGGAGTCGAGCTCCATGCAAGCTCTCCGTCGTGACAGTGCAGAGATGGACGATGACGGCGCGCTGCGTGAGTACGAGGAGCAGGTTCTCGAAGAGGCAGAAGCCGCTGGGGAGTCGTTCCTCAGCGGCGCTCAGGAGCTTGGTTCCGGGTTTTCTCCAGTGGAAAGCTTTGGGCAGGAAGGGGGAAAGCCGGGCCGTAAGATCGACGACAGCGTTCAATTCCGCCTGGTGCAGACGGAACACGATTCGGAACCAGTTGTTGACGGGGTGGGCTATATTTATTTTTGGCCGGGCGGTGTGACCGAACGAGCGGTTGTGCAACTCGGCAGTGGTCCAGAGGACGATGGATTGACGGTGGAGATCAGTGCCTTGACCGGGCGAGCTCGGATCCAGCGAGGCCGGGTCCCTCTTCCTGAGCCTCGTTTCCTGGGTGAGGAGTATTCCGAGCGAGAGGAGGCATTGTGAGAGGCGGAACGCGAACACGTGCTCCTCACGGGAGCCGGGCTGTCGCTCGTTTCGGGGGCAGAGGCTTTACCCTGCTCGAGGTGATGGTCGCGGTGGCCATCTTGGGCTTGGGTTTGACGATCATGCTCAGCAGCCAAGCCGGTCTCCTGGCTTCGATCCGGCGGGTTCAGCACGAGACCTATGCCGCCAATCTCATGCGCTGTCGCATGACCGAGCTGGAGCTCATGCTGGAGCGAGAGGGCTTTTCGGTTCTTGACCAAGTGGAGAGTGGAGAGTGTTGCGAGGACGAAGACGAGCCGGGGTTTTCCTGCGAATGGAAGGTCGAAGTCATTGAGCTTCCGCAACCCGACAGTTTCGCCGAGGACCCAACGGAAGACTCCGAAGATGCCAAGGAGCTCGATGAAGACGGTTTAGACGCGTCAGGCGAGCAAGGCGGGCTGGGGGGGCCGCTCGATGGGCCGACGGGCGTAGTGGGGGCGTTGCAGACGATTAATCAGACCGAAGGTGCAGCTCTCGGCGAAGGGGCTGGCTTGGGAGATCTCGCGGGGACGCTGGGGGACTCCTCTGGTGGGCCAGGTGGGATGATCTCGATGGCCTTGGGCTTGGTGTATCCGGATCTGAAGCCCATGTTGGAAGCCAGTATTCGTAAGATCACCGTCTCCGTGAAGTGGCACGAGGGCAGCAGGGAGCGCGATTTTACAGCTGTCCAGTACGTGACCAATCCTCTCGAAGGATCTCTCAATCCGAATGCCGATGCCGGTGTGGACGAAATTTCGAACGAACTGCTCAACCAACAAGCGCCGGGTAGCCAGGGCGCTAATGCGGGGACGCGATGAGCAGGCGGAATCATCTGCGAGGGCTGACTCTCGTTGAGCTGCTCGTTGCGATGACGATCATCGCCTTCATTAGCATCATGATCTTTCAAGCGATGGATGGAATGCGTCGTTCTCGTGAAGGGGTCGAGCGGGTGGCGGACCGCTATCGCGAAGGCCGCATCGCGATGGCCCGCATCACTCGTGAGCTGCAAAGCGCTTACCTGAGCTCCCATCGCCCCATCGACGAGGCCTTGATCGTCTCCAAGACCATCTTTCGGGGTGAGCCAGGGGCGGTGGGGGCGCGGCTCGATTTTACCTCATTTGCTCATCGTCGCTTGAGTCATAATGCCAACGAGTCAGACCAGGTCGAGATCTCCTATTTCGTGAGTGAAGATCCGGATCAACCGGGAGTGACCGATCTTGTCCGGCGTTCAAGCCCGATCGTTGACGAAGAACCCGCAGAAGGGGGGTCAGTTGATGTGCTCGCTACGAACATTGATCTGTTCGATCTGATGTATCTCGACCCCATCACCGGCAAGTGGCGCGAGGAATGGGATAGCGAGTCGATTGTTGAAGAAAAGGGCCGTTTGCCTCTTGCTGTCAAAGTGACTTTGGTTCTCAACGATGGAGTGCGGAGTCACGAAGACAGCGGTCGGGGTCGCATCCGACTGGTCACCAAAGTTCGTCTTCCCATTCAGGATGTCCTCAACTTTGCGCTGAAATAGCATGATGAACGCTTCCGCAAACCAGAGTTCTCATCAGGATGTCGCGCCGTCCAGCGCGTCTCCCCAATGGGGGGAGATGGGGGATGAGGCCCTCAATGAGCGAGCGCGAAAGTCGCTCGCTCAAAAACAAGCCACAACCAATGGCCTCGAGCAGATTTCAGGCTTTCGAGAGTCCTTGCGGGCCCCCACCCAGAAGTGGGGCCGCAAGGACTGCTCGACAATCGTGGTCGGTCATTCAGTGGAACGAGATGCGACGGTGAACCGCAGCGAGAAGCTCCGCCATCAGCTCCGGATCGCTCGTCGGCGTCGCGGAAAACGGGGAGTGGCTCTACTGATGGTACTCAGCACTCTGGCGGTCCTTTCCGTGATGCTCACGGAATTCCAGGATGCCACGTCGGCCGAACTCGGAAGTAGTGTCGCGGCTCGCGATCAGGTTAAGGCAGAGTACGCGGCGAGGAGTGCCGTCAATCTCACACGCTTGCTCTTTGCCGCAGAACCGACCGTGAGAAAATCATTGGCCATCTTGTTCATGGCGATGAAAATGAAGCCACCTCAGATCCCCGTGTGGGAGTATGCGGACGTGATTCTTGGGCCGTTCGGCGACACTCAAGGAAACGAAACCTTCGAGAACTTTTCTGGCCTCGACGTCGAGGAGGGGAATAAGTTGGGAATGGACGGAGCCGGCTTCGATCTCGTTGTGGTCGACGAGGACTCCAAGATCAACTTCAACTTGGCAGCGCGGGCGGATACGTTTTCTCAGCAACGAATGGCTGAGCAGATTCTGGCCATGATCGGTGGCCTGCAATACGACGAGCTCTTCGACGGTCTCGATGAGCGCGGTCAGACGCACGATCGGCAAACTGTCTGCGGCGCCATCATCGATTGGGCAGATCCCAATACCGATCGCAATGCTTGCGACCCACGTGCGGAAACAGCGACGTCCGCAGCAGCGGAGGACAGCTACTATCAGCTTCTCCCTCAGCCGTATCAGCGGAAAAACGCGGCGTTCGATAGCCTACAGGAAATTAGGCTGGTGCGCGGGATTGATGAGAAATTCTGGCAGACGTTCGTCCAGAGCGATCCAGACGACCCCAGGACTCGCAATGTCACCGTTTGGGGGACGGGGGATCTCAACGTCAACACGGCCACCCCGCTATCGCTGCTCGCGCTTGCTTGCCACAAGGCGGAACCGGGCTCCCCCCTTTGCGAAGAGCCTGCTATGCAAGCTCAGTTTATTAGTACATTGAAGATGTTGAAGAGTTTTCAACAGGGAATTCCCATCTTCAGTACGAAAAAGGATTTCATTAACGCCGTTCAAGGGCGTGGTCCGGTGGGCACGATGATGGTGGGGATGGGGCTGACACCGGTGAAGCTGCTTTCGGAGGAACAGGTCTCCAAGGTCATCAGCGTCAAGAGCGAGGTCTTTTCGATCTATGCGACAGGTTATGTCAAGAGTGGCCGGCGAGAGACCCGGACCCGGATTCATACGGTCATCGATATGCGGGGTGCCCCCCCACCGGGTGACGCGGAGGCCTGGGCGGAGAGAGAAAAGGCAAAGGAAATGGGGCTTTTTGGGCCTGGTTTGCAAGATACGGCAGAAGGGGAAGCAAAGAACCCCTACCTGCTTCCGAGTCCTGGGGGCAGCATTCTCTACTACCGGGTCGACTAGGTTGACTGAGTCGATGATGAACATGATGACGACATTGCGGATAAGTCCATGACACGAGCTGCCGGAATCGACGTGAGCGAAGGGCATGTGCGTGTTGCCGTCCTTCGGGCTGCCTATCGGAAGGTGGAGTTGGAGGCACTCCTCGAAGAGCCCATTGCGAATCACGAAAGCGAAGAGGCGGCCCTTTCCGCATGCTTTCAGAAGATTGGTGCAATCGATGTGGCGTGCAGTACGATTTCGGGCGCGCAGGCCTTTGTCCATCGGCTCAGCGTGCCCTCTTCCGCGGCTAAGCGCCTTCGGGAGGTTCTTCCCTTCGAACTCGAAGCAGAACTGCCAATCGACATCGATGAGGTGGTCTTCGACTACGAGGTGCTCCAGTCGCCGGAAAAGACGGCCGATCAGACTGTCAGCATTGTGAGCGTCGCTGCGCGCCAGGAGGTGGTCAAAAGAGAAATCGAGTGGCTCAAGTCTGCTACGCGGAATGAACCTGAGCGGATTGGGGTTTCCCACCTCGAGCTGGCGCAGCTTTCGCGTCTCTCGTCTGGTCTTTCGCAGGCGCCTCCCACCGCAATCGTGAACCTTGGAAGTGAAACGACCGATCTTTGCCTCTCGGTGCGAGGAATGGCGGAGGCCGGTCGGACCTTGTCATTGGGCGCGAATCAATTTCCCGAGCGAGCGGAACGCTTGATCGCAGGCCTGAGGCAGTCGCTTGCCGGGTTTGCTACGCAGAGCGGCCAGGCCGTCGAGCAAATTTTGCTCTGTGGCGAAGGGGCTCGCATGTCCGGCATGGACGAGTTTTTGTCCAGCCGGCTCCAGCTGAAGGTCGAAACACTCGGTGTGCTCGATGTGGAAGGTCTTGATGACCTCGATCGGGCGCGCGTGTCACAATTCGCGCTTTCGTTGGCGACGGCCGCGCACGGCTTACGTCGAAGTGGGTTCGATCTGCGTAAGGGGCCGCTGGCTTTCGAGCGAGGCTACGGCTTCCTCAAGGAGCAAGCTCCGCTATTGGCGGGCCTGTTTGTTGCGGTTTTTCTTTCGTTCCTTTTCTCGACTTGGGCCGAAGGACGCGCGCTGGAGAGCGAGCATGAAGCGCTCACCAAGAGCTTGGAGCAGATTACCAGGGAAACCTTTGGAACTCCCATCGCTGACCCCGACGAGGCAGAAACGGAATTGGCGAACAGCAGAAAGTCCAAGCCGGAGGACCCCATGCCCTATCTCGATGGGTTTGGTGTAGCGGTCGCCTTGGCAGAGACCATCCCCCCTGGGATCGAGCATGACGTCGAACTATTCGACTACGCAAAGGGGAAGTTGATGATGCGTGGCGTGGTGTCTTCGACGGAAGAAGCTCAGCAAGTTGCGAAGTCTTTAGGTGAGCATCGCTGCATTCACGAGCCGAACATCAGCAAGATCAGTCAGGTCGTCAATAGTGAGAGGGAGCGATACGTCATGGAGGCTTCCGTTCGCTGTCCGGAGGACGAGACGGACGAGGACAAAAAGAAGGGAGGACGGAAATGAACCTTCAGGAGCGTTTCGATAACCTCGCCGAGCGAGAGCGTAAGCTGCTTTTCGTCTTTTTCGGGGTTCTTGGGGCGATGCTTTTGCTTCTTTTGCCGCTTTTGATTCGGATGGGAGTGAGCCAGCAAGCGGAAGAGAACGAGCGAATTCGGGAAGTTATTGCCCGTATCGAGGGGGAGCGGGTCATCTTGGAACGGCGCAAAGCAGAGGCGAGACGGATCGAAAACCGCTATCGACGCGAGGCACCTACGCTCGCCGGCTTTTTGGCGAGAAAGGCGGACGAGGTGGGCGTCGAAATCCCGGAAACCCAGGACCGTTCGACCGTTCCGCGCGGCAAGACCTTCGAGGAGCGTTCTAGTCGCATTCGTCTGAGTAAAGTGGGAATGCTCGCGCTCTCGAACTTCATGGATAGCATTACCAACTCAGGAATGGCGGTCCGGATCACTCAGCTGGATATTCGGAAGAGAGGTCACAAGCCGGATCTGTACGATGTGGAAATGCACGTGAGCGCTTACGATCAAGAGGAGAACAAGCGCAAAAAGAAGGGCTCCAAGGGGAGGAGGAACGCGCGGTGAGAAAACTCAAGCTTCGACAGCTTACCGCGAGGGAGCAGAAAATCCTGTTTTGGGTGGCGCTTCCTTTGTTCTATCTCTTTTGTTTACTCATTTTCGTTCGTCTGACGTTTCCGTATCAGACTTTGAAAGAGCGCTTGCTCACGGAGTTCAATAGCAGCCAGCGCGAACGTGTTTTGGAAGTGGATTCTCTCGGGGGCAGCGGCCTTTTTGGCGTCGAGTTCGAAGGGGTTCTGCTCGAGAACGCGGTGACCGACAAAGAGAGTGAAGGGCCACCGCCATCACTCAGGGTCGAGACGCTCGATGTTTCTGTTTCGCTACTTTCTTATCTCTTTGGGGCGATCTCCGTCGACTTCGACGCCGAAATGGGTGGTGGGGAGATCGAGGGAGACTTTTATCAGAATGACACTCAGGCGGAGCTCGAGGTTGAAGGGGAAAATGTCGATATTTCGGGCTTGAGTATGCTCGGCACCGCGGTGGGACTTCCTCTGGGAGGGGTTTTAGGAGGGCAGGTCCAACTCCTGTTGCCCGAAAGACAGATCGGCCAAGCGGTTGGCCGATTCGACCTGACGATCGACAACCTGACGGTCGGTGATGGGAAAGCCAAAATCCGCGACACAATCGCGCTGCCGAAGCTGAGTGCAGGACCTCTCGTGCTTCAGGGGGAGGTGACGGACGGCCGCTTGGAGATTACGGAATTTGGATGCAATGGGCCGGACTTCGAGATGACGGGTTCCGGTAAAGTGCGACTGCGGGAAGCGTTCGACAAAAGTGTTGCAGATTTGGAAATCGCATTCCGTTTCAAGGAAGCTTACCAAACGAAAAATGAAATGACGAAGAGCCTGTTTGGGGATCCGGGGTCGAAGGTTCCCGGCCTTTTCGACATGGATCCCAAGGTTCGTCGGGCCAAGGGGGAAGATGGGTTTTATCGTTGGCGGGTGACCGGATTGCTCGGCAATCTTTCGTTCCGTCCTGCTGCCGGTGGTGCCGGTTCGCGGCCTCAAGGGCTGCGACCCAAACAGCAATGAAGCGTTTTGGGCTCCGCCGATGCTCGCCTCGCCCTTCCGCGGGTAAGCGTCGGCGAGGGCCTTCGAGGTTGTGTGCTGGTGCTCTCAATGAGCGAGCGCGAAAGCGCGAACGCTCAAAAACAAGCCACAACCACTGACCTCGAGCAGATTTCAGGCTTTCGAGCGTCCTTGCGGGCCCCCACCCAGAAGTGGGGCCGCAAGGACTGCTCGACAATCGTGCTCGGTCATTTAGTTCTTCATCAGCAATGGCATGTCGGTCGAGATGACCACGTCTCGCCAGAGGGGACTTTCTGGATCGACGCAGTTGCGTTCGCAAGAGGCCGCGGAAATGGGTACGTGAACGAGCCGGTGATTGACCGTGCCTACGAGGCATGCTGTGCGACCGCTCATGGCGGCGTGAACGGCATTGGCAGCTAGTCGAGCGCAGTAGATGGAATCCGCAGGATTGGCGGCTTGGCTGCGGATGATGTAACTGGGATCGATATATTTGACGGTGATTTCCTGGTCGAGAGCCTGGAAGTGCTCCGTAATCTTTTCTCGAAGGAAAGGGCCAATGTCTCCGAGTTTTTTGTTGCCGCTGGCGTCATAGCCATCGCCGCGCACGTACTCCTGGCCGGCGCCTTCGGCGACGACAATCATCGCGTGGCGATTCTCGGCGAGGCGCCGTTGCAGATGACGGAGTAGTCCGTTGTCCCCCGCCAGATCGAAGGGCACTTCCGGGATCAGAACAAAATCTGCTTCGTTCGACGCGAGGGCCGCGTGGACTGCAATGAACCCACTTTCTCGACCCATGAGCTTGACGAGGCCAACGCCGCCGACGGCGTCGCGAGCTTCCGTATAGGCGCCGTCGACCGCGCGAACCGCCTCGGCCACCGCGGTCTCGAAACCAAATGATCGCTCGACGAAGCTCAGGTCGTTGTCGATGGTCTTGGGTACCCCAACGATGGCAATCGACAGGCCTCGCCGTGCGATTTCTTCGGTCAACCGAAGTGCACCCCGTTGAGTGCCGTCGCCACCAATGGTGAAAAGCATGTTGATGCCGTGATGGACGAGCGTGTCTACGATTTCTTTTGCGTGAGTGCCGCCACCGCGCCCACTGCCTAAGATCGTGCCTCCTTGTCGATGAATTCCCATCACGGAGCCAGGATCGAGAGGAAGAGGAGGAGCGGGGGGATCGGCAAGCAGTCCACGGTATCCGTAGCGGAACCCCGTGATCTGGCGGACCCCGTATTGTTCCCAGAGGGTGAGCGCAATCGCGCGAATGACGTCATTGAGCCCCGGACACAGCCCCCCACAGGTTACGATCCCGGCGTGAACGCGTCTGGGATCGAAGAAGAGCTCTTTCCTTGGACCAGCTTTTTCGAAGGCGCCAACTTCGTCACTGTTCAGGGTCGCGCGCGTGCCGGAAAACTCGATACCGTAGAGAACTCGCTCGTCGTCGCGCACATAGTTGGATCGAAGATCGCCAACTTGATGACTCAGTTCCAGAGGTGAGGGGAAGGACGCTTGTCCCAGTCGCTGGATGTCAAATTGCAGGGCCACAGTTCGTCCTTATCACGTATCGCAGAGGTAGGGAGAGATCACGTACCGCGGAGGTAGGGAGAGGCGCTTGAGAACGTATTCCATCGTCTTTTCCACCGGTTTTGTTCGTAGCGCCCGCATTTGCCTTGGGGCGGAGGCAGGTGAAAATGCCGTCATAGCGCAGTTTCGCGCTCGAGATCCGACCATGCCAGGGACGAGCGAGGATCAGGCGCTGTGCCCGCGTTCCTGAAGTTCCGCCACTGCGCTTCGGAATGCGGCTGTCTGTTCTTCGGTCAAAGCGTTGAGCCGAATTCCACACTTTCCACCGGTTTCGTCCGAGCAGTGTCGGATTTCGGCTTGCGTTTCGAACTGGGGATAGTTGGGAAGCTTGATGCGAAGTGGCAGCTTGGTTCCGACCGGAGCTCCTCGGAAGAGTTCATCGACGAGCAGCCCCATCCCCCCGATGGCGATGTCCATTACCTGAAGTTGGACCGATACGAGCCCGTCGACGTAGTGTACTTCAATGTCGTAGTCCGCAGCTGGGCGGACGCGGACGTTGTGTCGCCGTTCGTTCATGCCGTAGTTCTTTGCAGCCGTGAGCTCTCCGGCCTTTTGTGTCATAAGGCATGGGCGACGCGCTCGCAACGGGCGGCCGCTCGGCGGCTTGTCTCCGCTCTTTGGGTCGATAAGGTAGGGGCCGTGCTTGCCTTGCTCTCTCCCGCCAAGAAGCTGGACTTCGAGACTCCAGCTCGGGCCCGCGCCCCTCTCACCACACCGCAGCTGCGCAAGGAAACGAAGCTCCTCGCCCGGACAGCTGCCCAGCTGACCGCCGAAGATCTCGCCAAGCTCATGAAGTTGAGCCCGTCCTTGGCCAAGTTGAACTTTAGGCGATTTCAAGAGTTCGATGCTGAAACTCCGCGCCCTCCGGGATCTCGTCAGGCGGCGCTGGCGTTCGACGGCGATACATATGTTGGCCTTGGCGCCCGTGAGCTGTCGAAGGAAGATCTGCAGTTCGCCCAAGAGCATGTATGGATCCTCTCGGGGCTGTACGGCGTGCTCAGACCGCTGGATGCAATTTTGCCCTATCGGCTCGAGATGGGAACTCGGCTTTCGACCGATCGTGGGCGCTCGCTCTATGAGTTCTGGGGTGACCGGATTGCCCTAACCGTGCAAAAACAGCTCGACAAATTGGGTGAAAGTACACTCGTGAATCTCGCTTCGAACGAGTATTTCTCCGCGGTTGATCAGAAGGCTGTGGAAGGGCCAATCATTCATCCGATTTTCAAGGAAAAGCGTGGCGGTGAACTCAAGGTGGTCAGTTTCAATGCCAAGCGAGCAAGAGGGACGATGGCTCGCTACATCATCGAGTCCCGTCTCACCGAGCCCGAAGGACTCAAGGACTTTTCCCTTGATGGCTACCGATTCCAGAAAAAGGGGAGTACCGGCAGCCAGTGGCTGTTTGTGCGATGAACGAGCGGAAGGCCCCGCTCGAGCTTTCTCCTCCGATCCCCGGCGAGCCCCCGTCGTCCGAATGGCTCCTGGACCGCTTCTTGGAGTACACCGCCAGCGTCGGTCTCGACCTCTATCCGGCGCAGGAAGAAGCGATTCTCGCCATCACGCAAGGTGACAACGTCATTCTCAACACTCCGACGGGCTCGGGAAAGAGCCTTGTGGGGTTGGCTGCGTGTTTTTGCTCACTGGTCAGTGACGAGCGTGCGTTCTACACGGCGCCGATCAAGGCGCTGGTCAGCGAGAAATTCCTCGCCCTCTGTCGCATTTTTGGGCCGAGCAATGTGGGAATGATGACCGGTGACGCCACGGTGAATCATGAGGCTCCGATCATCTGTTGTACCGCAGAAATTTTGAGCAATCTGGCGCTTCGCGAGGGAGAGCGGGCAGATGTCGAATGGGTCATCATGGATGAGTTCCACTACTATGCGGATCCGGAGCGCGGGGTAGCCTGGCAAGTTCCCCTACTGACATTACCTCAGGCACGTTTTCTTTTGATGAGCGCGACGCTCGGCGATACGCAATTTTTCTGGCAGGAGCTCTGCCGCCGGACCGGTCGAGAGACCACCGTGGTCAAATCGAGCGAACGGCCCGTTCCTCTCGACTTTTCCTACGTCGAGACGCCCCTCCATGAGACCGTGACCAATTTGATGGAGGAGGGGCGCGCGCCAGTTTACATCGTTCACTTTTCTCAAAGGGCGGCGGTGGAGCAAGCGCAGAGGCTGACGAGCCTGGACTTCTTGACTCGTGAACAGAAACTAGCCTTGCGCGAAGAGCTCAAGGGCTTCCGCTTCAAGAGCCCCTTTGGAAAGGCTCTTTCGCGATATATTCCCCATGGAATCGGGGTGCATCATGCTGGCATGCTGCCCAGATACCGCCTCCTCGTCGAGCGTCTGGCCCAGAAGGGGTTGCTCAAGGTCATCTGCGGCACGGATACGCTGGGTGTAGGAGTCAATATTCCGCTGCGTACGGTGCTATTTACTCAACTCTGCAAGTACGATGGCAAGAAGACGAAAATCTTGAGCGTGCGGGACTTTCAGCAGATTAGCGGTCGTGCAGGGCGCCGTGGTTTCGACGAACGAGGAAGCGTCGTGGTGCAAGCGCCGGAGCACGTCATCGAAAATCTACAGATGAAACGCAAGGCTGCCGGCGATCCAAAAAAGCTGCGCAAGTTGCGCCTCAAAAAGCCCCCTGAACGAGGCTTCTGTCCTTGGGACGAGCAAACTTTGGAGACACTCCGTACCTCTCCTCCTGAGACGCTGACGTCCCACTTTCGGGTGACTCATTCGATGCTTCTCAGTGTTTTATGTCGAACCGAGGAGAGCGGATATCGCGCGATGAAACAGCTCGTTCGCGAGTGCCACGACGAAAAGCGTGACAAGATTCGTCACCGAAAGACGGCATTTTCTCTGTTTCGCGCTCTGCTCGAGGCAGACATCGTCGAAATGACCCCCGATGGAGTGCGGGTGCATGCCGACCTGCAGGAAGATTTTTCGCTCAATCAGGCTTTGAGCCTCTATGCCGTGCAAGTGATCGAGGCCCTCGATCCAGAGGACCGCAACTACGCTCTGTCGGTGCTCACTGCCATCGAGGCAACCCTCGAAGATCCCGGAGCAGTTCTCAGAAGGCAGCTCGATACTCTCAAGTCCCGCAAACTGGCTGAGCTCAAGCATCAAGGTGTGGAGTATGAGGAACGCGTCGAGGTTCTTTCAACCATGAGCCCACCTGCTCCAGATCGAGAGGTGCTCATGGCTAGCTTCGAAGAGTTTTGTCGGCATCATCCTTGGAGTTTGGGGCATCGGATTTTTCCAAAGTCCGTAGCTCGCGACATGTACGAGCTCGGGTTGTCGTTCAATGGGTACGTAAAGGAATACGGTCTCGAGAAAGCGGAAGGGGTTCTTCTCCGCTATCTCTCCGAGACCTACCGTGCCTTGCTCCGCACCGTGCCAGAAAGCGCCAAGACCGAAGAGGTCTCCGATCTGATCGAGTGGCTTCGGGCAGAGCTTGCGGCGGCGGACGCGAGCCTGTTGGAGGAGTGGCAGCGTCTCTCCGATCCCGCCGCGGTCATCGAGGCCGAGCCCGAGGAGGATTTCGAAGAAGATGACGTGACTCGCGACCGCCACGCTTTTTTGGTTTTGATTCGCAATGCGGTGTGGCGATTGGTTCAGTCTCTCGCTCGTCGGGATTTCGAGCGAGCTGCGGGGCACTTGGCAGGCGATGCGACCAGCCGGAGCTGGAGCCCGGAGGATCTCGAACGGGCGCTCCATGACTACTTTGAAGAATATGGCGAGATCCGCACCGATCCTCAGGCCCGCAACCCGAAGAATCTACTGGTCCATCGAGGAGAGACGAGCTGGCAGATCCGTCAGCTCCTCGTCGATCCAGAGGAAGACCTTTCCTGGTCGCTTTTACTCGACGTGGATCTCGCTGCCTCTCGAGAGGCGGGACAGGTCGTCATGCAGCTTCTCGCTGTGGACAGTGATACAGGACTGTGAGAACTCCTTCGGCGGGGGCTTTTCCAGCTCTTGGCCCGACGCGCCATGTTCTAGAGATTGGCCCCCTCGGTAATCCAAGCTTCGATGTCGCTGAGCTCATCCTCGGCAAGTGTTCGGGCGCCCTCCAGTGGATCAACCGGCATGCCCTCCCCGACAATACTCGGATCGGCGATGAGCTTGAGGTACAGATAGCTCTCCTCCGGGTAGCCGGGAGAGACATAGAGGCGCCCCTCCGGGTCGGTCGGCGAGACCGTATTGACGAGCGTTTCGTGAACATTGTCGCCGACGAGGACCAGATCTCCCGACGCTCGATCCTCGGAGTGACAGCCGCCGCAGTTGGCCTCGAGCAAGGGTAGCACCCGCTCGGACCAGCTTGCGCCGGCTCCTTCCACAGCCAGGGCATCGTGGGTTTCTGGATCCTTGTAGGAGCAGTTCTTGTAGTCGATGTCGGAATTGAGATTGACTTGGCCATCTTGTGGGAGCCCTTCGATAAAGCAGAAAAGGGCAATCATTTCGGGAACATCGAGGGGTTGATTGGCGAGGGGCATGCGCGTGCCGGGTACCGGCTCTCCTTCCATGTGGCCGCGCATCCGTGCCACCAGGTAGCTGGTCTCCGGGTCGCCTGGAACGATCATTTGGACCGGGCCTGTCATGTTTCCCTCTTCGTCAGGGCGAGCCCCGAAGACACCATTGCGGTTGAGATCGCCCTGTTCAATGCCCACTTCGACCAAGGCAAGAACATCATCGACTTGGTAGTCCTGCATTCGTGCGACGAGATGACGCCCCCCGTCGAAGGAATACCATGCGCTTTCGTAAGTAGCGTAGCTGAGGTCTTCGACCGTTCCGTCGTTGACGAAAGAACGGATGAATCGACCGATGAATCGCTGCCCCGACTCGAATTGGGCGACCGGGTCCGCTAGGTGCAGGTGGAGACCCGGCATGGTTTCCGTCACCTCTGGATCGTCGTCATCCCCTTCAAGAGGAACGACTTCGACCCAGCCGATCTCCTTTTCTCCACCATCTCCGAGCACGAAGCGATCGCCGGGCCTTTCGCAACGATCGAAGACGGCTTCGACCGTGCCCGGTTGGACGTTGCAGGGCGCACCAATGCTGGAAAGAAATGTCGCAGCGCTATAGAGCGCCGGGTATTCTTTGCGGTTGTGGCAAACACCGCCGATGGGGCCACAGCTACGGAGAATGACCTCCGCGTGAAGATCAGAACCTGTCGGGAGATTTTGCTGAGCGTAGAGAACGTTGGGATCGTCGCCCGTGTAGGGGGCGGCTTGAGTGGTCTCCTCGAGGAAGGACGGAGTCCCGTCGTTCCACTGCAGTCCATCAGGCGGTTCGTCGGTGACCGTCGACTGAGGGGCTTCGCTGCCGCAGGCAGCACAAAGCCCAGCAATCAGGCAGACGAGACCGAAGCGCAAGTTCGACGGATCCATCATTATGTTCCCACCAAATCAGGCACGACGTCATCGCCGGGGAACAGCGCATCGGACGAGCAACCGAGAGCAGTCATCAGTGTGTTGCAGACGGATCGGTACGAGTAGACCGTACCGTCGGCGGTGAGATCATCCTTCGTTGTGCTGGCTCCAACGATGCGGCCGCCCGAGACGGCTCCGCCCATAAAGGGCATCGACATCCAACGTGTTGCGTTGTCGCCGTTGTGATCGCTCCCCCGCGCGGAGTTGAAGCGGCTGTTGCCGGCGGTACGTGAGAATTCGCTGCCGAGCACGACGAGCGTGTGATCCCAATAGGTTCCGCCATCGGGGTGTTCCATCAGGGGAAGGGCAGCAGCAAGGGCGCTGATCATGCGATTCACGTTTTCCATGGCTCCGGGGAGCCTGTCCTCCTCTCCTGAATGGTAGTCATAACCCCCTTGATCCAGGTAAATGGCTGGGCATCCGTAATGAAACAGACGCAGACCAAGCCGTAGATCGCGAGACTCTCGCGAGTCTCCGAATAGTTCGCGTAGTTGATTGTTGGAAATGCCATCAATGGACTCGTCACTCTGTTCGTCGACCTTGAGGGCTTCACTGGCGAAAATGTCTGCATAGGCGCGTGTTGCCTCGCGAGTCCGAATGTACGCTTCCACCGTCTCGCGGTGCCCCGGGTGCTGTCGAGCCTGCATTCTTGTGTCGGTCTGATCGGCCATCGATGTGGCCCAGTCGGGAGGTCCCTCCCCCTCGACGGTGAACTGATCGAAACCGGCTCCTCCGAGCACCGGAGGACGGTACGGAGCGAACTTGCCGAGCCCTCGAGCCATTCCCGCACTTCCGAGTACGAAGGCGGGAAGAAGCAACTGCCCATCGAGAAGTGCAGCATCGTAGCGCTCACGGAGCCCCATCATGATGCGGGTAAAGAAGCTGGCGTCCCCGCCGACGTAACCGGTGAAGTAGCGCTCCAGTCCGGTCTCATGATTGCCATCCGCTCGTCCTGCGAGAGGCTCATGATCCACCGTGGGCATGACCGTGATGCGGTCGGCCAGTTCGTTGGCCGGGAGCATCTGAATCGCGTTTTCCGCTCCGTCTTGTTGCTGTTCATTTTGGAGATACTCAGCGGCTTCCAAAAGGCGTCCGACTCCCCATTGGACCCCCTCGGGAACGTTTCTCGCTTGCCCGAACGGATTGAATTGAGCGGCTACATCGGCATTGAATGCTGGAGGAAACCGAAAGCCCCCGGAGAGCCGGATGTAGATCAGGTGCTTGACGGAGCCGCTGATCGCTGCTTGTGCGCTGGCGCGACGGGTCATCCAGAGGGGAGGAACAGTGAGTCCAGCGCCAGCCGCGGCTGAAAGGCCAAGTAATCGCCTTCTCGTCAAAGGGCGACTGTTTCTTGATGTAAGATTTTTCCGGTCTGTCATGATGGCCTCAGTAGAAAAGCATCTCGCTGCTGGAGAGAAGGGCGTAGCAAAGCGAGCGACCGAACGTTTCGGCGCTGCAAGGTTGCGGAACACAAGCAGAAGCTCCGGTTCGCGCCATGGAGACTTCCGCGTCGACGGGTTTCCTTCCGAAAAACTTTCCGATCTGGTATCGGAGGATCCTGACAGCGACGTCTTCATTCAGTTCTGAAGCGGCTCCCACATTATTGGGTAACAGCACCTTGGCCTCGACGCCCGACTCTTCGATGAGTGCGGGGTTGCAAAGACTTTTCGCGTAGCCTTCTTGGGTTGCCGTGTTGAGAATGCTGACCGTTTTGAAGCGGCCAGAGACCTCGTTGTCCGGACATCCCCCCAACGTTTTGACCAATTGAGCGTAACTGGTTTCGATCTCGTCTTCTTCTGTCAAATCCCAATAGGAAGCATCGACGAGTTCGTAGGCAGCCAAGGTCGTCCCGAGCAGATCTTCGGTCATGGGGATTCGGTGATCACAATGCTTATCGTCGAGACCGGAAAGTGAGCGAAGCGAATCGACCCAAAGCTCGGGATCGGCCTGCCGTAGAGGACCATAGGTCCAACGAGGCGTGTCCTCGTCAGATTCACACTCTTCACCCTCACATGTTGCGGACTGCAGATAGAGTTGCGAAGTCACTACCGCATGATGTGCTGCTCGGATGTCACCACCGTGCTCGAGAATATGCTCCACCAGAGCCTGCACTACGGAGGGAAGATATTGTCCGAGATCGTAGCCGAGATAGAGTGAGAGGACGTCGCGGGCGGCTTTCTCCCAGACTTCGGGCCAGGCACCGATAATGCGGCCGGGCGTTTGCAAAAGTCGCCATTCGTCGGCGGTGAGGTTTCCTGCCCAGGTTCGATTATCGACAGAGCGAAAATCGGGAAGAAGAATGACGCGATTGAATCCCCAGAGAACGCTGGTGCAAGCTCCCGCCGTATCTTCGTTGACTTCCCCCTCTTCGTTCGTACAGCGGTGTTCTATGAAGGAATCGGGCATTCGTAGCCCGAGCTCGGGATGATCATGGTAGCCGTTTTCCCAGAGCACGTAGAGCTTGGACATGTCTGCCCGCTCGTTGTCGAACGGCGGCCGTCCGACGAAAATGTCAAACAGTCCAGCAACGCGGTCTCCGGGATCGTCGAAGCGTCTGGTCAACACCGGATGGGCGCTGACCACCTCGACAAACTCGTCGAAGCGAATTTCGCCCCGGTAGAGCTTCCCCACGAGGACGTCGGCGTCGTAGATGCGTTCCAGGTTGAGGGCGCCGTTGTTGTAGCGCAAGATGTCTGCCCATCGTCTTTGGTTGAGGTAAACAAAAGCCTCATTTTTGATCAGGCGTTGAGCCACATTGCTCAAGTTCTTTCCGATGCAATTGTTCGATGCTTCGGCAAACGTCGGAAAGGTGCCTCGCAAATCCGCGTAGAGCCGCCGGCAGGCCTCGGCTTCATTGACGGGACGCGTCTGGTATCCGGATCCCCAAAGTGCCGGGCAGATAGCCCGGTCGAGGGGATTGTCAAACTCCTGGGACGAACAGTAGTCCTGACAATCGGTGTCACAAGAGCGCCAATCCGGGGTGTCGACCTCCCTCGAGTTGAGAGAGAGATCGACTCCTCCTTGGAAGCTGTTGCTGAGAGGGTCGTCGCGCCCGACGAGATCTCCTGGCCCACGCTGAGGTGCCGAGGCGTTGAAGTCAGGCTGATCTTGGCAGCCGGCCAGAACCAGGAGGCTCGAAATGGCCCCCCAGATCAGAGCATTTTGGGCCCTAGAACGTGCTTCTTGCCTGTTGATTCGCATTCTTTTTTGGACGCGAATCAGTTCGAAGCGAGGGCCAGCTTTCGACTGGTGAGCCGGCGTACTTCGAGTCTTGGGCCTATCAGTTCGCAATCGTCCAGTTGAGAGGGATTGTGTAGTACGCCCAAAGAGTCTCGTGATTTTTTGCATGCGAAGGATCCCATTCCAGGACCAGTCTATTCGAGTTGTCTGTTTCGGCAAGCGATTCCGGCATTTATTGCGCGGAGAGGCAGGGAGAAGTGAGGAGCAAGGGAGACGACAATTACGGAGATCGACGCAGAAGGTAGTCAAGCAAAGTCATTCAAATTTGCTCGAAGGGGTTTCGACTTTTTTAAGCTGGCCTATTATTGGGCTCATGTCTCGATCGCTGAGAGTCGCGCTTCGTACTGCCGCTTTCTTTGGCATTGTCCTTGCCTGGGGAACGCTTGGTCTTGGGTCTTCTGCAATCGCTGCAGAAGTCGAGAACAAGGAAAATTCTTCGACGAAGGGAGAAGGTCAAAAGGCGGCAGGTCAGGGCACGTCCGCTGCCTCGGCCAGCGCGCAGGAGGGAAGCGATGGTCATGATTCTTCGACAGCGTCTTCGCCTTCGAAGTCGGGGGACGGTGGAACCGGCAAGAACATGCTCGTTTTCGCCGACGGTGGCGTTCGCTACGACCTTGGGAACTTTTCTCGTGATGAGAGAGTTGGCAGGAACGAAGATAGCCAAAATGACGACATTCGTTCGTGGGGGCTCCCCATTCATGTAGGTTTGATGTCCAGGCTGGATGACAATTGGCGCATGGGTGCGGTGTTTGGCTACGGATTCAATTACGATATCGACAACGATGGCGACCTTCTCGGCCAACTGCTAACGCTCGATCTCCGCCTGGAATGGACCGCGCCGTTGAGCGATTCGTGGTGGGTGATCGGTGGTCCAAAAATGGGGCTTTCAACGATCATTCCCGGTGGCATTTTGCGCGAGCGAATCGACGAGAACCAGAGAGTTGGATATAGCACCGTTAGCGGTCCGCGACTTGGCTTTTTGGTGGGAGTCGATGCGGGGGTGAGGTATCGCGTGAACGACTGGTTCTCCTTTCGAGGAACGATTGGATACCTCTACACGATGCACTTCCTGCTCAATTCGACCGCCTCGTCGGAGGCTGTGACCGCCAAACAGGTGTGGCGGGCAGCGGCTTCGCGGGTTTCTGGGGTTCTTGGAGTCGAAGCTGCGTTTTGAACGCTCCGGGGTTCACCGGTCAAGGTTGGAACCGAGGAGCATTCCTTTCAAGAGGCTCCCGAGAGGTGTTCTGGAATGCGTGGGCGCGAAAAAGACCGAGCGAGAGTCACGCTTGCACACGGAACACGGGCGGGTGACGAAGAGGCCATTTTTCGCTGTGAACTAGACGTAGTTCGCGTCCACAAATGGACGCGAACCAACAAGCAACAAACTATT
>CAYTRQ010000031.1:0-23273 GCA_964440025.1 uncultured Polyangiaceae bacterium | reverse complement strand
GTCGTGCTTTTCATTGGCCCAATCCAGGCCCACGAGGGCCGAAAAGGCCCCCCAACTTTGCTGCGGAGTGCGGCGCTTTCCGGACTGGGGCGACCGACGTCCGGACCGCGCAGAAAAGCATCGAGCGGCGACTCGCCGAGCTCGGAGTGGCTTGCTCGATTGTATTCCAGCTCCACCCAGGCTTGAGTCGCCTGATTGAGTCGCGCCAAAGTCAGGTCACGGACCCCTTCGAGCATGGCCATCAAGCGCCCCTCGACCTGCGCCCAAAAGTTCTCCTGCTTGCCGTTCTGCTCCGGAGTCTCAGCCAAGGTGGTGTAGTGGGTGATGCTCAAACGCAAAAGGCCCTGCACGGTCTCGGCGGCTAGCATCGCCCCGCCGTTGTCGGTCAGAAGCGCTCGCGGCAGTCCGCGCTTGAGCACGGCTTGGAGCAGTCCGTGCACCAAAGTCTGCGCGTCCTCGGCGAAGTACCATTGCAGATGACACGCTAGCCGGCTGCGGTCGTCGAGCACGCCCAACACCCAAGGCTTGACCCAGCGCCCGTCCTTGGTGACCACCGAGCGCGAGCACTCGTGAAAGTCCAAGTGCCACAGCCCGTGGACATACTCGACCTCAAAGGAGCGCTTCTCGCGCATCACAAGGGGCTCCGCTGCTCGTCTGCGCCGCTTCTTTTGCTTCACCAGACCTTGGCTGCGCATGAAGGGACACACCAGGGCGCGCACGAGTACGAGTGCGAGCTCGACTTCTTCCGAGTCCAAGATGGAGAAATTGGGCCCTTCTTGGAGTTGGAAGCACCGGCCCGCTTCGTTCCGGGTCTAGATGCAATGCCGTTCGGTTAAAACTGTGACGATCATTTTCCGTCTGCGATGGATGTCGCTGCCGGGTCAGAGGGACGCCTCTTCCTTGGGTAATTGCTCATCTTCAGCTTGACGGCCCTGGGAAAGCGCCGATGGCGGCGGCGTTCAGGAAGCACGAATTCGCTCGCACGACTGCGCATTTTTCTGAGTCTTCCGGGGATAGCACCCGGTGAGGCTCCGTCACGCCAGAACCACTGCTCTCGGATGTAGCGAGTTGCCATGATGAAGCTGATGCGCCGGGGCTCGACCCGAGCTTGGTCGGCGATGTGGACCATCTCAAGCCGGACCAGGTTGTAGGCGAGCAGGATCCCCCACAGTTCCTGGTGGACACCTTCAAGGCGGCGACTGCGGATGGTTTCCTCCCGCTCGAGCAGGTGGGTTTTTATCTCGTTGTAGCCGAGCTCGATCTCCCAGCGCTCGTGATAGAGCTGCACGAGTTCATCGGCTGGGTAGGCTCCAGAGTCGAGAAGAGATGTGAGTAAACACTGAGGACCTTTCGAGTCAGGGAACCGGTAGCTGATCGCTCGCGCACGAATTGTCCTCGGCAGTGTTGGGTCGTTCTTTCGGGCTTCATGGGAGACCGCGAGCTCCACGATGGCATCGCCGGGCCCAAGCTGCTCGAGTACTTGGTACGACGTGCTGCTCTTGGCGCGCACCAGCCAGTGCCGATTCTTCCCGCTACGGGGGATTCCGACAAGGTATTTTGCGGCAAGAAAGTTCTTGTCAACGATCGTTATGGAGTCGTCGACAAGAGCCCCTAGACAGTCGTCCGCGAGCGTGTGCTCGCTCGTGCTGTAGGAGCCGAAACGAGCAGAAAGCAGCAGATGAGAGCGCACTGCCATCAGCGTCGCGAGGCGCACGAGAGGATACCCGCTTTCGCCCCGTGGGCCGGTTGCGACACCGAACTCTTCACGATTCTCTCCAGAGTCCGCAACTCGCAAGTTCGTACCATCGACTGCAAACACACTCAGCCCGCGCCACGCTTGCTTCGCCGCGTGCTCCGCCGCCCACTTTTGCGAGCAACGGTCGAACAACCATTTCATTGGCTCGGGACCGAGCCGCTGACGAGCCTCAACGATCGAACTTCGCGCCACCGTCGAGCAGTCGCGTTCACCGGGCATCACCAGCTCCAGCTTCCTAACGACTTCGTCGATCGGATAGTCGCGCAAGAGCGCCATTCCGAGCACCAGCCAAACCACTTGCTCAGCTGGAAGTCGGCGCTTACGGAGCGACGCGGAGCCGGTCGCCGCCAGGGCCTGCTCGATCCACTGAGGATCGATGCTGTTTTGAAGGGTGGAGAGGGTATCTGCGGACGGCCGATTGGCTGTTTCCGTCAGCGCTGCGTCGAGCCAATGCAAGGGTGACCTCCTGGGAGATCGCCGCACCATGATCGAGTTAGCCTGCCTTGCGCAAGAAAAAGCGACATCGCTGGCGACTTTCCGCCCACTCCGCCTGTCGATCAAACGCAGCTCACCAAGGACGCCCTCAGAAAATTCTGCAATTTCGATCGGTTGCCGCCTAACCGATCGGCATTGAGGTCTAGACCGCTCGCGAGAGCGGTCGATCCTCAGAAACGTGACGCCACGGATGGACCAGTGGCCTCCCGTAGCCGTATTTGGCCCTCGCAGAGATGGGGGCCAAGAACGGCGGAGGCTCAATTCAATCCGTGAGCGGTCTAGCGTTCGAAGGTTTCCGTCGGCAGCATGAGGTCTTCGAGGAAGAACGCCGCAAGGTCGTGCCGTCCTGACAATCCTGCCTTCTTGTAGACGGCGCGGGCTTGCTGTCGAGCGGTCGCCTCGGTGACGACGCGCACCGCAGCGATCTCTCGGTGGCTGAGTCCCTTCAGGAGGAGTAACCCAACCTCCTTCTCGGCCGGCGACAGCTGCCAGCGATCGAACTGCTCGTCGATAGCCTGACTCAGTCCGCGCATGAGGTCACGGGCTTCGCTGCGCCATCGCTCGGCGTCGGCGGCGCTCTTCGCGAGTTTGCCAGCGAGGGTACGTGCCTCCTCCGATGCCGCTTGAGCGAGCCGGGTAACGCGCACTAGCTTGCGCGCGACCAGCGCCGCGCCGAAAAACCCCACCAGCAAAATGGTCCCCTCGACGACGACGTGCGAGATCGTGGTCCCCTCGCGGAGGTCAGAGACGAGATCGACGGCCGCGAGGCATGCCATGAGAAGGAACGCGCCCAACGTGAGCGCCAGGAGCGGTCGTTCGGATGTGAGGTCGGACTCGCTCAACTGCCTGCAATTCCTTTCATATCACATCCGTAGGATAGCGACGGTGCGCCACCGGGACCATCCTGGCATCCAAGTCATACCCCTGGAGGCCTGATCATGGACACCCTGTTTTTCCACCCGAAAGTCGTTCACATCCCCATCGCCCTCGGCCTGCTCATGGCCGTGCTCGCGGGCGGGGTTCTGCTGGCATGGTGGCGCCGATGGTTGCCGGCGCGCAGCTGGGTGCTGGTCGTAGCGCTGCAGGCAACCCTGGTGGGGTCCGGCCTCGTTGCCCTGCAGACGGGCGAGTCTGAAGAGGAGCGGGTCGAGCGGGTCGTTCCCGAGCAAGCCATCGAGCAACACGAAGCAGCGGCGGAGGCCTTCGTGTGGGCGAGCGGTGGAGTCTTGGGCCTCATGCTGCTGGCATTGGCCATGAGTCGCAGCAACGCTGGGTTGCCAACGGCCGCCGTGAGCACTCTTGGCACGCTTGTGGTGCTGGGGCTTGGATATCGCACGGGGCAAGCCGGGGGCGACCTCGTCTACCGCCACAACTCAGCGAGCGTCTACACCACATCGACACCTGGTTCAGGAGGCTCACCGGGTAACATGTCAAACCGACGACGGCATTGGGGAGAGGAACACGACGACTGAGAACTAACAGCCGCAGCTCTGGCTACGGGACGCCACCGGGCCATCCGAGCCGCCTTTGCCGGGTCGACCGAATCTGGAAGTTCGGTTCGGGAGAGGACCTCGCACACCGATGGCGCCGCACGCTCGACTCGTCCTTGCGAATGCCACAAGAGCGGTGCTAACCCAAGGAGCGAGCGTGGAAGTCGAGCGCTGAAGAAGAACCAATAAACATGACTTCGAGTGGAACTCAGCCGTCCGAGGGGCATTGCGGCTCCCCGCCCACAAGTGGCGGCGCAAGGCGTGCTCGAGAACTGTGCTCGGTCATTTAGCGCCAAGAGTGGAATGCGCAGAATTCTCCCATACGTGGCAATGCTGATGGTCTACTTGATGACACCCTCGGCGGGCGAGTTCACGGAGAATCTGGTGCACCTTCTGATAGAGGGGCATACAGCGCATGCCATCGACGACGACGCCCACGAGCCGAACAGTCCGGAGCATGGCTGCTGGGGTCCGTTTCATGTGTGCTCGTGTCACGCATCTGTAGCCTTCACGGTCCCGGCTTTAGCCGTCGATGTAGGCTGTGCGGTTCCGAGAGAAGCCGCGACCGGCTGGTGGTACGAGGAAACGCCGGCCGAGGGACACACCAACAGCGTTGTCCGTCCTCCGATCGCCTAGCTCTGCCAACCAGGGGAGTAGTGCGCCTTGAGCGCGCCGTGTGCCTATACGCGCCGGCGTCGCTCGAGCGCACTGCTCCAGTCGTCTACCGCGCACGCCCGGCTCATGGGCAAGAGGCAGAGCTATGGAGGAACGATCGCGTACCAAACATACGCGGTGGTCAGCCACCGCGTTCATCATCATTCTGTGTGCAGGGTGTGCTCGTCCTGCAGCCGGTCGACCACCGACCACTGGCCCAGCTCTTCGTGAGGGGTCGAGTGCTCGCCCTGCGGCCGATCGACCGTCGACCGTACGGGTCCCTGCTGTTCAAACAGCAAACGAGCTGCCGAGCCAAGAGTTCTCGCTCCAACAGGCCATTCAGCACGCGTTCGCACGTAACCCAGAGATCCGTGCGGCAGAAGCGCGCCTTGGTGAGGCTCTGGGCAGGCTGACCGGGGCCGAGACCTATCCCTACAACCCAACCGTCCAAGGTCGTGCCGCCTCCCGACAGGGAGGCGGACAAAGCTCCGCCGATTTCCGTGTCTTTTTGGACCAGCGACTCGAGATCGCGGGTCAGCGTGGTAGCCGCATCGACGCGGCGAGCGCGGAGCTTGCTGCCGAGCGCGCGAGGGTGCTCCGGGAAAAGCGTCTTCTGGCCGCTCGCGTACACCTGGCATTCGTCACCGCCCTCGAAGCGCAGGAACTCCTGGAAGTCTCGCTCCGCGACACGGAACTGGCTGAAAGGCTCCACCAGCTCTCGCGACGTAGGTTGGAACGCGGCGCCGGAACCCAGCTCGACGTCAATGTCGCGGCAACGGAGCTCGGGCGTGCCGAAGCGCGCTATCAGGCCGCCGAGGCCGCCTATCAGTCGCAGCGCGCTGCCCTTGCGGAGGCCATGGGGCTCGAACCCACGCTCTTGCCGTTACCTCAAGGAGAGCTGCACGTAACCCTCGATGCGCTGCCTTCCCTCGAGCAGCTGGTCGAATCTGCTCGCACCCGACGTGCGGATCTGCAGGCCCTCCGCGATCTGGAGGTCGCAAGCCGAGCGCGCCACGAGCAGGCTCGTGCGGAAGCCTGGCCCGACGTCACGTTGCGGGCCTTTGCGGGTCATGAGGAAGGCAGCGACATCCTCATCGGTGGAGGGCTTTCGGTGCCCATCCCGCTCTTCAATCGCAATCAGGGACGCGTCGAAGAAACGCGGGCACGGATCGATCGCGTCCAAGCGGAGCGCCAGACCGGCGAGCTCTCGGTAGATCGACAGGTCGTCGCCGCCCACGCCCGCTACCAGGCGGGGCTGCGCACATCCGAGAGGCTGCGCCAGCTGGTGCTCGGAACGCTCGAGCAGAACATCGAGCTCCTGCAGCGCTCGTTCGAAGCCGGCAAAGCCACCTGGCCCGAGGTTATCGTCATCCGCCGGGCGCTGGTCGACGCGCAACGGGAGCTAACGACTGCCGAAGCGAGCACACGGCGGGCATGGGTCGAGCTCCAGGTGGCAGCCGGCCAAATGCCCGTGCTGGAGCCAACCACCCATCCGGAGCAAAAACAGTGATGCATTGGAGGAGACAAGCTCTTGTCCTTGCGGCTGCGCTGGCAATCACGAGCGCCGGCTGCAAGTCCGAGGACAACGAAAGGCACGCCGAGCATGAAGAACACGGCACTGGCAAGCATGAAGAGCATGGCGTCGGCGAGAACGAAGAGGACATCGTTCGGCTCAGCCCCGGGGCGGCAAGCCGCATCCAGATTCGGGTTGCGCCAGCCCGTGAACAGGCGCTGTCAGGCGTGCTCACCACGACGGGACGGGTCGGCTTCAACCAAGATCGCCTCGCCCACGTCTCACCTCGCGTGCCGGGCCGGGTCCACCGCGTCCAGGCGACTTTGGGTGATGACGTTCAGGTGGGGCAGACGCTCGCTGTCATCGACTCGATCGAGCTGGGCCGGGCCAAGAGTGCTTTCTTGCGCGCGAAGGTACAGCTCGACCTCGCGCACCAGACGCTCGAGCGAGAAGAGGGGCTGCTCGAGGACCGGATCACCAGCGAGCAGTCCGTGAGTGAGGCGCGGGCGGCAGCAGAGCGGGCGCGCGCCGCGTACCAGGCCGCGCGACAGGAGCTACGGCTGCTCGGGCTGTCCGATCGCCAGATCGAAAGGACCAGCGCGAACGACCCGTCCGCCGCCTTGTTCCCGCTGTCGAGTCCCATGGATGGCACAGTTGTGGAAAAGCACGTGAGCCTCGGCGAGGTCGTTTCCCCAGAACGCAATGTCTTCACGGTGGCGGACCTGTCCGAGGTCTGGATTTGGATTGACATCTACGAGCGTGATCTTGCGCACGTGCATCTGGAGGACGACGTCGCGGTTCGTGTCGACGCATTTGCCGACCACACGTTCGAAGGCAAGGTCGCCTACATCGAGAGCCAGGTCGATCCCGACACGCGTACTGCTCGAGCGCGGATCGACGCCGCCAACACCGAAAGGCATCTGCGGCCCGGGATGTTCGCTACCGTCACGGTCACCGATCCTCACGGGACTGATGGCGAGGAGGCCCCCAAGACGCTCGTCGTGCCCTCCGGCGCTGTGCAACGAGACGGCAATGAGCACGTCGCCTTCGTTCCGTCTGGCAAGAATCGATACGAGCGGCGTGTGCTCAGGCTGGGACGCCGCACAGATGCCTACATCGAGGTTCTCGAGGGCGTATCCGCAGGCGAGTCAGTGGTGGTGGAGGGCACCTTCTTCCTCAAATCCGAAGACAAGAAGCACCGCATGGGCGGTGGACACAGCCACTAGGGGAGGACGCGCGTGGTCAATCGCATCATCGATTTCTCTCTCAACAATCGCCTGCTGGTGATCATCGGCTGGCTTCTAGCGGTAGGGATGGGTGTTCGCTCCCTCAAGGAGCTACCCGTCGATGCCGTCCCGGATGTCACCAACATTCAGGTACAGGTTCTCACCAACAGCCCGGGCCTTGCGCCCGAGGAGGTCGAGAAGTTCATCACCTTCCCGGTCGAGACCGCGATGAGCGGCCTGCCCAAAGTCGAGGAGATCCGCTCGGTCTCCAAGTTTGGCCTATCGGTGGTCACCGTCGTGTTCGAGGAGGGCACCGACATCTACTGGGCGCGGCAACTCGTCAACGAGCGTCTTTCCGAAGCGCGCGAACAAATCCCGGAGGGCTACGGCGAGCCCGGAATGGGGCCCATCTCCACAGGGCTTGGCGAGATCTACCAGTTCGAGGTCAAGGGTGAGCCGATGTGTGAGACCGGGCAGCCCAACACCGATGCCTGCTACACGCCGATGGAGCTTCGAACCATCCTTGACTGGTACGTCAACTACCAGCTCCGGTCGGTTCCCGGCATCGTCGAGGTCAACTCGTTCGGCGGGGAGCTCAAAACCTATCAGGTTACTCTCGACCCGAAGCGCCTTGTTGCCTACGGGCTCACGACGGGCGATGTGCTCGAGGCCCTCGAAGCGAACAACAAGAACGTCGGCGGTGGCTACATTGCTCACCAGGGCGAGCAGTACCTGGTGCGCGGCGAGGGGCTCATCGAGAATCTCGAGGCGCTCGGCAGCATCGTCCTGAGCCATGACGAACGAGGTACGCCTGTCTATGTGCGCGACGTGGGCGACGTCGAGTTCGCCCCGATGATTCGCCAGGGCGCGGTCACACGCGATGGCCGCGGCCAGGCGGTCGCCGGCATCGTGATGATGCTCATGGGAGAGAACTCCCGCGTGGTCGTTGAGCGTGTCAAGGACAAGATCGAGCACATCAAGAAGACCCTTCCCAAAGGCGTGTCCATCGACGCCTACTACGACCGGACCGAGCTGGTGCAGCGCACGATCAAGACGGTCGCCAACAATCTCCTCGAGGGCGGATTTCTCGTGGTGGTCGTGCTTCTCCTGCTGCTAGGCAATCTACGTGCCGGGCTAATCGTGGCGCTCGCGATACCCATTTCTTTCGCAGTGGCTGCTATTGGCATGATGTTGGCAGGTCTATCAGCGAACCTGATGAGCCTGGGTGCGATCGACTTCGGCATCATCGTCGACGGAGCCGTCGTGATGATTGAAAACATTGTCCGTGTTGTCCATCAGCGGCGCGACGAAGCATCCGTACATCATATTGACAAAGTTCGTGCGGCTGCACATCAGGTTGGCCACCCGGTCGTGTTCGCTGTCGGGATCATCATGATCGTCTACCTCCCGATTTTGGGGTTGCGCGGTGTCGAAGGGAAAATGTTCGTGCCCATGGCGCTCACGGTGATGTTCGCACTTGCAGGATCCCTCGTGGCCGCGTTGACGCTGATGCCCGTTCTGGCCAGCTTTTTTCTCAAGAAGGCGTCAGAGAAGGAGCCTTGGCTCTTCCGCTTGGCCAAGAAGGCCTACAGGTCTGTTCTGTCCCGAGCGCTCCATTACAAGCGTGTGACCTTTGGTGCTGCAGTTGGCGTCTTTCTATCCAGCTTGCTGCTCCTTCCGTTCATGGGTGCCGAGTTCATCCCAAAACTCGACGAGGGTGCCATTGCCATGCAGATTTGGCGGCTTCCAAGCATCTCGCTCGAGAAGTCGAACGAGATCAGCACCATCGCCGAGAGCGTACTGGTGGAGCAATTTCCCGAAGTGGAAACCGTCGTGTCGCGTACGGGCCGTGCGGAGATCGCCACCGATCCCATGGGAGTCGAAATTAGCGACACCTATATCATGCTGAAGCCGCGCGCTACCTGGCGCTTCGACACGAAGGAGGAGCTAGTCGAAGCGATTGATCGGGCCATGCAAGAGAACGTCCCGGGAGCGATCTTCAGCTACTCGCAGCCGATCGAACTGCGGGTCCAAGAGCTGATCTCGGGCGTGCGCTCCGACCTAGCCATCCAGATCTACGGCGACGATCTCGACCTGCTCAAAGACAAAGCGGACGAGATCGCTGCAGCAGTAAGCACTGTTCCTGGGGCGGCGGATGTCAAGGCCGAGCAGACTCAGGGGTTACCACTGCTTCGCGTCCGTATCGATCGCAGCGCCATCGCCAGGTACGGAATCAATGCATCACAAGTCCTCGATGTGATCGAAACCGTGGGGGGAAGCCAGGTCGGTACGGTACTCGAAGGACAGAAGCGCTTCGCGCTCCAAGTACGTTTCAACGGAGATGTTCGACAAGACCTCGAGGCAGTGCAGAGCCTTCGCGTCGGTGTTCCCCAGGCAGACGGTCCGCCGCTCCAGATTCCTGTATCACAACTCGCTGATATCAGCATCGAGGAGGGACCAGCCCAGATCAGCCGCGAGCGCATCAGTCGCAGGATCAACGTGGAAGCCAACGTGCGTGGACGCGACCTCGGCTCGTTCGTGGCGGACGCTCAACGAGCCGTTGAGGATGTAGAGCTTCCACCCGGATGGACGATCGAGTGGGAGGGGCAATTCGAAAATCTCCAGGAGGCATCCGAGCGCCTCGCCTGGCTCATCCCGGTCACGCTGCTGATGATTTTCGTCCTGTTGTATTCGACGTTCAGGTCGGGTCGTCTCGCCGCGCTCATCTACCTGAATGTACCGATGGCGATGAGCGGTGGGCTCATCGCGCTCACCGTTCGCGGCTACCCACTCTCGATTTCGGCCGCCGTGGGCTTCGTTGCGCTCTTCGGCGTCGCGGTGATGAACGGAGTCGTGCTGGTGTCGTATATCCGGCAACGCGAGTTGGAAGGCGAAGAGGCCGGGCAGGCGGCTCGCTACGGCGGCATGGCGCGCCTGCGTCCGGTTCTCATGACTGCGCTCACCGACATCATTGGCTTTGCGCCGATGGCCATCGCCACCAGTGCTGGTGCAGAGGTTCAGAGACCCCTTGCGACTGTAGTCATCGGGGGCCTTTGTACGTCATTGTTGCTCACTCTCCTCGTGCTGCCCTCCGTCTATACCTGGTTCGCCGAGGGACGCGGGGACGTGGAACTACCGATGCACCGATTCTAGCTGGTAGAGGACCGGCGCAGCCGTCGCGATTTCCGAGGCCTGGCCCATATGAACCTGCGCCTCCGGGTTCTTCAACATGCGCTGAAAGTCCTCGACCGTGCGCCACTGCGCGTAATTGGCCACATGTCTCGCGTCGAAGCCGCGATGGATGTTTGCCGACACGAACCCGGGCTGGTGGCGCATGACCTCGACGGTGGCGCGGTCCAGGAGCGCAATCAGCTCCTCGATGCGTTCTGGCTCGACAGAGAAAGACGTTGATCAAGGTAACTACGGGAGATCCAGCTTCGAGGGTGGTCGCTGAAGAAGAAGGGGAGTTCTCCATGTGAGTGTCCTTTCGATTGCTCCCCCGGAAACTCGAGATAGTTCGAAGTTCGAGATCTGAGGGCGGGGAAAATCGTTCCGTTCGCGTGCTGATTGGCATGGAGCTCTTCTGGCAAGCCCTTATGATGTCAGTATGCTGATTATGTATAAGCATGCTGATTATGTGTCAAGGGCGTCCCATGAATGAGCGTATCGGCTACGTTCTGAAGAAGGCGCAGGCAGCCCTGCGCGCTCGCACGGATGAGGCCCTGGAAACGAGCGGACTGACCATGCCTCAGTACGCGGCATTGTCTGCGCTGGAACGAAGTCCTGGTCTCTCGAACGCAGAACTGGCCCGCCGTTCGTTCGTCACACCGCAGACGATGATTCGCATCGTCGGCACTCTTGAGGCCATGGGGTGGGTGACGCGCTCGCCCCACCCCACTCACGGTAAAGTTTTGCAGACGATGCTCACCGCAAAGGGGAAAGAACTCGTCGCGGATTGTCATCGCCAGGTATTGGCCGTAGAGACCCGCATGTTGCGGTCCCTGACCGCCGGGGAGCGGAAACAACTCTTGGACATGCTCGAGCGTTGCTTTCGCGCGCTCGACTCCCAAAGACAAGAGGGCAGGGAGACAACATTGGACGCGCGCATCGAATCCAGACGGTGATGGCACGATGATACAAGTGCTGTTTCTGCCTTCCGCACGGGGCCATCCTAATACGCTCCCCCGAATGCGACATTGCGCATCGAGATCGAGCCGAGATCGAAGTCTTCGGCCGGAAACCGGACAGCATCGCGCTCGTCGGTGGCTCCGTAAGCGTAGATCAGCGGCAGCCAGTGGTCGGGGCTTGGGTGGGCGAGGCGGCCGTCGTCCGAGTCCGGCCACGCCGAAAGGAGTGCTGTGGTGTCTCTTTGCACCAACGCTTCGGCAACTCTGGCATCGAATCGCCGAGCCCAGGGCGGAGTCTCGGTCGATCCAGTCTGCATGCGGCCGAACGCGTCGCGAAGGTTATGAACCGCGTTGCCGCTGCCGAGAATGAGAATCCCTTCATCGCGCAGGTCCGCGAGCGACCGCGCGAGCTCGAAGTGGCGGTGCACATCGAGTTGGAGATTGAGGCTGAGCTGGATGACGGGAACGTCGGCGTTCGGGTACATCCAGCGCAGAACGCTCCAGGTACCGTGGTCGAAGCCCCCATCCGTCTGCAAGGAAGCTCGTTGCTCTCCCAGCAGGCCGCGCACCCGCTTGGCAAGATCCACATGACCTGGTGCGGGGTAGTCGATCTCGTAGAGCGCCCGAGGGAAACCGGAGAAGTCATGGATGGTCCGAGGAGTAGCATTGCCGGTCAGGTAGGTGCCGTGGACGAACCAGTTCGCCGAGATCGCGAGAATGGCTCGCGGCCGTGGCACATGGGCACGCAGAGCTGAAAATCCGCGACTCCAACGGTTGTCTTCGACGACGTTCATCGGCGAACCGTGCCCGACGAAGAGCACTGGCATCCGGGTCTCGTTGTGTTCTGTCAGATCGACTGCGTTGCTCATCGTGGTCCCCTCGTTCGTTCGCGAGTGCCGCAAGGTCTGGTTCAAAAGTTGGTGGAGAGGCTGGAGGAGAGGAACCGGAGCTGTCACGGACTGGTAATCATCGATAGTAGTCGACGCATTTCCATCCGGGCAGGGCTCTCCTGGTCGCCCCCACTGTGGCCTCCCTCATAGTAGGTAAAATGAACGTCGAGCGGCCCGCCAGAGGCCCACTCCTCGAGTTCGCGAACGGGCGCGACCGGTGCATTCCAGTCTTGGAGCCCGTGGAAAAGGTGGAACGCAGCGGGCGCATCGCGGGCTGCTAGCTGATGGAAGACCTCCGCTCCAGTGCGGCGCGCGTACGCGTCCTCGAGGTACTTGCACGAGACTCCCATGCTTTTTTTCATGATGGGCCAATCGCACTCCTCGACCGCCACGCCCAGCTCTCCGCCATCGTGCTCGGAAATCACGTCGATCTGCGACTCGATGATCTCGCGAAACTCCTGCAGTGGCGTGCCGCTGAGGATGAGGGTTTCGAAGCGTGCTGCGAGCTCCGGATCCTTGCCGAGGAGATCTTCGTATAGGTAAAGAGCGATGAGTGCGCCCTCCGAGTGTCCACGAAGATGAATCGGCGCGGTCGGTTCGGTTCGCTCCTCAATAAGGGGGATCACGCTCTGCGCGCAGGTCAGCATGTGCTCCTGCGTCACGGACTGGAGCTGCGCATCGTTGATCTGCGCCGCCGCCGGATCGCCGAAGGGCGCAACGATCCCCGGTCGGTCGAGGGTGACGTAGAGCACGCCGCGAGCGCGGACGATGTCCTCGACGGAAGGATGGACGAAGGCATTCGAGCCAGTGCCCGTTCCGTTCATGACGAACACCACGTGCTGGATGGGTTCTCTCTCGTGCACGAAGAATGCCCGACAGTGCAGCCCACCCGTCGACGCGACATCTCGCGACTCGACATGGGCGAACGACGGCGCACATCCGGCCGTTGGGATGAGCGCAAAAAGCGCGGGGAGCGTGAGCGACTGAGCAAACGGGGGCATGGCTGACATCAACCCTGCAGAACCATGTGGCCCGCGAGACCCACGGAGAACCCCAGTACCGCGCCGATGGGCGGCCCCCAGTAGCGCTCGAGGCGCGCCTGTGGCGCGATGTCCTGGAACGTCAGGTACAGAATTCCCCCAGCTGCAAACAACATGATCGCACCTGTGGCTGCTGGCGCATCGGAAAGCTTCCACAATCCTAGCATGCCGCAGAAAGGGCCGACTGCCACGAGCGCGACGAGCACACCAAGCACTTTTGGAGGCTTCAGTCCGCCACGGACTGCGAGTTCGCGGTAGGAGTTGAAGCCTTCGGGAAGATTCTGCAATGCGATGAACAAGGCGAGAAGCAGGCCCAGTGACGGCGTTGCCGTCACCATCGCTCCCAAAGCCATCGCTTCGGGGGCAAAGTCGAGTAGGGTTGCGAGCAGCATCGAGGCAGGAGTTCCTTGGCGCGTCAACGTTCGATCCGTAGCGAGAAAGCACAGGCCACCGCCGAGGATGCTTACCATTGCTGGAAGGAGCGAGAGGCGGCGAATGGCTTCAGGCACGAGCACGAGCGCTACGGCAGCAAGAAGGATCCCGCCCCCAAAGGCGAGGACGCCATGTCGCAGCTCCTGCTCCAGCCACCTTGGACGCACCCGCTCGATGCTAGCGAGCGCGCCCCCGAGCGGGATCGCAGCCCCAGCAAGCGTCGTGTAGGCGAGGATTCGGACGATTTCGTTCATCAGGAAACTACGACCAGCTGGGATTGAACAACGCCGGATCATCAGACAGCACAGGACAATGAGTCCGAAAAGAGATGGCGACACCTGGTCCGATGGGGCTCAGCCACCGGCGAGTACCAGTGTGGGGCGAACGGAGTGGGAGCGCAGGGTCCTTTATCACCAGCGCATGAGAACCGATCTGGGCAACGAGCGAAAGTACCTAGGGTGGCTTTGCGTCAGTCTGGGTCTGGTCAGCCTCGGGTTTCGTCGTCGAGCGGTTGGACTTGTTCCTCGCGCGTTCGAGTCGGGTTCAACCGCTTCAGGTCGACGGAGTGTTGCGGTGGGCGCCAATGGTGATCTTCGGGATGGGAATGGTGACGATCGCCGTTTCGACCTGGGAATTCTTTGCCGACCGAAGGCGGATTGCAGCCGAAAGGCCGCGTGAGTCCTGGCTCCTTCTCGCTCTCATTCTTGTGACCTTCGTGACGGTCATGTTGATTGCGGTCTTGCTGTGGGTCCCCGAAGCGCAGGGTACCAGCACCTAGACCGCTCGCGAGAGCGGTCGATCCTCAGAAACGTGCCGCCACGGATGGACCAGTGGCCTCCCGTAGCCGTTTTTGGCCCTCGCAGAGATGGAGGCCAAAAACGGCATTGGGTCTAGGCGCATCTCCCCAGGTTGCCTGGTACTGGAAATCATCGGCCGCTCCCTATGAATGAGTACCGGGAACTTGCATTCGTCGTCGATTGGGACCAGATTTCGCGCCATGCCGAGGCGAGGTCTGCGCGCTGCACTCTTTTCGTGTGAGGTGACGCGTCCATCGCGAAGGGCGGAGCTCGCGTATTTCGGCTCCATTTGTACGGAATCTGCGGAAAAAAGCGGGCTTCGTGAGGTCGCGGGCCTCCGGCGACTGCAGACAGCACGTCCCCTGGCACTGTTTGTCGTCGCCGTACTGACCCTGGTTTTCTCCACCCTGAGCGGGCGCGGGCTGTTCGGAGCCGCCCTGTCGCATGCGGCGGCCGTCACGGCCAGCGTCACCGCGGGAAGTGTCACGGTAGGAAGCCCGGAGAATCACGAAACGGCTCGACCAGTGGACGAGCGGTATTCGAAGCTGCCCCGGGCAACCGAGGCCGCGGACGGCGAATCCTTCGAAGAGGACGGCTCCGATAGTGGCATCCTGGCCGGAGGGAGTCGCCGCAAAGATCGACTTTGGCTATGGCACGTTATGTCGGCGGCGCCAGCGACCGAACCACGACGGGGTTTGCCAACCCTGCTGATCGCTGACCCGACACGTGGTCCGCCCGTGCGTGAGCTAGGTCTTCCCGCGCGCGCGAGTTAGTCGTCGCGGCCTGCTTGCATGTGGCCTGCCTGCATGCGCACGACCGCCGGGGTAGGGGCGACAAAGCATCCGCGTCGTAACGGCAGGCGGCTCTCCCCCCTTGTTCAGACGATTCCCGGCGCTCACGGCTAGACCGCTCGCGAGAGCGGTCGATCCCAAGCAACGTGACGCCAGGGATAGACCCATGGCCACCCGTAGCCGTATTTGGCCCTCGCAGAGAAGGCGCCAAGACGGCGGAGGCTCCTGCGCAATCCGTGAGCGGTCTAGTGTCGTGCTTCTGCATTGCGCGCCTGAGCGTGCAAATCGCTCACGTGGACTGACTGACCAGTGTGGTCCCCGTGCGGCACTCTCTCCGCATCTTCTCTCTGGGTGCGTATTGCTCCCCGAGGCTCCAAGGCGGGCCAAAGGGCGGACTGCGCTTGAGCACCTGAGCTCCGCGGTTGGCCAAGATGGACGGACTGTCCTTCTGCGCCCATATCCCCACCTCCAAACCGTTAATCCTTTCCCCCTTTTTTACGACAGATCGACACGTTCGCGGTCAGCACCATTCATAGGGAGCTTACCAACGGCGACCTTACTCCCTGTCAGACATCGGGCTGCCAGCTCTCCAGCGCAGCCAGGAACGGGATCCATGAAGCTCAACACTACTCCCATCGCCCTCTTGCTCGGTATTCTTCTTACCTCGTTCGGCTGCAGCAGCATCAACGCCGAGGAACTCGAGGGACACGACGAAGCCCAGGAACACGAAACGCGGCACCCGGTCGTGATGACCAGCGCTGTGGCGCGCGACATCGATGTGCCCGAGCACTACGTTTGCCAAATCCGGGCTAGCCGACACATCGAGCTCCGGGCCCTCGAAAGGGGCTACTTGCAGGAGGTGAAGGTCGAAGAGGGTCAAGCCGTAAAGAAGGGACAGCTGCTCTTCAAGCTGTTGCCTGTTGTCTACAAGGCCCGGCTGCATGCTGATGAGGCGGAGCTGAACCGGGCAGAGATTGCCCTCCGGAACACGGAAATGCTCTTCAAAAATGGAATTGTTTCCGACCAGGAGCTGGCCTTGGCAAAAGCCGAGAGGGAGCGTGCCAAGGCGCGCGTAGAACTTGCATCGGCGGAACTGAACTTCACCGAGATCAGGGCGCCGTTCGACGGCATCATCGATCGCCAGTTTGAGCAACAGGGAAGTCTGCTCGAGGAGGGAGACATTCTCACCACCGTCTCGGACAACAGCCTGATGTGGGTGTACTTCAACGTTCCCGAGGCGGACTATCTCGATTTTCAAGCCCTTCCGGATGCGGTGGACCCGGAAAGTCCCCATCGACTTCAACTGCCGGGTGCTCGTCTAGAACTGCAGCTGGCCAATGGGACGTTTTTCGAACATCCAGCCCACGAGTCGCTCACCATCGAGTCTGATTTCGACAGCGAGACAGGTAACATCCCATTCCGCGCGGACTTTCCCAATCCGAATCGGCTGCTGCGCCACGGACAAACCGGAACGCTGTGGATCCACCGGCCCATCAAGGACGCGGTCGTGATCCCCCAACGATCGACGTTCGAGATTCTCGACAAACTCTACGTCTATGTAGTCGACGACAAAGGAGTTGCTCATCAGCGAGCAATCGTTGTCGAAAATGAACTGGAAGACGTTTTCGTCGTGGAGAGCGGACTCAGCGTTGGAGAAAAGATTGTCTTCGAGGGAGTCAGGCAGATCCACGACGGCCAGCATATCGAGGCGCGCTTCAGAAAGCCTGAGGAAGTCCTCTCCCATATGAAGCACCACGCCGAATAGGCGCGCAGCTCATCCTCCAACCCGCGCCCATTCAGCTGCCGCTGTTTTCGCCCCCCCCTTTGCCATGTTCACCAAAGTTCTCAAACGTCCCGCGTTGGCAATCGTCACGTCGATCATCATCCTCTTCGGAGGTGTGTTGGGGATCAGAAGTCTGCCGATCACCCAGTTTCCCGATGTTGCGCCTCCAACCGTCTACGTCTCCATCGCGTATCCTGGTGCGAGCGCAGATGTGCTCATCAACTCAGTCATTATTCCGCTCGAGCAATCCATCAACGGCGTGCAGAACATGCGCTACATGGTCTCTGACGCGACGAGCGCGGGTGAGGCAACCATCCGGATCTTTTTCGAACCGGGGACAGATCCAAACATCAACGTCGTGAATGTCCAGAACCGGGTCAATATCATGCTGAGTCGGCTTCCACCGTTGGTTGTGCGAGAGGGCATCCTCGTGAGCCAGGTGGTGCCGAGCATGTTGATGTACCTCAACCTCTACAGCGAGGATCCGAACACCGACCAAAAGGACCTGTTCAACTACGCGAACGCCTACGTCATGCCCGAACTCAAACGGATCAAGGGCATGGGTATTCCGACTAACCTCGGCAACCGCACGTTCGCGATGCGCATCTGGCTCAATCCCGAACGGATGCGCGCCTACGACGTCTCTGTCCAGGATGTGATGGATGCGTTGGCAGAGCAGAGCATCATTGGGTCCCCCGGGCGGCTTGGGCAGGCAACGGGCATGACGTCCCAGTCAAAAGAATACGTGTTGACCTATGTTGGTCGCTACAACACGCCCGAGCAGTACGGCAACATCATCATCAAGGCAAAGTCCGACGGGCAGATCCTTCGCTTGGCGGATATCTGTACTCCACCTGAAGGCGAAACTTCTGCCTGGATAGGTAGCTCAAAGAATGGGACCGACCAGAAGGGGCAGGACACCACGCACGCTTTCCGCAAAGGCACGGGCGCTGTCGCCAGCGATTCACCAGACTCCAAGGCGCAGGCTGCAGATGCGCAAGGTGGAAAGGCGCAGCGCGCGGGCATCGAATTGGGGTCGGAGTTCTTCGACATCTACTCCGACGTCGATGGGCGCCCGGCCGCCTCGATCGTGCTCAAGCAGGCTCCCGGTTCCAACGCGGCGGAAGTCATCGAGGACGTCAAGACCACTCTGGAGAGGATGAAGAAGTCGTTTCCGCCGGGAATGGACTACGAGATCGCCTACGACGTGTCCAAGTTCGTCGATGCCTCCATTGAAAAGGTGCTCCACACCTTGTTGGAAGCGTTCATTTTGGTGTCGCTCGTGGTCTACATGTTCCTGGGCGACTTGCGTTCGACGTTGATACCAACTTTAGCCGTGCCGGTTTCTCTGATCGGTGCGTTTCTCGTCCTGAACCTATTGGGGTTCTCCATCAATCTCATCACGCTATTCGCGATGGTTTTGGCCATCGGCGTCGTCGTCGATGATGCCATCGTGGTGGTCGAGGCGGTCCATGCAAAGATGGCGGAGAAGCACCTCTCGCCTTATCGCGCGAGCATGGAGGTGTTGCACGAGATCAGCGGTGCAATCATCGCGATTACGCTCGTGATGACGGCCGTGTTTGTGCCCGTCACGTTCATTCCCGGACCGGCCGGTGTCTTCTATCGCCAGTTCGGCGTCACCATGGCTTCAGCGATCATCCTCTCGGGAGTCGTCGCTCTCACTCTCACTCCGGTCCTGTGCGCCATGATCCTCAAGCCTCACGGTCATGCCGAACAGGCTGGCGCGAAGATGGCGCTTCCCAGGACCCCCAAAGCTATCGCGGCGTATGCGTTGGTCGGCCTGCCACTGCTCGCTGGCATCACCTACTTGGCGTACATGCTTTGGGGGCCCATCGGCCTTCTGCTGCTGGGAGTTCCCTTTGCACAGAGCGCCTTTAGTCGTGGCGTGGACAAGATCACCAACGGCTACGCACGCATACTTCGGCCCATTGTGACCCGCCGGGTCGTCACCTTGGGACTGGTGGGGGCGTTTGCCGCCGGCATCGTCGGAGTCAACACCCAGATGCCGAGCGACTTTATTCCCGGAGAAGACCAAGGAATCATCTACGCCGTTATTCAGACGCCACCAGGCTCGACCCTCGAATACACCAACGCCAAGTCGCGAGAGTTGGAGAAAATTGTGAAGACGGTGGAGGGAGTCAGCTCGGTCACGTCAGTGGCCGGATACGAAATTCTGACGGAGGGTCGCGGCTCGAACGCAGGCACGGCCATCATCAATCTTCGCGAGTGGAATCAACGAGAGGACACGGCACGCGAGATCATCGAACAACTCGAGGAAAAGACTGTGAAGATGACCGACGTCAAACTCGAGTTCTTCGAGCCGCCCGCCATTCCCGGTTTTGGGGCTGCGGGCGGGATTTCCTTGCGCTTGTTGGACAAAACTCAATCGAGCGAGGCTGACTACAAGAAGCTGGGGGAGGTAACCGACGCGTTCATGTCCGAACTCCGAGAAAGGCCGGAGGTCAAGAACCTTTTCACGTTCTATGCCGCCGACTACCCGCAGTACGAACTTGTCATCAACAATGACATTGCCATGCAGAAGGGCGTCTCCATCGATCGGGCGCTCGAGAACCTCAACATCCTCATCGGTAGCACCTACGAACAGGGCTTCATTCTCTTTAACCAATTCTACAAGGTTTACGTCCAGTCATGGCCCGAGTTTCGGCGTATGCCCAAGGACCTCGACGAGTTCTTCGTCAAGAACGAAGACGGAGACATGGTGCCGTATTCGTCGTTCATGAAGCTCGAAAAGAAGCAGGGTCTAAACGAGATCACGCGCTACAATCTCTACCCTTCTGCTGCGATTCAGGCGGTGCCAGCACCAGGCTATTCGAGCGGACAGGCGATTGATGCGATTCGTGAGGTGGCCGCGAAGACCTTGCCCAAGGGCTACGATCTCGGGTGGGAAGGCCTCGCTTGGGACGAAGCACAGAAGGGAAATGAGGCGCTCTACATCTTCCTCGTCGTGGTCGCATTCGTCTATCTGGTCTTGGTGGGACAGTACGAGAGCTTCTTGATTCCCATTGCGGTCATCCTCTCGCTACCAATTGGAATTTTTGGGTCCTTTTTCCTGCTCAAGGCTACTGGGTTGGCCAATGACGTCTGGGCGCAGCTCGGTCTGATCATGTTGGTGGGTTTGTTGGGCAAGAACGCTATTCTCATCGTGGAATTCGCAGTGCAGCGACGACAAGACGGGCTTTCATTGAAGGACGCTGCGATAGAGGGCGGGAAGCTTCGCTTCCGCCCGATCCAGATGACGTCGTTTGCGTTCATCGCGGGCCTCATTCCGCTGGTTGTCGCAACAGGCGCCGGAGCCGTTGGCAATCGAACTATCGGAACGACCGGAGTCGGCGGCATGTTGCTCGGCACGGTGGTTGGGGTGCTCGTCATCCCCGGGCTGTATTACATGTTTGCTAGGATTTCTGACGGACGGAAACTCCTACGCGACGAGACTGCGACACCCTTTAGTGAGCAGTGGGAGACAGGGTCCCTTCCGCCAGACGAAGAAGCATCCGATGAAAGACGTCCGGCGAGGAGGTGACCCGTGAGGACTGATCGACGCGGACATTGGAAGCGAACGGCCCTGATTCTTCTTTTGTTGTGCTCCTGGGGCTGCGTACCCTCGCTCGAAGGAAACGAGCCCAGGGAGCCGGACCGCCACGTTCCGACAGCGTTTGCGCAGCAAGGTCAGAAGATCGACGCCGGCGCAACACCCGAGGCTCAGAAGCTGTGGAACGATTTCTTCCAGGATCCGTTGCTCCGCGAGCTCATCGCGCAGGCGCTCGAGAACAATCAAGAGCTCGGCATACGGCTCCAGGAAATCATCGTGCGAAAGAGCGAGGTGACCGAGAGCAAAGGTGAGTACTTGCCCAAGCTGAGGGCCCAAGCAGAGGCAGGCGTTGAAAAAGTGGGTAGGTACACCAGCCAGGGAACGAGTGATGAAGCCCACGGCGTGGATGAAAACCTGCCGGATTTCCGCTTTGGGCTGGTTTCTTCGTGGGAAGTCGACATTTGGAAGAGGCTCCGCAATTCGGCCAAGGCCGCTGAGCTGCGCTATCGGGCCAGCATCGAGGCAAGGAACTTCGTCATCACTCAGTTGGTGGCAGAAGTTGCCAACTCCTATTTCGAGCTTCGAGCCCTGGACAACCAGCTCGAAGTTCTCGATAGCAACATCGCCATTCAACAAGATGCGCTCGCCATCGTCCGTTTGCAGAAGCAAGCAGGGCGGGTCACGGAACTGGCGGTGCAAAGATTCGAAGCAGAGGTTCTGGCCAACCAGAGTCGTCGCTTCGAGTTGACACAGCGCATAGTGCAGACAGAGAACCGGCTCAATTTCTTGGTCGGTCGCTATCCCGAACCGGTGAAGAGGAGCAAAGGAAAGCTCGACGATGTCCTGTCCGATTCGATCTCGTTCGGACTACCGGCAAAGCTTTTGGACAACCGGCCTGACGTGCGCCAGGCGGAACTGGAGCTGGAAGCCACCAAGCTCGACGTCAAGGCCGCGAGGGCTCGCTTCTATCCTTCCTTGAGCCTGGACGCAGGCATCGGCTACGAAGCCTTCGACGCCCAATACCTGCTGACGACTCCAGAGTCTCTCGCCTACGGGGTGGCGGGCAACCTCACAGCCCCGCTCTTGAATCGCAACGCCATCAAGGCTCAGTACCGGGCGGCCAATGCGCGGCAAGTCCAAGCCGTTCTCGCCTACGAACAGACACTGCTGAGTGCATTCACAGAAGTCGTGAATCGCCTCTCGATGATCGAGAACTTGCAGGAGAGCTATCAGCTTCAGGCCCAACAGGTCGACCGACTCATTAGCTCCATCGAGATTTCGAACGTACTGTTTCAGTCGGCACGCGCTGACTACATGGAGGTTCTGTTGACCCGTCGTGACGCCCTGGAAGCCGAGATGGAGCTCATCGAAACCCGGCAGCGCCAAATCCGCGCGATGGTCAACGTTTACCAGGCCCTGGGTGGTGGCTGGCGTTCGAAAGGATAAGACGCCTCTCCTTGAAGGTGGCCGTCCTAGACCGCTCGTGAGAGCGGTCGATCCTGAGCAACGTGCCGCCCCGGATAGAGCAATGGCCTCCCGTAGCCTTATTTGGCCCTCGCAGAGGATGGGCCAAATAAGGCGGAGGCTCAATTCAATCCGTGAGCGGTCTAGACCGAGTTCTCTCGGAGTCGGGCAAGCAAGCGTCTCGAAGGAACTCAGATGGCCAGACCGAAGGAATTTACCCGGCCCTCTCCATCGAATACATAGAGATACTGAGAGCCGAGGTCCGAGAACCCTCCGCTGCGGACCGTCGCTCGTATCTCATTATTGGTCCATGAGATCGGCGTCAACAGGGCGAACTCGGTGCACTCGCTGTAGGTCGAAGCGTTTCCCAGCTCGATGCGCGCCTGGGCATTGGGGCCAATGGCGACATACATGTCATCCATCACCCGTCTAAAGTTGTCACTTTGACGGTACCAGCCAGGAATGTTGATGCGGTCCCAGTACGGCGGGACACCACCAGGTTCGTCAGCGATGAGAGGACCGTCAATCTCGTCGCGCTTGATGCCTCGATCGCTGAAGTACTGAAAATAGCTCGCGGCAACGTCGCCATGGGGATCGTTCGAATCGAGGCGAGCGTAGAAGGACATGACCGTCCAGTTGCCGAAATCCCAAACCTTGAGTACACTCACAAGGCCGGGGTCACCTTCTCTGACATGCTCGCCACGCCGCGCAGAGCTACCTGGAGCCAAAGACGTTTTGATCCGGCGTCATCGCCGCGTGAATTGCGAAAAAGACTGCAGCCCCTGGTGGACTACGTGGCCAGTGCCGCGTGACCTCTCCTCCCCCTGAGCCCGCGAAGCGGGCGATTTGGGGGAGGCTGCCCGCCCGTAGCGCTTCGCGCGAGGACGGACGGGGTGGGGCATCCACCCAAAAATCAACTCTCCAAATTGGCGCAACACGAGGCTAGTTCCCGTCTCCAAATGGCTAACGCCGCGAAAACAAAGGGGAAATCGGCGGGTCAGTTCATGAAAATAAAAAGTATCGGGTGATTGTTCTTCGGAACAAGGGCTAATTCCAACCGAAAAACAACCCCGATGCGCAAGAATCTACTTGATCAATTCCGCCTGACGCTAGCCCCATCGACCAGGTGCGCGCCACAGAATCATCAAACCGCCGGCAGCCGGCGGTTTGATGAAGGCCCCTCAAAAGGGGCCTTCAGTCCATGAAGGGGGAGGTCCCGGAGCGCCTGCGCAACGCCATCTCCC